>JBBIQR010000231.1:0-7793 GCA_037442245.1 Candidatus Solibacter sp. | reverse complement strand
GCGGATGCCGTGCCCGCCAGCTTGTTCTCAAACACTACGTCCGGCTGGATCCGGTGAAAGCCCTGTTCCCACTTGCGCACCAGCGTCTCGATGTAGTCGTGCCCGGCCGCGCCGTGGCCCCAGATCCGGATCGTCCCCGTCACCGCCGGTCCGGGGCGGTAGGCCGGCAGCGCTTGGGCGGCGCATACCGCGGGGAGCGTGATTGCTACGGCGAAAACGCGCGCCAGCATCTTATTCCAGCTTTCGTAACTGCTCTGCCGCGACCTCCGCGGGGAGCGGCAGATAACCTCCCTCACGGCTTACCTCCTGCTGCCCTTCGCCGCTGAGCACGTACCGCAGAAACTCCCGCACCTTCGCGTCCACCGCGCCGTGCGGAGGCCGGTTCAGGTACACCATCATGGAACGGGTCAGCGGGTACAGGCGGCGCTGCACATTGTCCCGGGTAGGCTCGATATAAGGCGCGCCCTCGCGTGGCGCCAGCGCCAGCGCCCGTACCCCCGCCGTGCCGTATCGCAATTTGGCATAGCCGATGCCGTAGGGGTCGGCGGCTACCGCGGCGGCGATCCGCGCGGCGGCGTCCGCCGTGCTCCCATCCTCGTGCAAATCGTCGGCGAACCCATCCAGACCGCAGTTCCACTTGTAACTGCCGCCCAGCACCGCGCGCCGGAAATACTCGCCGGCTTCGGTCTGCACGTCGTACCCGTACACGTGGATCGGCCGGCCGCCCATTCCCCCGCCAGTCCCAGTTCGTCCCAGGTCCGTATATTGCGCGCGCCGCGCCGGTGCTCGCCGCCGAAGATCCCGTCCAGTTGCGCCAGCGTCAGCCGCCGCATCGGATTGCCGCGGTGCACGAACACCACCAGTTGCGCGCCGTGATCGTGCACGTCGAGGCTCGCCGTCGCAACCTCGATCCCGGTGGCCTTATATTGAAAAACCCACTCGAACGCCATCGATTCCTCGGTCCGCAGTTCATGGCCCATCCACGAAAGCTCCCCCACTCCGGTGTAGATGCCTGCCATCGCCGAAGCCGGTCCCAGCAGGCGGTTTTCGAAGCTTACCCCGGGATGCAGACGGCGGAACCCGCTCTGCCACCGCTCCACGAGCGCCGCCATTTCGTTGTTCCCCCAGCTTCGGATCACGCCCCGCACCGCGGCGTCCTGCGCCAGGCAGGATGCCGGCAGGAGCACCACCGTCCACAGCGGCAAGCGAATGCGCATGGCTACTCCAGCTTCCGCAACTGCTCCCGCGCCACGTCCGCGGGCAGCGGAAGATACTTTGCGTCGCGCTGAATCGCGTCCTGTCCCTGCCGGCTCAGTGTATAGCGCAGAAACTCCTTGAGCTTCCCCTCGACCGGCATGCCCGGCACGCGATTCAAGTAGAAGAAAACGTCCAGGATCAGCGGATACCTGCGGTTCCGGACATTCTCCAGCGTGAGATCGATGTATGGCCCCGCATCATTCGCCGCCAGGGCGAGCATCTTCGTCTCCGGCGTGAGAAACATGACCCCGCTATAGCCGATCCCGTATGGATCGCGGCTCAGATCCGCCATCAGTTGATCCGCCGCGATCGCAATGGAGCCATCGGCCTTCGAGTAATTGGCGTACTCGATCAGATTCTCGTTCCATTTATCGCCGCCGTGAAACACCTTCGCCTGGAAGCTGTTGGTCATGCCGTATTTCAGATTCAGCCCGTAGACGTGAATCGGCATGTCCTTCCATTTCCCCCTCAGACCAAGTTGGCCCCACGTGCGGATGTTGTCTTTGGCGGACCGCGCCGCCTCGGGATGCCACGTCGTGCCGCTCCATCCCCCGCTCCGCGCCGTCCCGAAGATGCCGTCCAACTGTTTCAGCGTGAGCCGCGACAGCGGATTCTCCTTGTTCACCACGATCCCCAGGGCCGGGCTCCAACCGGGCACGTTGTAGGACCCCGTCGCCACCAGGATCTCCAGCGGGTCGCGGTTGTAAGCCCGCTGATAGGCTTCGAGTTCGGCGAACGTGATCAGCCGGCACGGCGCCAGGTCCGCCACTCCGGTGGACAGCGCCGGCAGCGCCAGCAGCGCGCTTTGCATGTGGTAATCGAACCTCACGTCCGGCTGTAACTTGTGGAAGTCCTCCTCCCAGTACCGGTTCAGGTTGCTGTCGGCGAAGTAATTGTCCCCCCACTCGCGAATCGTTCCCCCGACGCGCACCGCGGGCCGGTACTCCGGCAAGTCGTCCAGGTTCCAACGCTGGCTGTAATACTCCTTCTTGGCCCGCGCCGCCACGTGCGCCGCGCGCGCGCTGCACGTCCAGCGCATCGCGGGTTTGCGCGCAAGCGCAGGATGCGGCGAGCAGCGCGCCCGCCGCCAGGTTCCAGTAGCTCATCATCATATCGGCACGCACCGTCTATTCCAGTTTCTGCGACTCGCGGCGGATCAACTCCCGGGTGAGCGGGAGATACGATCCTTCGTCCACCACCGCCGCCATCCCTTCCTTGCTAAGCAGGTAGCGGACGAATTCCTTCACGCGCGGCGTCACGGCCTTTCCAGGCTCGCGGTTCAACACCACATTGGTGTATCGCGTAATCGGATACGCGCGGCGCCAGACATTCTCCCGGGTCGGCTCCACGTATGGGCCGCCGGGCTCCGCCGCCAGCGCGAGCGTCTTGACGCTCGGGTTGGTATACAGGACGTTGGCGAACGCGATGCCGTAGCGGTCCTTCGCCAGCGCATCCAGCACGTACACCCCGGCATTGATGATCTCGCCGTGCGCATCCCTGCCGTTATCGAAGTCCTTCAGTTCCGGGTTCCACTTGAAGCTGTCCTCCAGCACCGTGAGACGGAAGAACCGCGCCATGCCGGTATCGAAGTTGTAGCCGTACACGTGAATCGGCCGCCCGCTCCACTCCCCCGTAAGCCCGAGTTGATCCCAACTGCGGATGGCCGCCGGCGCGCCCCGCCGCCGGTCGCAGCCGAAGATGGCATCCAACTGGGAAAGCGTGAGCTTCGCCAGCGGATTATCCTTGTGCACGAAGGCCATCAGCGCGAAGGTCTTGTGCGGGGTCGCATAGCTTCCCGAACTGATCTGAACCACCAGCGGCGCATAGCCGAAGCGGTCCTGGAATCCGCGCCTCTCCTCCGGATAGACTTCGCGGCCCACGAACGCCAGGTCCGCGATGCCTCCGTCCCCTTCAGGCTGGTTTCGAAGCGCGCCTCCGGATGAAACTTCTTGAAGCCGTCCTGCCACACCTTCATCAGCCCGGGGATGTAGTTATTCCCGTAAACCCGAATCGTGCCGCTGACGCTCTGCTGCGGCCGGTACGCTTCCAGGTCCCGCAAATAGTCGGGCGCGTCCCCGGCCGGCGCCGCCAGCCGCGGCAGCGCCAACAGAACCATCGCACAGCCTGAAGCAGCCAGTCTCATTGCAGTTTCCTTCGCTCCTCACGCGCCATTTCTTCGGGCAATGGCAAATATCCCCCATCCTCGGCCACGATCCGCTGCCCTTCTCTACTCAGGATGAATTCCAGATACTGACGCAGCGCCGCCCCCACCTGCGTCCCCGCCGGACGCCGGATCACCATCGAGACCGGCCGCGCCAACGGGTACCGCCGTTGCGCGATGTTGTCCCGCGTGGGCTCGATGAACTCTCCCGCGCCCGCGCTCAGCGCCAGTGCCTTCACCAGCGGATGCGCATCCGCCAGACTGCCCAGCGCCATCCCCCAGGGGTCGTTCGCCAGCGCTTCCAGAATCCGCGGCCCGTCGTTGCCGAACTCCCGCAAGCCGCAGTTCCATTTCTGGCTGCCGCCCATCACCGCCCGCTCGAAGTACTGCGCGTGATCCTGCGCGATCCCGAACCCATATAAATCGATGGCGTGCCCCGCCCACTCGCCCGTCAGGCCGAGATCGCCCCACGTGCGCATGTTCCCTACACTCCGGCGATGGTCCGCGCCGAACACCGCGTCCACCTGCGCCAGCGTGAGCCGCGCCAGCGGGTTGTCCTTGTGGACGAAAATCCCTAGCGCCGTCGAATGGTTGGGACGGTCCGGGCTTCCCGTCATCACCGAAATCTCCAGCGGCTTGCCGCCCGCTCCCTGATCGAATCCCTCGATCTCGGTCGGCCAGATCTCCCGCCCCATCAGTGCGATGTCCGCCGCGCCCGTGTACAGGCCCCCCATGGCCGCCGAATCGCCGCTCAACGCTACCTCGAACCGCACCTCGGGATGGGTCCGCTGAAAGGCTTCGTTCCAGCGGCGCACCAGGCCTCCCGCGAAGTCGCCGTGCCGGCCGCCGTGGCCCCAGATGCGGATCACGCCGGACGGCGCGGAAGGCGCCTGTGCGCCCAGCCCCCCCATCGCCGCCGCGCACGCGAAAACCAGGCTGTATCGTCTCAACAAAGCTACTCCAGTCTCTTCCGCTGCTCCGCCAGAGCCTCCGGCGGCAGCGCCAGAAAGTCGTCCACGCGTTGCGCGCGCCGCTGGCCCGCGCCGCTCATCACGTACTGCAAAAACTCCGCCACCCGCGCGTCCACCGGCTTGCCCGGCGCGCGGTCGAGGTATACGTAGATGCTCCTTGCCAGCGGATACGAGCGCGCCGCGACATTCGCCGCCGTGGCCTCGACCCACGGTCCCGCCGGGCCCGCGCTGATCGCGAGCGCCTTCACCCCCGCGTTGGCCGCGCCGCCGTTCGATACCGCAATGCCGTAGCGGTCCGCCTCCACCCCTTCGGCCGCCATCCGGCCCGTCTCGTCGTCGAACTCGCGAACGCTCTCCCAACGCCACTTGCGGCTGTTGCCCAGCGCCTTCGCGCGAAACCATGCTGCCGTCCCGCTCCCGGCGTCCGGCATGTAGATGCGGACCGCTTGCCCCGCCCATTCGCCGCCCAACCCGAGATCGCCCCACTTCACCGCGTCCGGACCGCAGACAAACATCCTCTCTAGCTGGTCGAACGAAATCCGCGACAGCGGATTGTCGCGATGGACGAACAGAACCACCGCGGGAGATTTTCGCGGCGTGCCCAGGCTCCCGGACAGGACCTCGACCTCCAGCGGTTTATACTTGCGCACCCATTCGAAAGCCATGATCTCCTTCGCGGTCGCCGCGCGGCCCAGGATCGCCAGATCCGCGGTTCCGCTGTAGAGACCGGCCATGCCCGTTCCGCTCCCCATCAGCCGCACCGCGAATGTCGCGCCCGGATGCTGCTCCCGGAATCCGCTTTCCCAGGCGCCAACCACCCGCTCCATCCCGTCGTCGCCCCAGATGCGGATCGCCGCGCCACCTTCCGCGCTGGCGGCGGTGCGAATCAGCAGGAGCGTAATGGCGAACGCAATCGGCCGCATCGTCACCCATCACTCCAGCTTGTGCAACTGCTCGCGCACCGCCGCCGCGCTCAACGGCAGGTAGCCGCCCGCGCGCACGATGTCCCCCTGGCCCTCGCGGCTCAGAATGTAGCGCAGAAACTCTTTCACCTTCGCTTCCACCGGCTTTCCCGGCTCGCGATCCACAAACGCCGGTATGAACCGCGTCAGCGGATAGCGCCGCTCGATCAGGTTCGCCTTCGTCGCTTCGTAATACGGCCCCTCCCTCCGCGCCGCCAGCGCCAGCGGTCTCACCGCCGCGGTCCGGTAGCGGAGATTCGAGATCGCGATCCCGTAACGGTCCCTGCCCAGCGCATCGAGAATCTGCTGCCCGCTGTCGTAGATCGATCCGTCCGCCCGCGTCACGTGTGCGAACTCGCGGATGCCGCAGTTCCACCGGTGGCTGCCGCCCAGCACCGCCTCTTCGAGGAACGATGAGAAGTCGTCGTCCAGCCGCCACGAGTAAACCTGGATCGGCCGCCCGGCGAAATCGCCCGTCAGCCCGAGTTCGTCCCACGTCCGGATGTTGCGCTCCCCGCGACGGTGTTCCGCCCCAAGAATCGCATCGAGTTGCTCGAGCGAGAGCCGCGTGAGCGGATTGTCCTTGTGAACGAAAACCACAAACGCGAAATCCATGTTGCGTACGTCCAGACTCCCGGTGGCGATCTCCACGCCGAACGGCGGGTAGTGCTTCACCCGCGTGAACGCCGCCGCTTCGAACGGATGAATCTCCTCTCCGCGAATCGCCAGATCTCCGGCGCCCGTGTAGAGCGCGCCGATCGACGATGCCGTACCGTACATCCGGTAGTCGAACCTCACCTCCGGCTGATAACGGGCGAAGCCTTCCTCCCACGCGCCAACCAGTTTCCCCATGAAGTCGTGCGCCGGGCTACCGTGGCCCCACAAGCGGATCACGCCCGCCACGCGGCCCTCCGGCCGGTACTCCGGCAAATCCGCGAGGTCCTGCCCGGCAAGACACGCGGCGAACATCGCGATCGCGGCGGCGCGGCGCATCATAATTTAAAACATCAGCTTCAATGCCAACTGAATCTGGCGGGATGTGGTCGACGTCTGCGTCAAAAGCCCGGCATTCGCCAGCACATGCCCGCTGGCATTGAATACCTGCGATTGCGACCGGATCGGCGTTCCGAAGCTCGGATGATTCAGCAGGTTGAACGCTTCGCAGCGGAATTGCAGGCGCCGCTGCTCCGAACTGCGCGAGATCGAAATCTCCTTATACAGCGACGCGTCGAACGATTGAACCCCAGGGCCGGTCAGCACGTTGCGCCCGCTGTTGCCCAGGCGCGTCGCCGGGTTGGGAAACGCAAAGCACGCGGTCTTGATGTAGTCGTTCGGATTTCCAGGGTTCACCGCGGAGTCGCACCCCGGACCGGTCAGCCGGTCGGGAAGCCCGAACGGATTGTTGTTCCGCAGTCCCAGCGGATCGCCCGAGATCGTCGGCGTGAACGGTAGTCCCGAGGACACCCGCAGGATCCCGCCAAGCTGCCAGCCGCCCACCACGGACTTCACCACCCCCCCGGCGCGCGGCCCCGGCAGCGCCCACAGGTAGTTCGCCACGAAAATCTGCCGGACGTCGAAATCCGAGAGGCCGCGGAACAGACTCGGAAATTGCGGCCACGGCGAGATGATCGAGTTGGTGAAGTTCGATCCCGACGAGGACGTATCGTCGATGCTCTTCGCATACGTATACGAAGCGCCCATCCGCACCGTCTTGAATTGCCGGTTCAGACTGAGGTTCAATCCGTTGTAAGAACTCGATGCCTCCCACAGCAGCGCGTCGATCGTGCCCGTGTTCGGATTCGCGCGCGCGCCGCTACCCCGCGGCGCCGGCCACACCGCACCGGCCGGCGTCTGCGTTGGCAGCACGATATTGCCGTCATTGGTGCGGAACGGCAGGTGCACCCCGTGCGACGCGTTGTATCCCGCGGTCAGCACGAACCGGCTCGGCAGTTCCCGCTGCACGCTGAAGTTCCACTGCAAGACGTACATGCGCCCCGGATCCTGCTGCACGTAGCTGTACTTGAGCGCCTGGTCGTTAATCAGGTTGAACGCGTCGCGCGGAAACGTTCCACCCAGGTTCTGCGTCACATTCCCGGTCAGGAAATACGGTGCCGTGTTCAACGTGAGGATCTGGAATTCGTATGTCAGCGGCAGAACATCGTAGATGCCGAACGCGCCGCGGATCGAGGTCTTGCCGGTGCCGAACGGATCCCACGCAAACCCGATGCGCGGCGAGAAATCCCGCCCGGTCGGGTTCTGGTAGTAGGGTGAACCCAGTTTCGGCTGCGACGCCGTCATGCTCGGCAGCGTCGAAAGATGATTGTACTTTTCCGTCGGAACCGTCGCCGCTTCGTAGCGCAGTCCCAGGTTGATCGTCAGGTTCGGACGCACCCGCCAATCGTCCGCCACGTATCCCCCCGCCACCGTCTGCCGCAGGTAGAT
>JBBIQR010000230.1:0-7813 GCA_037442245.1 Candidatus Solibacter sp. | reverse complement strand
CGCTCGACACCCCCATGCGCCCAGCTGCCCCTTTCGCCCGCCTCGCCCACGCCCACCTCCGCCCCATCATCACCCACCCGGAACGCAACCCCATTCTCACCACGCGCCTCGACAGCCTCGAAGCCTGGGTCGCTGAAGGCGCGCTGCTCCAGGTCACCGCGGCGTCCTTCCTCGGCCGCTTCGGACGCACCGCCAAGAAAGTCTCTGACGATCTCATGTCCCGCGGCCTCGTCCACTTCGCCGCCAGCGACGCCCACGACCTCAAGTGGCGCACCACCAGACTCGACGAGGCGTTCCATTACGTCGTCAAGAACTTCGGCGACGAAGCCGCCGCCCGCGTCTTCGAAGAGAACCCCCGCGCCGTAATAGAAGGCGCGCCCCTCTCCTCGACCCCCATCGCCATCCAGCGCCGCCGCTGGTTTTCCTTCCGCTAACCCTCAGGGCTTCCACACCGCGTCGAGCGCGCTCGCTCCGTCCGGACGCAGCACGTCCACCTTGACCAGCGCCGGACGCGCCTCGGCGAACTTCACCGTGACGATATCCTCGATCGGCATCTCCACCCGCTCCACCGGAATCCCGCCCGCACCGTACACCACCGCCCGCACCCTGTACCCGCGCAGCGCATAACCCGGCACCGCCGTCCGCTTCCGCACCGCCACCCGCAGTTCCCCGATCGTTCCGCTCACCGCCAGGTCCTCGACCGGGCTCGCCTCGCGCCGCAGTTCGTACCACGAGGGCTTCTTCTCCCCGTACACATCCACCACGCCGTGGACCCGCTGCCGCAGCGCGCCCGTCCCCCGGTCGCCTACGTGCGTGCGGTAGTCGTTATAGCAGAAGAAAATCAGCCCGGCGATAAAATCGCGCTCGCGGAACACCTTGTCGTGCCCCAGCAGTACCGCCGCGCGCCGCGCGTCGCCTTCCGGACGGTCCGGCGTGCAGGCGCAGTATCCGTACTCGCTGATCACCAGCGGCTTGTCCGGAAACGCGCGGTGGATCGCGTCCACATAGCGCGCCAGGTCCTCCACCGTCCCGGGATGCCAACTCTCCACGTACTCGTTGAACATCACGTAATCCATCAGCCCGGCGACGTCTTTCTCCGGCGTGGTGAACAACGAGTGCGAGGCATACGTCACCGGGCGGCGCGGGTCCAGCCGCTTGGCCTCTTCGTACATCCGTTTGGCGAACCCGTAGGCCGGAGCGCTCTGCCCGCCGATTTCGTTGCACACCCCCCAGGAAAAAATGCACGGATGATTGCGGTCGCGAGCGATCATCTCGCGCAACTGCTCCAGGCCGTTTTCCAGGATCGCGTCCGAAGGCTCCGCCCCCATCCCGCGGAACGTGGCGCTGCCCCACGCCGGCACTTCGGTCTGAATCAACATGCCGTGCCGGTCGCACCAGTCCAGCACGCGCGCGTCCTGCGGCCAGTGCACGCGCGTGTAGACGCAATTCAGTTCCCGCATATCGGCGTGATCGTGTTCGATCCATGCGGCGGGTTCCGCCATCCCGTACTCGGGATTGCTCCCCGCCATCCGCTCCACTCCCATCAGCCGGATGCGCTCGCCGTTCAGATAAAACGCCGTGCCGCGAATCTCGATCGTGCGCACGCCGAACGCCGCCGCCAGCGTATGGCCGCCTTCGATCTCCACCACCGCGCGGTACAGGTGCGGATGATCGAAGTGCCACAGCTTAGGCGCCCGCAGCGTGAGGGGAGCGAGCGTCACGGCGCGCGATTCGCCCGCCGCCAGCGTCACCGCCACCGGAGCCGCCCGCGCGTCTTCATCCTCGATGCGATACCCCACCCGCCCGCTCCACGCCGCGGCTGAAGTATTGCGCACCACCGCCTCCACCGCGATGCGTTCCGGAAGCGCCTCCACCGCGATGCGCTCGATGAAGACCCTGGGGGTCGCCAGCAGCCGCACCGGACGGTAGATGCCGCCATCGTGCGCCCAATCGCTGCTGCGTCCCCGCGGCAGCATCGCATCGTCGAACGCGTTGTCCACCCGCACGGTGATCCGGTTGATCTCCCCGAAATGCAGCAGTCCGCCGATATCCAGAGTGAACGCCGTGTAACCCTTGCGGAGATGTTCCCCGGCTTTCTTCCCGTTGACCCAGATCGTGGCCGAGTGGAAGACCGCCTCGAATTCCACCCGCACCGCGCCTCCGGACCACTCGCCGGGAACGGAGAAGTCCCGCCGGTACCAGGCCACGCCGTAGTACTCCGTGTGGGCCGGCTCCACCTGCCAGGTGTGCGGCACCACGACCTCGCGCCACTCATCCGCGGGATCGGAGTCCAGCCGGAACTGCCAGGGGCCGTCCAGCGAATGTTCCGCGCAGGTTTCGCGCGCCGCGGCGGGCGCGGCGCCGGCGGCGGCAAACGGCGCCGCGGCGCCCGCCGAGAGAAGTCGTCTTCGAGAGATCATGACCGCACGCACTCCAGCTAATCACCGCGTGGATGGCCTGTCAAACCAGTATCCCCAGTACCAAGGCACTGGTCTTTTTCTCCATAATTCATTCGGGGCGTACTATACTGCTTCTGATGTCTCTAACGGAGGTGAAAATGGGAAAGAAGTTCTTGTTGGCCTTGGCGCTGGCGCTGCCGGTCTGTAGTTTCGCGGGCACCCTCACGGTCTTTAACAGCGGCGTGAATTCGCTCGGCGTGGCTCTGCCCGGCGGCCAGGTCGATCCGCACTACCACGACACGATTCCGGCCAACACAGTCTACACCGGCAATAACGGCGCGTGGCTCAACCCGGGCACCGTGGCTGCTTGGATCGAACCCGACCTGAGCTCCGGTGGCAGCTACCTGAGCGGCGTCTACACCCTGGACTACCAGACCACCGTCGATCTGACCGGCTTCGACCCGGCGTCGGTCTCCATCGTCGGCGTTTGGGCAACGGACAATTTCGGGACGAACATTTTGGTCAACGGACACGCCACGGGCAACACGAGCCCCACCTGGAGTAGCTTGACCGGATTCACGCTCTCCGGCGCATCCGGCTTCTTCACGCCCGGTGTCAACACCCTGGACTTCCAGTGGGGCAATGGAGGCGGTCCCGGCGGACTGCTGGTCGAGTTCACCTCGGCGACCGCCAACGCAGCCGGAACCGGCACCCCCGAACCCGCGACCTTCCTGCTCCTCGGCGCCGGTCTCGCGGGCGTCGGTTTGCTCCGCCGCCGCAGACAGCCGTAGACACCAACTTCCGAATTTGAGTCGCAAAAACCGCGGCGCGCCGGAAACGGCCCGCCGCGTTTTTTCTTGCTATTGCAGCGGATCGTCTTCGGCCTGCACGCGACCTGGGCGGTAAATTCCGCCACCCACATGTTCGGCAGCCGCCGCTTCCACATCCAAGACGATTCGCGCAACCGGGAGAAGTCGTCACCGCGGGGATGGCCTGTCAAACCAGTATCCCCAGTACCAAAACCCTGATCTTTTTTTCAACAACTCATCGGGTCCATACTATACTGCTGCTGATGTCTGTAACGGAGGTGAAAATGGGAAAGAAGTTCTTGTTGCTCTTGACGCTCGCGCTGCCGGTCTGTAGTTTCGCGGGCAACCTCACGGTCTTCAACACCGGTGTGAACTCGCTCGGCGTGGCTCTGCCCGCCGGCCAGGTCGATCCGCACTACCACGATACGATTCCGGCCAACACCGTCTACACCGGCAACTACGGGCCGTGGCCCAACCCGGGCACCGTGGCTTCCTGGATCGAACCCGACCTGAGCTACGGGGGCGCCTACGGGGGCGGCTTGTATAACTTGGACTACCAGACCACCGTCGATCTGACCGGCTTCGACCCGGCGTCGGTCTCCATCGTCGGCGTTTGGGCAACGGACAATTTCGGGACGAACATTTTGGTCAACGGACACGCCACGGGCAACACGAGCCCCACCTGGAGTAGCTTGACCGGATTCACGCTCTCCGGCGCATCCGGCTTCTTCACGCCCGGTGTCAACACCCTGGACTTCCAGTGGGGCAATGGAGGCGGTCCCGGCGGACTGCTGGTCGAGTTCACCTCGGCGACCGCCAACGCAGCCGGAACCGGCACCCCCGAACCCGCGACCTTCCTGCTCCTCGGCGCCGGTCTCGCGGGCGTCGGTTTGCTCCGCCGCCGCAGACAGCCGTAGACACCAACTTCCGAATTTGAGTCGCAAAAACCGCGGCGCGCCGGAAACGGTCCGCCGCGGTTTTTCTTGCTATTACACAAGTCTTACAATTCTTACTCCCTCCGGCTGATAGCGTGAAAAAGAAAGCTGTCTCAGAGGGAAAATGGTCCAGACAGAAACCGTCGCCCAAGCCGCCCGGCGGCAGGGGCTGAATAAATTCACCGCGTTGGTCCTCCTGCTGCTGCACATCGCCGCCATTGCAGCGCTTTTCCGGTTCACGTGGAAGAACCTGATTCTCGCGGTGGTCTTCTATTACATCTGCACCGGGCTGGGAATCAGCCTCGGGTATCACCGGCTGCACACGCACCGCTCCTACAAGGTGCCGCAGTGGCTGGAATACTTCTTCGCCCTGTGCGGCGCGTTGACGCTCGAGGGCGGCCCCATTTTCTGGGTAGCGGTGCATCGCCTGCACCATCAGTTCTCCGATCAGCCCGGCGACCCGCACTCACCGCGCGACGGCGCTTTCTGGAGCCACATGGGCTGGATCCTCTGGGGCGAGACCAACCACAACAATACCCGCGTGCTGAGCAAATACGCGCCAGACCTGGCCAAGCACAAGTTCTACGTCTGGCTGACCAACTACCACTGGGTTCCCAACGTGATTCTCGGCGCGATCGTGCTCGCCTGGGGCGGACTCGATATGTTCCTGTGGACCATGTGCCTGCGGATCGTCTTCGGCCTGCACGCGACCTGGGCGGTAAATTCCGCGACCCACATGTTCGGCAGCCGCCGCTTCCACATCCGCGACGATTCGCGCAACACCTGGTGGGTGGCGTTGATCAGCTTCGGCGAAGGCTGGCACAACAACCACCATGCGCATCCCACTTCGGCGCGCCATGGTCTTGCCTGGTACGAACTCGACCAGAGCTGGCTGTTAATCAAGACGCTGGCGCTGTTCGGCATCGCCCGCAACCTGAAGGTAGCCAGCGTGGACAGCCGGGTGCCGCAGCGCGAAGCCGCGTAGTGTGATGACCGTGTGGTTTCTTCCGTTTCATCGGCGACCGCTCCCTCACGGTCGCGGCTCGTTTCCGAGCCGCGCGCGTCAGCAAGCGGTTGGCACACCGAACCGAACCTGCCGGTCAAAGCACTAGTCAACCGTGCTACTGTGGCTTGCATGAAACCGATCGCGATCCTCCTGTTCACCGCCGCCCTGGCTCTGCCGGCGGGCGACCCGGCGGGCTTCTTCTTCTGGAAATCGTCCGAGTTGAAGGGCTACGCCAAGACCCTCGCGCCCAAAGTGAACGCGCAGCACGTGGCGTCGCAGGCGCTCTCCAATCCCGGCAATTACCACTTCCAGATCGCGCACCGCGAAGGCTCCGGCGAAGGCGAGTGGCACGAAAAGCAGGCCGACATCTTCTTCGTGCAAAGCGGAGAAGCCACGCTGGTCTACGGCGGGGAGATGGTCAACGGCCGGCAGACCGGCGCCGGCGAGATGCGCGCCGCATCCATCCGCGGCGGCATGGAAAAGGCGCTGGCGGCGGGCGACGTGGTGACGATTCCCGCCAAAATGCCGCACCAAATGAAGCTCGCGGCGGGCAAGGAAATCACCTACTTCGTGGTCAAGGTGGATCAGTAGGCGCGGCTTACTGGCGCCAGCGGATCCCCAGGTCCAGCACTTTTTTCGCGTGCTCGATGCCGCGCTCCATGTGCAGTTTCTGCTGCACCCGCAGCGCCGCGGTGTATTCTTCCGGCGCCTTGCCGGGCACGTCCTCGACCACCATGTCCCCCTCGTAGGGATGCCCGCGTTTGGCCAGCGCGAGGAAGCGCGCGAAATCCTCCGCCCGCAGGTCGCGGTACTTCTGCATGTAGGCCTGGTCCCACACCGGCAGGATCGCCGGAGGACGCCCGGTGATCGGTTTCACGTAGACGGGCACCTGCGGGCACAGCTCCTTCGCGCGGGCGATGATCGCGGGAAAGTCCACGACGCCCTCGCCCTGCGGCACCCACTGCACGGCGATTCCCTCACGGGTCTCGTACACCACGCTGTCGCGCAGGTGGAGCATGACCGCCACCGGACCCAGGGTCTCCACCGTGTGGAGCGGGTCCTCCATGATGAAGACCGGGTTGCCGGTATCGAGATAGGAGCCGGCGATGTCCGTGCCCGCCTGGTCGATGACCGCGCGGGTTTCGTGGCACGCCAGGTCCTTGTGATTCTCGATGGCGAACTTCACGCCCGCGTCGAGCGCTTCGCTGCGCACCGCTTTGAGCAGCCGCACCATGGTTTCCATGTGGCGCTCGACGGGACCGGGCGGCAGGTGATCGCGGTCGCCGGCCAGCAGGCAGCGCACCAGCGGCGAGCCCATCCCGGAGGAGCGGCGGATGCCGTTGCGAAGCAGTTGGACACTGTGATCGAAGGCTCCGGCGGAGGCCGGCAGCACGGCGCCGCCGCCGGTTCCCAGAAGCAGCCCGAGGCGCGCGGCGGCATCCTTGACTTCCTTCCAGTGCGCCGGGTCGAGAGTGCCCGGGTCGATGGAGTCCTGCAGGAAGATGGCGTCGAGTTTCAGACTTGCCGCGTACTCGAGGAGTTGCAGATCGTGCCAGCGCAGCGCGCGGACCGAGTAGGTGTTGATCCCCAGCCGGAACATTTATTTCGCCTTGGCCGGCTTCAGCGCGGCCAGCGCCTCGCGGCACTTTTCGAGCAGGAAGACGTGTTCCGCCGCCACCCCGACGAAGCGCATGCCGCGTTCGGCCCAGAACTTCGCCATGGCCACGCCGCGGGTTTGAATGCCGGGCACGACGCCCACCCGGTTACAGGTCTCGACGACCTTGTCCACCGTTTCGATGAGCAGCGGGTTATCGAACTGGCCGGGAATGCCGAGCGAAATCGAAAGGTCGGCCGGGCCGATCATCATCACATCGAGACCGGGCAGCGAGAGCAGTTCCTCGCGGCGCTCGACCGCGGCCACGGTTTCGATCTGCATCACCGCGAGGGTTTCGCGGTTCTGATGCTCGATGACCTCCGGCATGGAGCGCGTTTCGTAATCGATCATGGTCGGGTTCACGCCGTAGCCGCGCTTGCCCACCGGCGGGAAGCGCAGCCAGCTCAGGGCCTCGGCGAGGACGGCGGGGTCCTCGACGCGCGGCAGGATGATGCCCTGGGCGCCCTGGTCGAGCAGGCGCGCGCAGAGCGTGTACTGCAACTCGCCGACCCGGACGATGGGGCTGATGCCGGCCAGTTTGCTGGAGACGATCATGTCGTGCACGGTTTCGAGGTTGAAGCTGCCGTGCTCCATGTCGATGAAGACGTAATCGAATCCCGCCGCGGCAAACGCGCGCGGTATCTCCGGGGCGCGGTAGACCTGCAGGCCGCAGCCGTAGACGGTCTCGCCGCGCAGAAGTCGTTCTCTGGTGTGGTTGATGCGCATCGGAATATGGTTCCAATATAGCCCGTGGCGGGCTGGGAATGCGGTGCCCGCGCCCGGAAACGCCGCGCCGCCGCCCACAACGGCAAGGCCAACGGCCGCGGCCACATCACGCCGAGCCCGTCTCGTTGCGCCTCGCGATTACTGCTTCTTTTCCCCAGGGCGATACAGCGTGGGCGGCTTGCGCGCGGGCTTGACTTCTTCGGCCGGCGCGTCGGCGGCCTTCTTCGCGTCCGCCTTGACGCCGCCCACCGGCGCGATCTCCGCTTCCACGGGCGCGCACAGCT
>JBBIQR010000229.1:0-7838 GCA_037442245.1 Candidatus Solibacter sp. | reverse complement strand
GGGCGGGAAGCAGGGTGCGAAGCATGGCGGAACCCCTGAATTTTATCGTTAACGGGGCCGCCGGGCAAGCGGGGAGGCGGGAGGTCCTGGGGGCGGTGAAACGCCCCCAGGGGGTGGACCGGAGGCGGACAGGCCCCAGAACCGCGCGCTTAGCGGTTTTTCCGCCGCAGACGGGCGATCGCGAGCGCCACCAGGCCCGAAGCGATCAAGGCCAGCGATTCCGGCTCCGGCGCGGCCGAGACGCCGCCGTTTCCGATGCCCGGGCTGAACTGGAACGAGTACAGGGAAGGGTTGCTCTGCGCCGCGTCGAGCGTAAAGAGCGGGTCCACCAGGGACGTCCCCAGGGAAGACAAACTGGCGCCTTGCGATTCCGAGGTGCCATTTGCCCTCAGCGTGACCAGATAGGGAGTGTTGGCCGCCATGGTGAAAGACGCCGTGCCTTGGGCCGAATTCGAGTAGGTATTGGTTGCCGCGTCATATGCCGCGCCGGACGTCACGGTAAGATATGGCGCGAGGTTGTTCGCGATCGAGCCGCCGAAATCGACGACCGATAAATACAGCGAGGCGCCGAAGGTCGTGCCCGCAACTGAGATTTGTGCCGTGCCGCCGCCCTGTTGAATCTGCCCGTCGCCCGCCTGCGGCGAATATTGAAAGCTGTTCGAGAGCAGATAAGACCCGTCAACCGTGACATAGCTGGTGGGACCATTTACCTGGACGTAGTACTGGAGTTGGCTGATGCCGTCGCCTAGCGAATAGGCCGAACCGGAACTCGCCGAAACATAGGGTCCCGATGCGGAGTTCAGGCCGAAGCTCGCGGTATCCAACGAGCTTCCGCCGAATGTGCCGCCTGGTGCGACGTTGTCGGCGCAAGCGTGATTGTAAATGGTCGGGCCGCAGGTTCCGGAATAGATGTAGCCGGACAAAGGGGCGACCGTGCCCGCGATGGCGGTCGAAGCCATGGTCATGATGAGAACGCCGAGGTATTTGGCGGCGAACTTCATCGTTTCCCTGGAGAAACGGACGGCAGCAAGCGGCATCGGATGTGCAGGATTCTTCATTTTGGGTACTTCCTCCTCGTACCCAAGGAAGCGGAGGCGGGGGGAAAAGTCCCTCAGAATTTTTTGCGCTGGGGTTGGGGGAAGCCAAGTCCGGACGCGTTGGTATAGTAAGGGAAAGCGGAAGAGGGCTATAGAATCCCTCACAAACCGATGGCTGGCGAAATCAGTATTCTGCTGCAGCGATGGCGCGACGGCGATCCGGGCGGGCTTCAGGAACTGATGCCGTATGTGTACCCCCACCTGCGGGATGTGGCGGCGGGGTATCTGCGGCGCGAATCGGCCGATCATACACTACAGCCGACCGCGCTGGTGCATGAGCTGTACCTGCGGGTTTTGCAGCAGCGTAAAGCCGATTGGAACGACCGGGTCCACTTTTATCGATTCGCCGCGAAGATGATGCGGCTGATTCTGGCCGACCACGCACGCGCCGCGAACGCGGAGAAGCGGGGCGGCGAAGGGCACTTCGTCGCGCTGAACGACGAGTTGCCCTGGGTGAACGCGGCCAGCGAAGATGTGCTCGATCTGGAGCGGGCATTGGACGATATGGAATCGCTGGACGCGCGCAAAGTCCGGCTGGTGGAGCTTCGCTATTTTCTCGGCTGCACGGTAAGCGAGTGCGCGGAACTGAGCGGGCTCTCGGTGGCCACGGTGGAGCGGGACCTGGCTTTCGCCAAGACCTGGCTCTACAGGCGGCTGCGCCCTAAGATGCGTCGTTCCGGTGAGGGGTTTCCGGCGTGAGTTGCGCTATCTCCAATGGGACGACCGGAGAATGACGCCAGCACCTTTGCCGAGCGCGGAAGAGTGGGCCAGGATCCAGGACATTTTTCACCAGGCGCGTTCGCTCGATCCGGTGGGCCGCCGGCAAACGCTCGACCGGCTATGCGGCGGCGATCCGGCGCTGCGGGAAGAGGTCGAGGCACTGCTGGATGCGGAGTGGGAGGCAGCCGGCCTGCCGGTCCATATCCCGAGCCGAGCCGTACCCACACTGGCGGGCCGGCGCACCGGAAACTACCAACTCGATGAATTGTTGGGTGCGGGGGGAATGGGTTCGGTGTACCTGGCGCACCGCTGCGACGGGCAGTTCCATCGGGAAGTGGCGGTCAAGGTTCTGGGCGGCAATCTGCGTAACGAGTTTTTCAGCGAGCGGTTCGCCACCGAACGCCGGCTGCTGGCGAGTCTCGACCACCCCAACATCACGCGACTGATCGACGCCGGGGTAAGCGACGAGGGCGATCCTTACCTGGTGCTCGAGTACGTCAAGGGCAGGCCCATCGACGGCCACTGCGACCGCCTCAGCCTGCCGCTCCGGGAGCGGATCGGGCTGCTGCTGCAGGTATGCGACGCGGTAGAGTACGCGCACCGGCGGCAGGTGATTCATCGCGACATCAAGCCTTCGAACGTGCTGGTGGGCGAAGACGGGCGGGCCAAATTGCTCGACCTGGGCGCGGCCAAACTCCTGGCGGCGGGCGAAGCCGATCCCACGGCGACGTGTCTGCGTGTGATGACGCCGCGTTACGCCAGCCCGGAGCAGTTGCGGGGCGAGCCGGTGACGGGCGCGACCGATGTCTATTCGCTGGGCGTGCTGTTGTACGAACTGGCGGTGGGGGCGTGGCCCTTCGGAAACCCGGAGTCGATCGTGGCCGGGCTGGAGCGGGCGGTTCGCGAGGTTGCGCCGCGCGCGCCGAAAGAGGCGATCACCGGCGAAGCGGCGGGGCGGCGGGGAGCCACGCAAGCAGCGCTGGTCCGCGAGACGGGCGGCGAACTGTGGAAGGTTGTGCGCAAGGCTTTGCAGCCCCATCCGGAGGATCGGTACTCATCGGCGCGGGAACTGGCCGAGGATCTGAACCGGTTTCTCAGCGGCAGGCGGGTCCACGCCGCGCCGCGCGGGAAGCGGGGAACGGGCGCGAAGCTCGCCGCGGCGGCAATACTGATCGCCATCGCCGCTTTGAGCTTCCGGGGATCGCCCCGGTATGGGGCGCCCGGCGCCGGTCCGGAGGCGTCGCTCGCCGTTCTGCCGTTCCGGAGCCTGAGCAACGATCCGGCGGACCGGTATCTTTGCGACAGTTTGACGGACGAAATCACCGGCGCGGCCGGCCGGATCCAACCGCTACGAGTCATCGCCCAGGAGCAGGCGCTTCGGTTCCGGGATCAGGCGGCCGGGGTCCGCGAGATTGGCCGGCAGTTGGAGGCCACTCACGTTCTAGAGGGAAACGTGGAGCGCCACGGCGACCGTCTCAAGGTGGTTGCGCGGCTGGAGAGAACCTCGGACGGCGCACAGGTCTGGTCGGAAACGCTGGAGCGGAGTTCGGCGGAGGCATTCGCGATTCCATCGGCCCTGGCGCCGGGAATTGCCGCGGTTCTGGGCGGGACGATCGCGCCACCTTCCCAGCATGCGCCAGTTCCGGCCGCGCGCGACGAAGAGCAGCGAGGGTCGTACGCCTTGGACGAGCACACGGTGGAATCGCTGCGCAGCGCCGAAGCTCACTACCGGAGAGCGGTGGAACTGGACCCGGGGTACGCGGCCGCCTACACCGGCCTGGGCGCTTCGATCCTCAACCGGGGGGCGATTGAAGGACGCAGCCTGGACCAGGCCATCGAACTGGCGGCCGGCGATTTCCGCAAAGCTCTCGAACTGAATCCGCGAGCCGCACAGGCGCGGGTGAATCTGGCGAACGTGCAACTGGCGCGCCATTGGGACTGGGCCGGCGCGGAGGCGCAGTACCGGGAAGCGCTCGCGGACAATCCCAACTCCGGAGCGAGCACGCGATACGCGTTGCTGCTCGAGTACGAAGGACGCTTCGCGGAAGCCGACCGGCTGCTGAGCGCGCCCCTGCCGCGCGACCCGATCACCATGCGGATCGCCGGCATGGCATTTGCGCGGGAGTTGGGGCGCCGGTACGGCGAGGAGCGGAGACTCTATCAGAGCCTCGCGGATCGATTTCCCGGCCAGGCGGACTGGCGCATGTTCTGCTCCCACGTCCACACCCTCGAGAATCATCCGGAAATCACCCTGAAGGAGATTGGCGCGATGAAAGAAGCCAACTCGAGCAACGGGAGACTGCTTCGGGCGGTCGCTTTGGCCTGGGCGGGGCGGGGTCCGGAAGCGATCGCCATGGCGGACTCGTTTCCCCAGAAGGATCCGGCATGCAGCCAGATCCATTCCGAGGTCTACGCGCTTTTAAGAGATGAGAGCCACGCGGTCCTGTGGTTGGACCGTCTGGCGGACGAGCGCACCGAGGGGGTGCTGAACATCGGAGTGAACCCCGCCTACGACCGCATTCGCGGCACAGCGGGCTTTCACCGGGTGCTGCGGAGAATCGGCCTCGAACGCTGAGGCGGCGTACGATCTCACGCGGGCGCGGATTTCATATAAAAAGACCTGTACCTCCTGGGTGCCGCGTGCTATTCTCGCTGGCGACGGGGACGCGGTCGAAATATGCAAGGACGAGTCCGCCCCGCCGAGCCCGCCCTGGGTCCGGCGCGGCCTCTGGAGATTCCCCATGAAGCTTTCCAAACGATCTGCGTTCTACGGAGCGGCTACGGTTGCGCTCACCCTTCTGGCCGGTTTCGCCGTGGTTGCCCAACCGGGTGAAGACGCCCTGCGGCGCGGCTTTCAGAATCCGCCGGACAGCGCCAAACCACGGGTGTGGTGGCACTGGATGAACGGCAACATCACCAAGGAAGGCATCAAAGCCGATTTGGAGTGGATGAAGCGCAGCGGCATTGCCGGGATGCAGAACTTCGACGCGGCGCTGAACACGCCGCAGATCGTGGAGAAGCGGCTGGTGTACATGACGCCGGAGTGGAAGGACGCCTTCAAGTACACCGCCACGCTGGCCGATCAATTGGGGCTGGAACTGGCGGTCGCCGGTTCGCCGGGATGGAGCGAGAGCGGCGGACCGTGGGTGCCGCCGGCGCAGGCGATGAAGAAATTCGTGTGGAGCGAGACGGCGGTAACCGGCGGCGCGCCGTTCACCGGCAAGCTGCCCAAGCCGCCATCGGCGACGGGACCGTTCCAGAACATGGCGGGCGCGCGGCGCGGCTTCGGCGGCGCGGCTGAGCCCACCGGTCCGCAACCCGAGTATTACGCGGATGCGGCGGTAGTGGCGTTCCGGGTGCCGGCGGGCGAGCGGAGCATGGCGGAGATGGCGCCGAAGGTGACCTCGAGCGGCGGCGCGTTCGACCTGGCGGCGCTGACCGATGGAGACCTGGCGAAGACCACGCTGCTGCCGGCGGCTCCGGTGGGAGAGCGGGCGTGGATCCAGTTTGCATTCGCGCAGCCGGAGACGGTGCGGGGCGTGACGCTGGTAGTGGGCGGCGCGGGCGGACGCGGCGGGCGCGGCGGCGGGGCGGCCGATGCGCAAACGCTCGAAGCATCCAGCGACGGCGCGCAGTTCCGCACCGTGACCAACATCACGGGCAGCGCGGCGTCGCGGACGGTTTCGTTCCCGGCGGTGACGGCGCGCTATTTCCGGGTCACGTTCCTGACGCCGCAGCCGATGGCGGCGCGCGGCGGCTTCGGCGGACCGCCTCCGGGAGCGGCGCGGGGCAATCTGCCGCAACAGCCGGCGGGCACGCAGGTCGCCGAACTGGAGTTGTACACCGGGGCCCGGGTGAATCGCGTGGAAGACAAGGACGCGTTCACGCCGGCGCAGAACCTGGACGCGTCGCCCACGCCGGCGGTAGCGGCGGCGGACGCCGTCCGCAAGAGCGAGGTGGTGGACCTGACGGCGAAGATGCGTCCCGACGGGAGCCTGGAGTGGACGCCGCCGGCGGGTAAATGGATGGTGCTGCGGCTGGGGTATTCGCTGCTCGGCATCACCAACCATCCGGCGACTCCGGAGGCGACCGGACTCGAAGTGGACAAGCTGAACCGCGGTTACGTGAAGGCGTACCTGGACAAGTACCTGGATATGTACAAGGACGCGTCGGGATCGCTGATGGGCAAGAGGGGACTGCGATACGTGATCACCGACAGTTGGGAAGCCGGCGCGCAGAACTGGACCGACGATATGCCGGCCGAGTTCGCCAAACGCCGCGGCTACGACATGCATCCCTGGCTGCCGGTGCTGAGCGGGCACGTGGTGGAGAGCGCGGAGGCGAGCGACCGCTTCCTGTGGGACTTCCGGCGCACCATCGCGGACCTGACGGCGGAGAACCACTACGACGAGATCGAGCGCGAGTTGAAGGCGCGCGGGATGGGGCGCTACAGCGAATCGCACGAGAACGGGCGCGCCTTCATCGCCGATGGGATGGAGGTGAAGCGTACCGCGGATGTGCCGATGAGCGCGATGTGGACCGGGCGCGGCGGAGTGAACGGCGAGCCGGCGAACTACAACGCGGACATCCGCGAATCGGCGTCGGTGGCGCACATTTACGGGCAGAACCTGGTGGCGGCGGAATCGTTGACGGCGGGCAGCGGCGCATTCACGTTCGCGCCGGAGAACCTCAAGCCGACGGCGGACGCCGAACTGGCGATGGGGCTGAACCGGTTCGTGATTCACACGTCGGTGCATCAGCCGGTGACGGCGAAGATGCCGGGGCTGAGCCTGGGGCAGTTCGGGCAATGGTTCACGCGGCAGGAGACGTGGGCCGAGTACGCCAAATACTGGACCGGATACCTGGCGCGCAGCAGCTACCTGCTGCAACAGGGGAACTTCGCGGCGGATGTGCTGTACTACTACGGCGAGGATTCGAACATCACCGCGCTGTTCGGCAATCAGGCGCCGGACATCCCGGCGGGGTACGGGTACGACTTCACGAACTCCGACGCGCTGCTGCATCGCATGACCGCGCGGGACGGACGGATCGTGACGCCGAACGGCATGAGCTACCGGCTGCTGGTGCTGGACGCGAACGCGCGGCACATGCCGCTGCCGGTGCTGCGCAAGATCCGCGAGATGGTGGACGCGGGGGTCGCGGTGGCGGGTCCCAAGCCGGTGGACAGCCCGAGCCTGAGCGACGATCAGACCGAGTTCTGCAGTATCGCCGACCGGTTGTTCGGCGACGGGAGCGGCGAGCACGCCCCCGGCAAGGGCAAGGTGTATGCCGGACAGACCGCGGGGCCGGCGCTGGCGGCGATGAAGGTGGCGCCGGACTTCACCTACGCGCCGCCCGTGAGCGACAGCCTGTACCTGTTCGTCCACCGCTCGATTCCGGGCGGCGAGATCTATTGGGTGGACAATCGCAAGGGGCGCGCGGAATCGCTGGAAGCCAGCTTCCGGGTGCAGGGCAAGGAGCCGGAGATCTGGCACGCGGAGACGGGCGCGATGGAGCCCGCGGCGTACCGGATGGCGGACGGGCGGACGACGGTATCGATGCGGTTCGATCCGTACGGCGCGGCGTTCGTGGTCTTCCGCAAGCCCACGGCGCAAGTGTCGCGGCAGTTGCCGGCGAGGGCGGAGACGCCGGTGGCCACCCTGGAAGGCGCGTGGCAGGTGGCGTTCCAGCCGGATCGCGGCGCGCCGGCCAAGATTCAGATGGACCGGCTGGCTTCGTGGACGGAGAGCACGGATGCGGGGGTGAAATACTTCTCCGGCACGGGCACGTACACGAAGACGGTGGAGGCGCCGGCCGGCTGGTTCCAGAGCGGCGCGAAGATGTGGCTGGATCTCGGCGAGGTGAAGAACCTGGCGGAGGTCGCGGTCAACGGCAAACCACTCGGGGTGGTGTGGCACGCCCCGTTCCGCGTGGATGCGACCGGAGCGTTGAAGCCGGGCGCGAATACGGTGGAGGTCAAGGTGGTCAACCTGTGGGTCAACCGCGTGGTGGGCGATTTGC
>JBBIQR010000228.1:0-7840 GCA_037442245.1 Candidatus Solibacter sp. | reverse complement strand
TACGCTCGATCCGCGGGTGCTGGGGTTCGCGCTGGCGGCCGCGGCGGGTTCGGCGCTGCTCTTCGGACTGGCTCCCGCGCTGCGGCGGGCCGTCCCCGTGGGCACCGGGGGACGCGCCACGCCGTACTCGCGCGGCTGGCTCCGCGCCGGGCTGGTGACCGCGCAGGTGGGGCTTTCGCTGGTGCTGCTCACCGGCGCGGGCCTGCTGCTGCGCAGCCTGTGGAACCTGGAGAGTGTACCGCTGGGGATCGCGCGCGATCATGTTCTGACCGCCCGGTTCGTGCTGGGGCGGCAGCGTTATGCGGCGCCGGCCGGCCAGACCGCGTTTTTCGCCGGTCTGGAACGGCGCATCACTTCCCTGCCCGGGGTGACGGCGGCGGCGATCAGCGATTCCCTGCCCCCGTCGGGGGGCACGCGCGGACGTCCGCTGGCCACGATTCTGGCGGAAGGCCGGCCGCGGCGTCCCGAGGGTACGGGCGGGATGGTGGCTTGGCGGTACGTGACGCCCGACTATTTCCGCGCGCTCGGCATCCCGCTGGAGCGGGGCCGCGGGTTTGCCGAAGAGGATCGCGGCGCGGGCAGCCACTCCGTGATCGTCAGCCGCACGCTGGCGCGGCAACTCTTCGATAGCGCGGACGCGGTGGGGCGGCACATTCTGGGCGATGGTCCGGACGGCTGGTTCACGGTGATCGGAGTCGCGGCGGACGTGCGCAACAACGGGCTGGAGACGGCCGCCGCGGCCGAGTATTACCTGGTCCGCAAGCCATTCCCCGACAACACGTTCGCCAACGCCGAGCCGCCGACGGGCTGGCGCGCCGCAAGTGTGGCGGTGCGGACCGCGATCGACCCGCGGTTCGCGGCGGCGGCGGTGCGGGACGCCATCGCGGGACTCGATCCGCAACTGCCGGTGGAGATGGAGACGATGGAGCAGCGGCTGGATCAGATCACCGGGCCGCCGCGCTTCTACGCGGGCGTGCTGGCGGTGTTCGCGGCGGCGGGGGCGATGCTGGCGGCGATCGGGCTGTTCGGGGTGCTGTCGTTCCTGGTGGCGCAGCGGCGCAGGGAGATCGGGGTGCGGGTGGCGCTGGGCGCGACTCCCGGCCGGATTGCGCGCCATACGCTCGGGTTCGCCGCGCGCTGGACCGGCGCGGGACTGCTGGCGGGAGTCGCGGGATCATTCGCCGCCGCGCGCTGGCTGCGCTCGATGCTTTTCGGCGTGGCGCCCGGCGACCCGCGCGCGCTGGCGGCGGCAGCCGTGCTGCTCGCGGTGGTCGCGCTGATTGCGGCGGCGGTCCCGGCGCGCCGCGCGGCCCGCCTCGACCCGATCGAGTCGTTGCGCGAGGAGTAAGCCGGGCACAGGTGTTAACCCGCCTTGATTCCTCCGCCGGGCTGCATTAGGATAGCGCCATGCTGGAATTCGATCTGCCTGTCATGTCGGCTTCCACTGGGTTGCGGGATGCGTTCGCGCCGTTGATTCACAATCAAGTGAGCGGCCTGGTGGTGGAGAAGGGCGCCGCCCGCCGGCTGTTTCACTACGTGGACCTGGTCAACGCCCTGGCCAACGGGATTCTCTACCTGGGTGATGTGCCCGGCGGTGTCGCGCTGGATGAGTCCCCGGGCGGATCGCCGGAGCACGACTACCACCTGCTCCATGCGTTCATGGGGAACGCGCGGGTCCTGAGCCGGATGGAGCGGCTGGCCCACATGTATCTGAGCGCTCCGACCGGGTACTGCTGCGACGGTCCGGGCCGCCACTGCTATCCGCCTTATACACGGGGCACGGACGACCGCTGCGTGGTCCTGCTCTGTCCCGGCCACTTACCATAGCGACACGCCATGCTCGGTACCCTGCTCAGCAGTCTGACTTCGCTCAGCACGTTTCTCTCGCGGGCCTTCCTGATCGCCGCGTTCATTCCCACGCTGCTGTTCGTTTTTCTTCACGCGCTGCTGCTCTACCTATTTAATTGGGGCGCGCGGGGCTGGCTCGAAGGCCAGTTGATCGATTCGGGCGCGGCGCACCGCGGCATCGTATTCGCCGCGCTGTTCATCGGGGTGTGGATCGGCGCCTACCTGGTGGCGGCGCTGACGCCGCTGTGGACCCGCACGCTGGAGGGCAGGAATTGGGGCGCGCTGCGCAAGCCGGGCACGGCCTATCACCGCCGCCGCTACGACGAGTTGACCGCGCGCATCAACGGCGCCGTCGGGGTGTACGCGCGCATCGAAGCGCAGCGCACCGGGTGGCGTAACCACGTAACCGAAGCGGCGGGGGCGGCTCCGGCGGTGGCGAATCCCGCGCCGGCGTCGGTGACCACGGCTCCGGTGGTCGAGCGCATGCGCGCGCAGCAGGCGATCTACGCGATGGTCCCGTTTGCGGATCTGGATACGGCCTACACCGATCTCGCCGGCGAGATCGGAACCATGGGAGTCACGCCGCAACTGCGCGGGCTGGCCGAGGCTTTGCCGCTGATCACGGACTACGCCAGCCGGCGCGCGCAGAGCGAGCACTCGCGGCTGCTGGCCGAGCGCAACATGAGTTTTGGCATCGCCGAGGATATCGCGCCCACCGAGTTCGGCAACGTGGGACTGTCCGCCGAGGCCTACGCGATGCGCGCCTATCAGTGCAACCTGACGCAGATCTGGGGCGCGCTCCGACAGGCCACACAGAAGGACGATAAACTCGGGCCGGCGCTGGAAGACGCCAAGATGCAGCTCGATTTTCTGGTGGCGTCCTATTTCCTCTTCCTGGGCTGGAGTCTGCCGTGGGCGGTGATTTTCGCGCTGCGCGGCGAGATGCTCGTCTCGGCGGTTTTCGCGCTCGGCGGGCCGTGGCTGGCGTGGGCGCTGTGGTACGGCGCGGCGGTGGAGCGCTACCGGGTGATGCAGGACCTGATCACCTCCCTGCTGGATTCGCTGCGCCTGCAGGTGCTCGGCAACCTGCACCTGAGTCCGCCGCTGGATCTCGAGGAAGAGCGGGCGTTGTGGCGCGCGCTCGATCTCACCATCGGCAACGGCCAACCCGGCAACCTGCGCTACCGCCCGGAGACGACGCCGTGATCCTGCCTTTCGTTTTCACCGGACTGCTGTGTCTGGCGCTGACCCTGACCTGGAACCCGCCGGAGAAGGGGCGCGTGCCGTGGCACGTGCTCGCGGCCGTGCTGGGGTTTGCGGCGATTGTGAGCTGGATCGCCGGCGGCTCCGGCCCACCAGAGAAATCGCCGCCGCCGGCGTGGATCGCGGCGCGGGAACTGGCGGCGAACACGCGGCTGGGCGCGGGCGATCTGCGGAAGCCGCTGTTTCCGTCGCCGCTCGACTCCGGACCGCTGGCGCCGGTCTCCGCGCTGACCGGAAAGTATCTGCTCGCGGACCACCGCAAGGGCACGCCGGTCTGGCCCACCGACGTGGGGGACGCTCCCACGCCGCGCGCGCAACCCGGCACCGTGCTGCTGTTCTTCGCGCCGGCTGCGGCGGGAGCGGCGCGCGGTTTCGTGAACGCCGGCAGCCGCCTGTTGATCTGCGAGGAATCCAAGCCGTGCGGTGGCGCGGCGTACGCGGTGGAAGCGGTGGTGAGCGGCGATTCCGGCGCCATTGTGGTGCGGGTTCCGCTGGCGGATCTGGACCGCGTTCGGGCGATAGCCAAACCCGCCCTGATCGTGGCGGCATTATAGGAAAGCGACGGAGGAAGACGTGTCCGACCTTTTATGGAGGAAGCTGAAGGAAGTCAAAGTGCCGGAGAAGGCGAAGACGGCGGAGGCGCCCGGCACCGTGTGGACGATCGGGCTGGATTTCGCGGCGCCCAAGCGGCTCTACCGGCTGCATGTGACCGACGGACGCTGGAAGCTGAAGGATCAGGCGGCGGACTGCCCGGCCGACGGCTACCCTTCGGCGGTCACGCGGGGCGCGGCGCTGCTGGCCGCCGATTCACCGGTGGGATGTCTGGTGGCCAAGGTGGGGGGCGGCACCGCGGACCGCAGCGGGGTGATCTTCGCCGCCGGGCGCTACTGCGTGTTTCAGGTGGAGGATGCCAAAGCGGGTCCGCTCTACCTGGGGGCGAACGACGTGGCGGCGTTCCTGGACCAGGTGGAGGGCCAGTTGACGGTGGAAATCGCGGTGGCGTTGTAGGGGAAGGCCGCGGCGCCTACGCTCCGTGGCACTTCTTGTACTTCTTGCCGCTGCCGCAGGGACAGGGGTCGTTGCGCCCCACTTTAGCGCCGCCGGCGACCTGCTTCGGCGTGGAAGACTCTTCCCCGCCGACGAACTGCAACTCGGCCATCTCCTTATCCTTCTTGCGCTGGATGTTGCGCGTGAAGTCTTCCATGGTGCTCTTGGCGGCGATGCGCTGCTGCTCGGAGGGGTCGGGCGCGGCGGGCTGGCCGTTGGTTTCCTCTTCCTCTTCTTCCTCGGTAGGGAACGGCAGCACCGGACCGGCGCCGGTGCTCACCTGCAGGAAGTAGAGGTAGCGGACCGTCTCGTCCTCGATGCGGTCCATCATCGCGGTGAACAGGCTGTAGGATTCCTTCTTGTACTCGACCAGAGGATCCTTCTGCCCGTAGGCGCGGTTGCCGATGCCCTGCTTCAACTCGTCCATCGACAGCAGGTGGTCTTTCCACTGATTGTCGATGACCTGGAGCATGATGATGCGCTCGGTCTGCCGCATGACGTCGGCGCCGACCAGGTCTTCCTTCTCCTGATACTTCTGCTGGAGGCGGTCGAAAGTGGAGTCGACGATTTCGTCGCGGCTGAGCGCGCCCAACTCTTCGAGGTTGACCTTATATCCGAACTGGGTGAGGACGTCGTTGCGGAACGCGGCCATGTCCCAGGTATCGGGGTGCTTGTCGTTGGGACAGCGCATGTCCACGAACTGCTCGACGATGCCCTGGACCATTTCCATGACGCGCGCCTTCTGGTCCACGCCTTCGAGCAGCCCGCGGCGAATGCCGTACACGGTCTGGCGCTGTTTGTTATTGACGTCGTCGTACTCGAGCAGGTGTTTGCGGGCTTCGAAATTCTGGGCTTCGACCGATTCCTGCGCCTTCTGGATGCGGCGCGTGATCATCTTGCTTTCGATCGGCACGTCCTCTTCCATGCCGAGTTTGAGCATCAGGTTCTGCATGCGCTCGCCGCCGAAGATGCGCAGCAAATCGTCCTGCAACGAGAGGTAGAAGCGGGAACTGCCGGGGTCGCCCTGGCGTCCGGCGCGTCCGCGAAGCTGGTTATCGATGCGTCGCGACTCGTGGCGCTCGGTCGCGACGATGTGAAGTCCGCCGACACGGACCACCTCGTCGTGCTCGGTGTCGCAGAGCCCCTTGAAGCGGGTGAAGGTCTCGTCCCAGATGTCGCGGCTCACGCGGTAGAACTGCTCGTTGTGGGTGAAGTAGAAGAAGTGCTCGTCGGCGACGAACTTGGCGTCCTCCTCGGCCAGGCGTTCGGCGAGTTTCTTCTTCAGGCACTCGTCCTTGGTCATGAACTCGGGGTTGCCGCCGAGCAGAATATCGGTACCGCGGCCGGCCATGTTGGTGGACACGGTCACCGCGTTCTTGCGTCCCGCCTGAGCCACAATACCGGCTTCACGCTCGTGATTCTTGGCGTTCAGCACTTCGTGGCGGACGCCCATCTTCTTGAGGATGCCGGAGAGGTGCTCGCTCTTCTCGACCGAGATGGTGCCCACGAGCACGGGTTGTCCCTTGGCGTTGAATTCCTTGATCTCGTTCGCCGCGTTGCGGAACTTCTCCACCTCGGTGCGGTAGACCATGTCCGTGTTTTCCTTGCGGATCAGGGCGCGGTTGGTGGGGATGACCACGCACTCGAGCTTGTAGATCTTGTCGAATTCGGCGGCTTCGGTGGCGGCTGTGCCGGTCATGCCGGACAGCTTCTTGTACATGCGGAAGTAGTTCTGGAAGGTGATGGTGGCCAGGGTCTGGTTTTCGCGCTGGATCTTGACGCCTTCCTTGGCTTCCACCGCCTGGTGGAGGCCATCGCTCCAGCGGCGCCCCGGCATCAGGCGCCCGGTGAACTCGTCGACGATGACGACCTCCTGCCCCTCGTCGCCGTCGCGGATCACATAATCGCGGTCGCGCTGGTAGAGCACGTGCGCGCGCAACGCCTGCTGCACGTGATGGTTGTACTCGATGTTCTGGGGGTCGTAGAGGTTGCCGATGTTGAGCAGCTTTTCGACCTTGAGCACGCCCTCCTCGGTGAGCGCGGCGGACTTGTGCTTCTCGTCGATGGTGTAGTCGCCGGTGGTGTACTTCTCGCCCGGTTCGCGGCCCTCGATGACTTCGCCGCGGACCAGCTTGGGGATGATGCGGTTGATCTTGTAATACTTGTCGGTGGATTCCTCGCTGGGGCCGGAGATGATCAGGGGCGTGCGGGCTTCGTCGATGAGGATGGAATCGACTTCGTCGACGATGGCGTAGTGGTGCTCGCGCTGCACGCAATCCTCGACGCGGAACTTCATGTTGTCGCGCAGGTAGTCGAAGCCGAACTCGTTGTTGGTTCCGTAGGTGATGTCCGCGTTGTAGGCGTCCTTGCGTTCCTGGTCGTCGAGATCGTGAACGATCACGCCGACGCGCAGGCCGAGGAACTTGTAGAGGCGGCCCATCCACTCCGAGTCGCGGCGGGCGAGGTAATCGTTGACCGTGACCACGTGCACGCCCTTGCCTTCGAGCGCGTTCAGATAGCAGGGCAAGGTAGCGACCAGCGTCTTGCCCTCGCCGGTCTTCATTTCCGCAATCTTGCCCTTGTGCAGCACCATGCCGCCGATCAACTGCACGTCGAAATGGCGCATGTTGAGGACGCGCCGGCCGGCTTCGCGGACGACGGCGAAGGCTTCGGGCGTGATGTCGTCGAGCGCGGCGCCCTGGGCCAGCCGTTCCTTGAATTCGATGGTTTTGGCGGCCAGGTCGATGTCGGAAAGCTGGCGCATCGCCGGTTCCAGATCGCCGATGGCGGCCACGATGGGCCGCATGGCCTTCACTTCGCGCTCGTTGTGGGTCCCGAAGATTTTGGCCAGAAGGGAATCAATCATGCAAAGGTCTCGTTATGCGGGAAAATCCGTAACTTTCATTTTACCCTTTCACACCAAATAAAGACGCGCGCCGGGGCCGGGAATTACCGGGCGGCGCGGCGCGCGGGATTGTAGTAAACTCGCCGGTGCGAAAGGGGGGACCTGTGAGAATCGTACCGCTGTTGCTGCTGGCCGCGCTCCCCGCGGCGGCAGCCGTTCACCCCGATGGGATTTTTCACGCCGTGTACCGCGGCGCATCGGCGGACCTGTCTTCGATCGCGGTCAGCGAGCGCGGCGCGGCGGACCTCTCTCTGCCGGTGGCCGATGCGGCGGTACGCGCGCAGATCAAGGACCGCTTTCAACCGGGCGACCGCCTGACCGTGACCTTCACGGGCGGCGCCGTGCAACAGGTGGATGCGGAGACAGTGCCGATCACGATCACCGACCGGCTGCTGGTGCTGGCGGCGTTTGTGGCGGCGCACCTCGCGTTCGGCTTCGTGGTGCTGCGCGGCAGGTTCAAGCACCTGGTGATCGGCGAGGACAACCGGTACAGCAATTCCAAGTGCCAGATGGCCCTGTGGTTCAGCGTGCTGGCGGTAACTTACCTTTCGGCGACGTTTCTGAGGTGGTCGGCCAGCGGTTACTCGGAGATGTTCGCCGGGGGAGTCGACCTGCCGAAGAACCTGCTGCTGCTCTCCGGGTTGAGCGTGTTCAGCTTCGGCGCGGCTAAAGGGATCACGTCCGCCAAGCAGGCGCAGGCGGCGGCAGCGGCGGCGGCCGGACCTCCGCCGCCGGGCGCGGCGCCGGCGCCCGCCGCCAAGACGGTGGCCGCGCATC
>JBBIQR010000227.1:3674-7864 GCA_037442245.1 Candidatus Solibacter sp. | reverse complement strand
CACTATGCCGATGGCTCTCATATGCCTAGTCTTTCTCCCAGTTTGCCACAAGCGGGCGGTCACAGCGTGCCGGCATCCTGAAGGCCTGGCCGCATTCTGGCTTGGCCTCGGCATGACTTCGAAGGCGCTTCGGAAAACCCGATCCTGCGGAGTTGATGCCATTAGTTCGAAGCACCACATCGAACATGTGTGGCCTTTCCCGAAAGGCATCAGATTTGGACAAAGCCCCGGGGCTTGGGGGCGACCCGCCCCAAGCCTCCCATATCCGCCCCTTACTCCGAGTTCCAGTTCTTCCCGCTGAACATTCCGCGCATCATCTGGAAGAGCATTCCGGCGCGCGGCTGCTGATCCGGCTCCAGCCCGAGGGCGAATTTGGCGAACGCCTTGAGTTCGATCACCGCCATCGTGGACTCCAGCGCCGCTTCGTCGTTGACCGCCTTGGCGACCTCGTCCTGCCCCTTCCCCGCCGCGATGGTTTCGCCGATCGCTCCGCGCGCTTTGACGATCTGCGCGGAAACCGGCGTGGCTTCCTTCTGCGCGTCGTCGAAGATCTGTTTCAAGGTCTTTCGTTGGTCCTTGGTGAGCTTGAGCATGTCGGTGATGCGGTCGGTCTTGTTCACCGGCCCGAAGCTGCCCTGCGGGGCATTATCCATGCCGCGCCCGCCGCCGCGTCCGCCGCCGCCGCCGCCGCTCATTCCACCCATTCCGCCCTCGCCGCCCTGCGCCAGCGCCAGCGCCGCGCCCAGAATCCCCAGCATCAGGATGCGTTGCAGCATGTCAGTTCCTCCCTCCGCGCCCCGCGGCGCCTTCGGCTCCGCCGCGCGGCCCACCCGCGCCGCGCCCGGCGCCCACCGCCGGCAGATAGATCCCGCCCAGCAAGTCAAACGCCTGCGCGGCGTTTTTCTGTTGATTCGGTTTGAGCAGCGCGTAGGCCCGGGTGAAGGTCTCGGCTTCGATCGACGCCATCTGCGCGCAGACGGCCGTGTACTGCGCCACCAGCGGCTTGATCTCTTCGTCGGTCTTCTTCTGCAAAAGCGCGGTCCCGATGGCCTGGCGACCGCGGCTGAGCGTGTCCGAGACGGGACGCGCCTTCTGCGCCTCCTCGGTGAAGATCTTCTGCAACTCTTCCTTCTGGTCGCCGTTCATCTTCAGCTTGCTGGCGAAGAGTTGCGCCCGGGTCTGACGTTGCGCCCGCTGCATGCCGCCTCCCGTACGGTCTCCGCCCATGCCTTCCTCGCCGCCACCGCCGCCGCCGCGTCCGCCTTGCGCCAGCGCCAGGCCCGCAGCCAACAGGCCCACAAGCATCACTCGCACGAACATGAACTCTCCTTGCAAACAGAATAGACCCAACCGAAGTATGGCGATTTCCGGCAGGCGGAAGTTACCGGGCGGCGGCTTGCCGCACGGAGCGATTCCGGCCACCCTCAGCCGCTACAATGGATTCATGAAGTCCCTGGTCCTCGGACTCTCCCTCGCCACACTCGCCCTGTGTGCCCTTCCCGACCCGCCCAAGAGCAAAATCACCGGCCTCACCACGGCCCCGATCCGCCTGGAGTTATATGAAGACTTCAGTTGCCCGCATTGCCGCGTGGTCCACGAGCAGATGTTACCCCAACTCGTCCGCGACTTCGTGGCGCCCGGCAAAGCTTACATCGTGTTCCGCGACTACGTGCTGAACGGACCCGGCCACCAGTACTCGCGGATGGCCGCCACCTACGCCGCGGCGGCCGCGCGCATCGGCAAATACCAGGCCGCGTCCGACGCCATCTTCCAGTCGCAGAACTCCTGGGTATTCAGCGGCCAGATCTGGCCCAACATCTCCAGCTCCTTCAACGCCGAGGAGCAGAAGAAGATTCTGGCCCTGGCGCAGGAAGCCTCCCTGCAGGCCGAGGTGCAGAACGACGTCGACGCCGGCAACGCGCTGCCCATCACCCAAACCCCGACCATGATCGTGGTCTTCCGCGGCCGCCGCCAGCCCTGGACCGTGTTTACCAGCTACGACCTGCTCAAGAGCTACCTCGATCAACTGCTCAAGGAACGCTGACCCATCCCGTCACAAAACACCGGGCGGCGGTGTTGAAAGGTTAAGATGGAGAACATGAGACCTTTCGCGCTTCTGCTGGCGGCGCTCCTCCCGGCCTTCGCGGCCGCACCCACCGACGCGGACAAGGGCAAAACACTGGGTAACCCCTCCGCCCCCATCGTCATGGAGTTGTACAGCGACTTCATGTGTCCACACTGCAAACACCTGCACGAAGAAATCCTGCCCTCGATCATTCAGGACTTTGTGCGGACCGGGAAGGCGTGCATTGTCTTCCGCGAGTACCCCCTGGCCATTCCGCAGCACGTCTACTCCCGTCCCGCCGCCTATTTCGCCACCGCGGCGGCGCGCATCGGCAAGTACCAGGAAGTCACCGACGCGATTTTCAAGAACCAGGTTGCCTGGAGCATGACGGGCAAGCTGTGGGAGTCCATCGCGCCGGTGCTGACCCCCGCCGAACAGAAGAAGGTGCAAACCCTGGCCAACGACCCCGGTGTGATGGCCGAAGTGCAGCACGACTACGATTCCGCCCAGCGCGCGCGTCTCAATCAGACCCCTACCGTCCTGCTCACCTACAAAGGGCGGCAGACGCCCTGGATCTACTGGGACGACTACAATCTCTTCAAGAGCTACGTGAATGACCTCCTCAAAAAGTAGGATCCTGACGCTTGCCGTGTGGCTGGCGCGGTTGATCCTGGGCGGCGTTTTCATCTACGCCGGATACATCAAAGTACGGGAGCCGTGGCAACTCTTTGCCGCGGCCATCGCGGGCTACGAACTGGTGCCCATGCAGGCCGGGGTGATCATCGCCAAGACCTTCCCCTGGGTGGAAATCGCCATGGGGGTTGCGCTGCTGATTGGCTGGCGGCTGCTCCCGATCGCCTCGATTTTCACCGCGCTGGTCATGCTGTTCTTCAACGTGATGCTCTGGCGCGCTTACCTGCAGGGCAAGCAGATCGAGTGCGGATGCTTCGGCCCCGGCGAGGCCCTCAACTGGGTCACGCTGTTGCGCGACGGCTCCCTGCTGGCGATCGCGCTGCTGGTGGTGTGGCACGCGCTCGCGTCCTCGCGGGACAGGTCGCTGGCGTGAGCGGCGCGCTCGAGCGCGAACTGGCCTACCACGAGAACCTCTACTCCGGATTCGCACAGCGGCATTTCGCCAAAGCCGCCGTGCGCGCACTGCGCGCCCACATGGCCGGGCGCATCCTGGCACTCACCGGCGCCGGACCCCGGACCCGCGTCCTCAGCCTCGGATGCGGCATCGGCGATACCGAACTGCTGCTTGCTCCGCACGTGGCCGAAATTCTCGGGATCGATCTTTCCCCCGCGGCTATCCGGCAGGCTCGCGCCGACGCCGCCCGGCTCGGCATCGCCAACGCCCGCTTCGAAGAGGGGACTGCGGCGGCCGGACCCTGGGACCTGGTCATCGCCATCTTCTTCCTCCACCACCTGCCCGACCCGGAACTCGCCGCCCTCCCCGCGCAAATCCGCGATCTCCTGCTGCCCGGCGGACGCTTCTACTCGCTCGACCCGAGTTCCCGCCGCCTCTCCGGCGCGGTCGGGCGCCGCCTCATTCCCTGGATGATGAAGCGCTATCAGACCGAGGACGAGCGCGAACTCGAACCCGAGCCTACCGCCGAACTCTTCCGCCGCGGCGGGCTGCCCGCTCAGGTGTCCATCTACGACTTCGGCTCCTCCCCGCTGGCGGGACTCTTCCCCTCGTGGGCGGCCGGGTACCGTTTCGCGCGCCGGCTGGACGACGTGCTCCTGCGCCGCCCCGCACTGCAGCGGCTGGGGAGCAATTTCGAGCTTCTGGGCGCGCGCGAATAAGTATATTCGGCTCTTTTTCAACCACTTGAATTTTGTCTGCCGCGGCGGCGCGCAAGATTCCCCCTTACATTGAGCAGCGTAGAGGAACACCGCGCCCCCTGATCTCCCACCTTGAATCCCTCGACTTCCTCCCCGACTTCCCTCCCGCTCTCCGGAGCGTTCCCTTCCCCCACGCGGTGTTCCTCCCCAAAACGCTCCCGGTGGTAACGTAGAGCGCATGAGACTCTGGGCATTCCTGGCAGCCGCTTCCGCGGCGCTTGCCGCCTCTCCCGTCGCCCTCACCCCGCCAATGGGCTGGAATAGCTGGGATTCGTACGGC
>JBBIQR010000227.1:0-3664 GCA_037442245.1 Candidatus Solibacter sp. | reverse complement strand
GCAGTTCGCGCGGCTCCTTACGCGCGACAAGTTCACCGAAGCCGAAGCCAAGGCCAATGCCGACTATATGGCCGCCAACCTGAAGCAGCATGGCTGGCAATACATCGTGGTGGATATCCAGTGGTCCGACCCCATGGCCAAGCCTCACGGGTACCGTCCCAACGCCGAACTCGCCATGGACCCCTACGGACGGCTCATCCCCGCCGCCAACCGCTTCCCGTCCGGCTTCACCGCTCTTGCCCAATACCTCCACGACAAGGGCCTCAAGTTCGGCATCCACATCATGCGGGGCATCCCGCGCCGCGCGGTCGCCGCCAACCTGCCGGTTTTCTCGAGCGGCGCCCACGCCGCCGATATCGCCGATACTCACTCCACCTGCCGCTGGAACTCCGACATGTATGGCGTCGATATGACGAAGCCGGGCGCCCAGGATTATTACGACTCGATCCTGCAGCTTTACGCGTCGTGGGGCGTCGATTACATCAAGGCGGACGATATCGCCACCCCGCTCCACGCCGCCGAAATCGAGGCGCTTCACAAAGCCATCCTCAAGACCGGACGCCCCATCGTGCTGAGCCTCTCCCCCGGTCCCGCCGACCTCGCCCAAGCCGCCTTTTATACGGCCAACGCCAACCTGTGGCGCATCTCCGACGATTTCTGGGACCTGTGGCGCGATCTCCGCTACTCCTTCGTCCTGCTCGATAAGTGGAGCCCCTTCGCCAAATCGGGCGCGTGGCCCGACGCCGACATGCTGCCCCTGGGACGCATCGGCATCCGCGCCGAGCGCGGCGACGACCGCCCCACCCGCTTCACCCACGCCGAACAGCGCACGCTATTGACACTGTGGTGCATCGCCCGCAGCCCGCTCATGTTCGGCGGCGACCTGCCCAGCAACGACCCGTGGACCCTCTCGCTGCTCACCAACGACGAAGTCCTCGCCGCTCTCCACAACGGCTCCGCCCAGCACAAACTCTTCCAGCAGGGCAATGCCGTCGCCTGGGTCAGCACCGTCGAGGGCAAACCCTACCTCGCGCTCTTCAACACCGGCGAACAGGCGGACCTGGAAGTCCGGGTCGAGTTCAAGGACCTCGGCGTCCATGGCGCCCGCACCTTCCGCGACCTGTGGGAACACCGCGATGTAGGCCGGTTCCGGGGCTCCTATAGCGTCCGGCTCGCTCCCCACGCCTCCGCGATGTACTCGGTCCGCTAAAACGGCCGCGGGCCGATCGTTTAGCAGAGAAAAACAAATAGGCGCGGCGCCGTACGGCATCCTGCGGCGAAGATGCAGGGCAGAAAGTCCGCAACTCCTTCTGTAGCCTATTCCTGTCCGAGGGACCGGGCGCGTACCGGACGTTCCGCAGAGAGAAACAGAAACCCGGTCCCGGCTTCCCTTTGAACATCGGCGTTCCATCGACTACCCTATCGGAAAGTCCGATTTCGTTTGTTAGCCGGGGGTCTTAAACTATGAAACGCCTTGTAGCGGTAGTGTTCCTCAGCGCGGCCTTTCTGCTGGCCCAGACCAACCGCGGCGCCATCAGCGGCACGGTCAGCGACCAGAGCGGTTCCGTGATTCCCGGGGCCTCCGTCACCATCACCAACATCGGCACCAACGAAGTCCGCAAACTCACCACCAGCACGGCCGGCGCCTATGCCGCCCAGGACCTCGACCCGGTCACCTATAAAGTGGAAGTCGAGATGACCGGCTTCAAGAAAGCCGCGGTCGAGAACGTCAAAGTTGATACCGCCTCCACCACCGCCGTCAACATCACGCTCCAGACCGGTTCCGTCGATACGCAGGTCACGGTCTCCGCCGAGGTCGCCATGCTGAACATCGAGAGCGGCACGACCTCAAGCACGGTCACCTCGCGCGAACTCCAGGACGTGCCCCTGGTCAACCGCAGCGTCCTCGATCTGGCCATGGTGCAGCCCAACGTCAGCGGCGACCCCGGCACCGAAAATCCCGCGATGGTCGCGGTGACGACCTGCCCCGGCTGCAACATCAGCGTCAACGGCGGGCGCCCGCTGAACACTCTCATGATGGCCGACGGCACCAACAACACCGGTATCAGCCTCGCCCGCACCATGGTGAGTTTCTCGCCCGAGACGGTGCAGGAGTTCACCGTCCAGACGACCGCCTTCTCCGCCGAGTACTCGACAACCGGAGGCGGCGTCATCAGCGCCACCACCAAGAGCGGCACCAACGATTTCAACGGCGCCGTGCTTTGGTACAACCGCAACCCGATGGCCGCGGCCGCACCGTGGAGCAACGCCGCCACCAACCGCCCCTACCCCACCCTGAAGTACAACCAGTTTTCTCTCACCGCCGGCGGACCGGTCTACATCCCCAAAATCTACAACGGCAAGAACAAGACCTTCTGGTTCGCCGGATTCGAACCCAACTACCGGCGCGACCACCTCGACCAGTACGGGCTGATGCCCACGGACGGCATGCGCACCGGCGATTTCAGCGGACTCGTCAACACCAACAGCGGCTGGCTGCCGCAAAGCGCCGTCGATCAATTTCAGGCTGCCGCCCCCACCGCGGTGGCTCCGGCCAACGGCGGCAGCGTCCTCTACCAGCAGTACAACCTGGCCGGCAACAACCAGTTCGTTCCCGTCACGCTCTGCACCGCCAGCGTCACCACCAACTGCCAGCCCTCCTACACGCCATTCCCCGGCAACAGGATTCCCGCGCAGTTCCTCGACGCCACGGCGCAGAAAGCCATGAAGTACATCGCGTCCGCCGGCGCGTACTACCTCAACAGCAACGGACTCATCTCCAACATCAGCGCGCCGCGCCGCCTGGTGCAGGACGAAAAGCGCTACACGCTCAAGATCGATCAGATCGTCACCGACAAGGACCGGCTCACCGGACGCTACACCGCCACCCCGATCGTCAAAATCCAGGACACGCCGGTTTCCCCCACGCAGGCCGCGGGCGAGTATAGCTGGGCCAAGCAGGCCATGGTGGCCTATACCCGGATGATCTCGCCCACGGTGTTGAACGACCTGCGCCTGAATTACACGCGCGGCCGTTTCAGCAACACGCTGGCTCCGCAGTGGGACATCAACACCGGCGCCAACCTCAACACGGAACTCGGCCTGCCCAGCCTGACCAAGGGCGGCGTTCCCGGGCTGAACGGCCTGTTCCCCGGCTCGAGCCTGGGCGGCGGCGGCTCCACCGCAACCGGACTCGGCGGCGGCGGCTCGACCAGCGTCGAAGACCGCGAAGAGCGCTACGCCCTCACCGACATTTTCTACAAGAGCCACGGCTCCATGAGCCTGAAGTTCGGCTTCGATTTCTCTCACGCGCTGCAGAACGTGCTGCCGCTCTACGCTTCCATGGGCGGCCAATACGCCTTCTCCGCGATCCAGACCAACTCCACCGGCACCTCCACCGGCACCGCCGGCAATTCCTTCGCCAGTTTCCTGCTGGGAGTCGCCAACGGCACCGTCACCCTGCGCAACGCGCAGATCCCGTACTACTACCGCTGGAACTCGTACTCCGGCTTCGTGCAGAACGATTGGAAGGTACGCCCCAACTTCACCCTCAACCTCGGCGTCCGCTACGGCGTGCAGATGCCGCGCACGGAAAAGTTCGATAACCAGGGCATCTTCCGCATGGACATGATCCAAAGCTATCCGCTGGCCAAGCCCCTCACGC
>JBBIQR010000226.1:0-7898 GCA_037442245.1 Candidatus Solibacter sp. | reverse complement strand
GACCGCTCCCTCACGGTCGCGGCTCGTTTCCGAGCCGCGCGCGTTAGCAAGCGGTCGGCACACCGAACCGAACCCGCCGGTCAAAGCGGCTAGCACTAGCGGACCGAGATGGTGACACCGGCCGGGCTGGACGCGGCGCCCACCTGCAGGACGATGGGCACGGCGTCGCCGGTCGCGATGCCGTCCGGGATCTGTGCGTTCACCTGCATGACGCCGGCGACCAATCCGGGGGCGCCGCCGGCATACTGGGGCAGGACGGTGTGGCCGCCGATGGTGACGGTGACCGGCAGGTTCGGTTGCGGGAGGGGCAGGGCGGCGGGTTTGCCATCGGCGCCGCCGGGTGTGGTCTGGCCTTCGCCGGTGGCGTAGCAGGCGATGATGTCGCCCACCTTCGCGGGAGTTGACGGCGTATTGACGGTGCCGTCCTGATTGATGCACGCCCCGGCGCCTTTGCCGGTGGAATCGAGGGTGAAGATGGCAGGCGCGGAGGGCGCTACCGCGACCGCGGCGGAGGCGACGGTCTGTCCCTGATAGGCGACGGTGAGTTGCGCGCTGTTGCCCGAAACGGAGTAGGGCACCACGGCGGCGACCTGCGTCGCGGAGGTATAGATCATGGGAGCGCAGGCTCCGTTGAAATAGACCTTGGTGCCGGCGAGAGGGCACTCGACGAGTCCGGACGCGCCCACCTGGTATTGGACCAACCGGGCGGGGCCGAGGCCGCTGCCCAGGATGGTCACAATCTCGCCGGGCGCGATGGAGCCGGGGAGATTGCTGGCGGCGTTGTGAACCGTCAGCCCGATGGACGCGGTTTGCGGCTGGAGGAGGCGCACGGCGGCGTTACCGATGCCGGTGACGGGGTCCTGATTCGTGTCCGAGATGTAAACATTGCCGGCGGTGTCCACCGCGATGCCGGCCGCCGAAGAGAGTTGGGCGGAGGTGGCGAGGCCTCCGTCGCCGGAGTAGCCGCTGGTGTTGCTGCCCGCGATGGTGGTGATGATGCCGGAGGGCGCCACGAGGCGCACGCGCGGCGCGGGAGCGCTGCTATCGCAGATGAAGAGATTGCCGCCGGCATCGACGGCCACGGCGACGGGAGAGACCCTGGCCTGGGTGGCGAGGCCCCCATCGCCGCTGCCGCTGGCCGAACCGCTGCCCGCGAAGGTGGAGATGACGCCCTTGGGTGTCACCATGCGCACGCGGCCGGCATCGGTATCGGCGATGTAGAGGTTGCCGCCGGCGTCGAGGGCGATTCCCTGGGGACGGATGAGCTGGGCGCCGGTGGCCGAACCGCCGTCGCCGGCCGCACCGGCGACGGAACCGCCGCCCGCGATCGTAGTGATGACGCCGAAGGCGATTTTGCGGATGCGGTAGTTGTACGGGTCGGCGAGGTACATGACTCCGTTGCCGTCGAAGGCGACCGCGGTGATACCGGTAAGGGTCGCGTTGAGGGGCGGGCCGCCGTCACCCAAGCCGGCGCTGCCGGTACCGGCGACGGTGGTGATGGTGCCGTCGGGGGCGATCATGCGGATGCGGTCGGCTTCGGCGATGAAGAGATCGCCCTTGCCATCGAAGGCGACGCCGCGGGGCGCGTTGAGCCCGGCCTTCACCGCCGTTCCGTAATCGCCCGAGGAGATGGCGGGGCCGACGCCCGCGATGGTCGTGATCGTGCCATTCGTGGCGACTTTGCGTACGCGGTTGTTGGCGGTGTCGGCGATGAAGAGGTTCCCGGAAGCATCGGTGGTGAGGCCGGCGGGGAGGAACAACTGGGCCGCGGCGGCGCTGCCGCCATCGCCGGAGTAGCTGGTCAGGCCGTTGCCGGCGACGGAGGCGATGGCGGCATCCCGCCCGACCACGCGGATGTAGCGGTTTTCCGTGTCGGCGATGAAAAGGTTGCCGGTGGCGTCGAGGGCCACGCCGGAGACGTGTCCCATCTGCGCCTGGCGCGCCGGTCCGCCGTCGCCGGAATAGCCGAGGCTGCCGATGCCGGCGGCGGTCGAGATCACTCCGGAGGACGCCAGCACCTCGCGCACCTGCGCGGAGGAGGCGATGTAGAGGTTGTTGGCGGTGTCAAAGGCCAACCCGGCAGGGAAGGGGACCTGGGCCGCGGTGGCCTGGCCGCCGTCGCCGGTGGATGACAGGCCGGTGGCGACGCCGTTGCCCGCCACGGTGGTGATGACGCCCCCAGAGGAGATCATGCGCACGCGGTGGTTGAGGGTGTCGGAGAGGTAGAGGTTGCCGTTGGAATCGAACGCCAGGGAGGAGGCGCGGCCGAAGCGCGAGGTCAGGGAAAGCTGGGCGCCGGAGGCCGGGGCGCCATCGCCGGAAAAGCCGCGGACGCCGGTTCCGGCGAAGGTGGTGATGACGCCGCCGGAGACCCTGCGGATGCGCGAGTTTTCGGCATCGGCGATGTAGATAGTACCGGAGGCGTCGACGGCGACGCTGCTGGGGCCGGAGAGTTCGGCGGAGGTTGGCGCGCCGCCATCGCCGGTGTATCCGGCGGCGCCGTTGCCGGCGACGGTGGTGATGATCCCGCCGGACACTTCGCGCACGCGGTTATTGGCGGTATCGGCGAGGTACAGGTTGCCGGAGCGGTCCAGAGCCAGCCCCACGCCGGCGGATATCTGGGCGTTGATGGCGGGTCCGCCGTCACCGGAATAGCCCATGCGGCCTGTGCCGGCGACGCGGGTGAGCAGGCCGGAGGAGTCCATCCGGAAGACGGCGCTGTTGGAACTGCTGAAGTAGAGGTTCCCGGCGGCATCGGTCACGACGCTTTGCGGGAGGCCGATGGCGGTACTGAGCGCGGCGGCGGGAGTGGCCGGCGGCGCTCCGCCGGCGTAGGTCGAAATCGAGTACCGTTGCGCGGCGGCGGTGGTGAGAAGCAGAAGAAACCCGGGCACGACACGTGCAGGGAACATGGTCCCTGAATAGCACAGTCGCGCCCGGATCGCTGCGAACTATCGCACAATTAGCCTTCGATAGCTCACCGCGGGCAACATTAGAACATCAGCTTGGCGCCGAGTTGAATCCAGCGGGGATTCAGTTGCGAGGTGGAGCGTCCGAAGGTGGCGAACGCCAGGTTCGAGGAGATGCCGCCCAGGTTGACGCGGTTGAAGACGTTGTAGAACTCGAAGCGCAGTTGCAGTTTCAGGCGTTCGCCGAGGCTGGTGTCCTTGGACATGGCGGCGTCGGTTTCGGCGAAGCCGGGATTGCGGAACTGCCCCCACAGCTCGTTACCTTCGGTGCCCATGGTGGGGACGGTGAAGTTGGATTTGGAGAACACGCCGTTGAGGAATGCCTGCCGTCCGGTGGCCATGGTGTAGCTGGCGACATTGGGATAGTCGTTGTTGAAGCCGTCGGCGTTGTAGTCGCCGCTGGCGGGAGAGAGTCCGGTGATCTTGCCGGAGGAATCGCGGATGGGCTGGAAGGGAGCGGTGGTGTTAACGGTGAAGGGGTGGCCGCTTTGCAGGATGGTGGTGCCGCTGACGGTCCAGCCGCCGGTGATCTGGCCGGCGAAGCCGCGCCCGTGGTTCAAACCGGGAATCGTGTAGCTGGCGGCGAGCGAGAGGCGGTTGGGCGAATCCCAGACGGAAGGTCCGTAGTATTGGTAGGGATTCGCCGCCAAGGGATAGACCTGGGTGTCGTCCTGCGAGGACGAGCGGGTGTAGTAGGCGTTGATGAACCCGCTCTTGGCGAAGCGGGAGCGGACGCCGATGATCAGGGCGTCGAAACTGGATTGGCGGTCGTTCTGCGTGTAGGCGATCGAGCCGAAGCTGGGATTCAGGCGGGTGGGCACCGTGCTGTTGTGCTGGATGAGGTCGCCGGGGTAGTTATTGATATCGACGCCGTAGCTCACGGTGAATTGCTGCCCGCCGCCGGAGAGGAGGTCTCGACCGCGCGAACCGGAGTAGCCGACGGAGACGACGGTATCGTTGACGATGCGGCGCTCCACGTTGGCGGTGAAGTTGTAGAGCACGGGCGTGAGCAGGTTGGGGTCGATGGCGCCGATGCCGGGCTGGAGTCCGGCGACGCCGCCGTGTGCATCGAGCTGGCCGCCGGCGATGGCCGGATAGCTGAAGCCGAAAGGCGGCGTGTTGCTGTTGCCGAGCACGAACAGGGGCTGAATGGCGCCGCTCGAGAAGAACGTGGGATAGATGGGACCGGGCGGATTGCCGCGGAATTCTTCCTGGGCGTTGGCCGGGGTGACCCAGTTGTGGAACATGCCGATGCCGCCGCGGATGACCCAGTCGCCTTTTTTCGTGGGGTCCCAGGAGATGCCGACGCGCGGGCTCCAGGCTTTCTGCGCCGAGTTGAACACGTCGTTCTTCTGTACGACCTTGCCGTTGGCCACCTGGTCCTGCATGGACGAGCCCTGAGCGAGGATGAAGTTGCCGAAGACGGTGTTCTGCGACCGCGAGTAGGGGTTGCCGTAGTCGTCGAAGCGGATGCCGTAGGTGAGGGTGAAGTTGGGCCGGAGCTTCCAGGTATCCTGGGCGAACAGGCCGAAGGTCTTCGAAGCGGCGTTCCAATCCCAGAGCACGGGTTTGCCGCTGATGGGATTGTAGGCGACGCCGGTTTCGGTGTAGGGCTTGTCCTGGACGAGATCGAGCAGGTTATTGAAGTTGAAGGTGGGCTGCGCGTGGGGTCCCTGGAAGTTCTCGACGTCATCGCCGAACCAGCCTTCGTAACCGAATTTGAAGGAGTGGGTGCCGCGGATGTTGGTGAGCACGTCGCGCCAGTGATAGTTGTGCTGGATGAAGTCGCCGAGGGCGAAACCGTTGCCGAAGCCGGTTCCCTGCCCGGTGACGTTGATGAGGGGCACGCTGAAGAGACCGGTCTGCGGCTGAATGCCTTCATCGCGCATGTAGCCGAACGCCGCTTCGTTCACGGTGGTGGGAGAGAAGGTGTGGGTCTCGTTGAACTGCATGGCGTTCAGGATGAAATGGTTGGTCGCGGCGAAAGCGGGGCGGATGGCGGGGCCGCCGGTATCGAGCACGGTGCGGTAGGTATTGCCGTAGATGCGATCGTTCTTGAAGTACTTGTCGATGCGCGCGTTGAACTGGGTGCCGTTGCGGTAGTTGGTGCCGTTGAAGATGCCGCTGTCGATCATGGGCATGGCGCACGGGAGGTTGAAGGTGGCGGAGGTTCCGCAAGTGCCGGGGAACAGGTCGGCGGCGGTCCGGGCGATGCCGGTGGTGGTGGAGTTGGAGGCCGGGTAGCTGTTGAGGATTTTGGTGCCCAGGGTGTTGGGGAAGTTCTGCCTGGCCCACGCGCTGAACTGCGGGTCCTCATAGGTCTGGGTGCTGTTGCCGGTGGAGGTGGAAGCGCGCAGCGGCTCGATGGCGAAAAAGAAGAAGAACTGGTGGTGCGGGATGATGGGTCCGCCGATGGTGGCCGAGACGTTGTTGCTGTGATAGGGCGCGTACTTGTGGACGAACTCGGTTCCAGCCCAGAGGCTCTGGTTGGTGAAGTAGTCGCTGGCGGTGCCGTGCAGGCCGTCGGTGCCGGACTTGGTGGTCATGGCCATCTGGACGGAACTGGCGCGGCCGTACTCGACGCTGAAGGTATTGGTCTGGATACTGGTTTCCTGGACGGAATCGGGATTGGGCGTCAGGTTGAGGACGCCGGGGCGGATGGCGCTGGTGACGTCGAGGCCATCGACCATGTACATGTTGCCGACGCTGCCGGCGCCGTTGGCGCTGGCGTCCACCTGGAGTTCGGTGGAGTAATTATCGACTCCCGATCCGGGGCTGCCGCCGGAGACGGTGCCGGTGCCGATGACGCCGGGGGCGAGAGTGACGAGGGAGATCATGTTGCGCCCGGCAAGCGGCAGGCTGGAGAGAGCCTGGGAGGGCAGGGTCATCTGGTTGCGGCTCTCGGCGGTGTTGAGCACGGGCGCTTCCCCGGTGACCTCGACCGCCTGGGTGGCAGTGGCCACCTTCATGGAGACGGGCACGTTCAGGTTCTGGCTGGTGGCCAGGGCGAAGGATACGGCCGTGGTGTTGAAGCCGGCGGCTTCCGCCGTGATCTGGTAGGAACCGGGGGGCAGGCTGACGAACCGGTAGTTGCCTTCCGCATCCGACGATGTGGAGGACAGGACTCCGGTCTCGGTGTTCTTCAACTGAACTTTGGCGTTCGGGACCACCGCACCGGCGGGGTCCTGAATCGTACCCTGGATGCTGCCGCTGAACTGAGCCCAGCAGGTGGCAGCGAAAACGGCGAGCGCGAAAACGCGCGTCATGAACCATCGCGAACGAGGCGACATTGGCTCCCTCCTCAAGGTTGAGACAGATGTAAGCCTGTCCCTCGCCGGTCAGGCGGCGAGTGGAACGGGCGATCCCTTGGATAGTGCATTTATACTATGAGACTTGCCGCAAGTCAAAAAAATATCAAGCGCTTGCAAAGCCATTCCGCAGGGTGGAATTTAGCGGCAGATGTCCGGATTCGGACGAATTTCTCCTTGTGGCGTGGGAGGCGGGGGGATTCCCGTGTGGCTGCCGCGCGGGGAGGGGGCGATTGTCGCAACCGCTTTCAAAAGTGTTCACAGGCGCGGGGCGAAGCCCTTGGAGGGCACGATGCCCTTCTCCTCGTGGATGGTGACCAAGCGATCGGCGGGCACGCGTGCGAAGGTCTGGCGGCGTCCATCGGGCCAGCGGACTTCGAGGTTCACGCTCGCGGCATCGCCGAGTCCGAAATGCAGGCGGCGGTCGTCGACGGACAGGAAACTGGACTGAGCGAGCACTTCGCGCGCCTGAACGCGAGCGCCGTAACGTACGGTGACGCGCGCGCCGATGGCGCTGCGATTGGAGCGGGCGCCCTCGAGCTTTACCTTGATCCAGTGCGCGTCCCCGGGGACGTCGTTGCGCAGCAAGGAGGGCGGCTGGTTCAAGTTGAGGATGAGGATATCGAGATCGCCGTCGTTGTCGAAGTCGCCGAACGCGCAGCCGCGGCTCGAGTGCGGCGTCAGGATTCCCGGACCCGCCTGCGTGGTGAGTTCCTCGAAGCGCCCGTTGCCGAGGTTGCGGAAGAGCACGGGCGGCGTGCGGTAGGGATACTGGGGGAGTTTCTTTTCGACCTCGGGATAGACGCTCCCGGTCACCCAGAAGAGATCGGGCAGTCCGTTGTTGTCGAGATCGACGATGCCGGCGCCCCAACTGACGAAGCGGGTTTCGACGCCGAGTCCGCTGGAGATGGTGACGTCGGTGAAGCCGGCTTTGCGGCGGTTGGCGTAGAGCGCGGGGGTGTCTTCGGTGAAATGGGTTTTGAGGATGTCGAGTTCGCCGTCGAGATCGAAGTCGCCGATGCCCAGCCCCATGCCCGCCTGCTCCTGGCCGTCTTCATTGAGCGCGACGCCGGTTTCGAGACCGCACTCCTTGAAGGTGCCATCGTGATTGTTGCGGAAGAGCAGGCTGGGGGTGGAATCGCAGGCCACGTAGATATCGGGCCAGCCATCGTCGTCGAAATCGGCCGCGACGGCAGTGAGTCCGTAACTGCCGGTGGCGGCGGCGATGCCGGACTTCACGCTCACGTCGGTGAAGGTGCCGTCGCCGTTGTTGTGGTAGAGGGAGTGGGTATCGGTGGGCAGTCCGCGCGGACCGCAGTTGACGGGCACGCCCTTGAAGTTGCACTCGGGCGACTTGCCGGCGGGGGGAATCTTCGCCGGGTCGAAGCGCATGTAGCGCGAGACGAAGAGGTCGAGCCTGCCGTCGCGGTCGTAGTCGACCCAGGTGCATCCGCTGCTCCAGCGCACTGCGTCGTCGAACAAACCGGAGGCTTTGGTGACGTCGGTGAAGGTGCCGTCGCCGTTATTGCGATAGAGAACGTTGTGGCCCCAGTAAGTGAGGAAGAGGTCCTCGTAGCCGTCGTTGTTGTAGTCGCCGGCGGTGACGCCGCAGGCCCAACCG
>JBBIQR010000225.1:0-7919 GCA_037442245.1 Candidatus Solibacter sp. | reverse complement strand
CATCGAGTTCAATGCCCGAACAGATCCTGCTGCAGGGGAAAATTCTGGGCACGGAAGAATTCCTTTTGGCCGCAACTGCCGAAGGGCGCTCCGTGCGTGCGGCCGGCGAAGACCTGCTCGCCGGAAAGTCGCAGTGGATCACTCTGCTCTCCGAGGTCCTGCCGCGCGCCCTGCTGGCCGAGCTCGGCCTGGCCCGCATCCTCCTCGGCTCCAGCGGCGGCGGGCAGTTCCTGCTGGTGCTGCCCGGCGAGGCGCAGCCCGCGGCCGAGGAGTTTCTCGCCGCCGCCGCCGCGCAGATCGCGCAACTCAGCTCCGGCATCGTGCGGCTGGTTTGGGCCGCGACCGATAATCTCGGCGACTGGGCTGTCATCCGGCGCCGTCTGAACGAACGCCTGGAAAGCTTCCGCCACGCCCCGCTGCAAAGCACCGGCGCCGATGCGTTCCTCCCCTTCGCCGCCGTGCCGAACACCGACGCCGATCCATTCTTTGCCAGGGAACTCGGCGCCCGGATCCGCGAGGCCGGCAAAATCGGCTGGTCGCCCGAAAACCCCGGAAAGGTCGCCGCCGGTGAAGGCAAGCACTCCTGGGCCATCACCTCGAACCTTTCGAGCGACGGCATTATGCTCGCGCGCCACGCCGCGCCGAGCGACGACGGCAAACAGGCGGCGCCGGTCCAGACGCTCGCGCGCCGCGCGCAGGGCCGCTCGATCTGGGGCGTCCTCCGCGGCGATGTCGACCACTTCGGACTCCGCCTCCGCCGCGTCCACTCGATCGAGGAACACGTCCCCCTGAGCGTGCTCTACAAGCAGTTCTTCGCCGGCGAACTGGAAGTGCTCTGCTCGCTCCCGGAGTTCTGGCGCAAGGTCAGCATCCTTTATTCCGGCGGCGACGATTTCGCCGTCTACGGGAGTTGGGACGCGCTCATCGGGCTGGCGCGCGAGGTGCAGCGCCTCTTCCACCGCTTCACCGAGGAGAACCTGAAGGAGTACCCCGGACCCGAGGGTAAGACCATTTCGATGGCCATCGCGCTCGCGCCGGAGACGTACACTCCGCTGGCCGCGGTCTACGAGGAAGCGGGGCGCAATCTCGACCTGGCCAAGTCCTCGGATAAGGACTGCATCTATCTGCTGGGCCGCATCCTGGAATGGCGGCACCTCAACGATGCTTCGGAGCTGAAGGACGTAGTCACGCGCCTGATCCACGAGTTCCGCATGTCCAGGCAACTCCTGTATCAGTTGCGGAGCTTCTACCGGCGGGAAGCCTACGGGGAAGGCGAAGTGGCGCAGCGCACGTGGCGCTTTCACCGCCGCTTCAACCGCATCCTGAGCGGCACGCGCGACAGGGAATTCCAGAAACTGCGCGCGCACTTGATCAACGAATTGGTGGGCCGCAAGACCGCGGAGGTGAAGTTGCGTCCCGCGGGACTGGTGGCCCTCGAATGGGCCAGATTGGCGACTGAGGTTTAGCACATGGCGGAAGAGCAACAGCAACGCAAGGAAGGCAACCGTCCGCCCCGCGAGGGTGGCGGGCGGGGTCCGCAGGGTCCCGGACGCGGAGAGCGCGGCGGGGATCGCGGCGACCGCGGCGAGCGCGGAGAGCGGCGCGGCTTCGACCGCGGCCGCCCCGAGGGTCCGCCCGAGATCGAACTCGACAAGCTCATCGGCGACAGCCTCTACCTGGATAACCAGGCGCACGCCATCGTCAGCCGCATGCGCGACATGGACAGCGGCACGAAAAGCCAGTTGCGGCGCCTCTATAGCGCCGTGCGCCGCGCCGTGCGCGCCCCCGAAGGAGAGCGCCAGCACGAATTCGTCATGCTGCGCGCGCGCCTGGCTTACACCATCGCGCGCCACGGACTGCGCAGCCTGGACCAGCTCGAAAAGCTGCTCCTCCAGGTCACCCGCAAGAACGATGCCCACGGGTACGAACGCTTCAAGGATCTGTTCGAGGCCATCGTGGCCTACAACGAGTAGCCCGCCGCGGGGCACTCGCCCCCAAGCGGGAGCAAGGAATTGGCAATGAGCCGTATTGGAGAAATGGCGTGAGCGCACACACACCCCAAACTGAGTTGAAATTGATCGGGAAGCTGATTCTCGAAGGCGACATGCTCTGCGAGACCGGTCTCCATGTGGGCGCCGGCAAAGGTTCGCTGGAGATCGGCGGCAGCGATAATCCCGTCGTCAAAGACGCGTTCGGGCGTCCTTACGTGCCTGGCAGTTCGCTGCGCGGCAAGATCCGCTCGCTGCTCGAGCAATCGAGCGGGCTCGCGGTTCCCACCGAACTGGTGTACCTCTCGCGCCGCAAGGGCCAGGAAGTGCGCATCCACCAGAGCGACCGCGCCGACGACGAGATCTGCCTGCTGTTCGGGCGCAATCCCGGACGCATGGAGCGGGTGCAGGGCGAAACCCTGGATACGACCCAGGCTACCCCGGCGCGCCTCGCCGTCTTCGATGCGCCCCTCGATGCCGAGTCCATCACGCCGCAGATGCGCGAGAATCTCGACGATGAACTCACCGAGGTCAAGAGCGAAAACGCCATCGACCGCATCACCAGCCAGGCCAATCCGCGGACCCTCGAACGCGTTCCCGCGGGCGCGAAGTTCCGCACCCGCTTCGTCATGGACGTGCTCTGCGAAGAGGATGCCCCGCTCTTCCTGCGCGTGCTGGAAGGACTGCGCCTGCTGGAAGACGACGCTCTCGGCGGCGGCGGCTCGCGCGGCAGCGGGCGCGTCAGCTTCAGCAATCTGAAGCTGCTGTGGCGCGGACGCAACTATTACGCCGAGGGCGCGGCGGAAAAAGAGATCGGCGCGGGCGCCAACCTGGGCGCCGTGCAGGCCGCCGTCCGCGAAACCGCGTTCGCGTTCATCCGCGAGGAGTAATGAACCCCGGACTGATCGTCAAACTGCGTCCCACCGGCCCGTGGCGCATCGGCCCCGATTCCGGCGCCCGCAACCGGGTGGACGTCGTCTATCACTCCGACTCGCTGTACAGCGCCGTCACCAGCGCGATGGCGCGCTTCGGCCGTCTCGAGGAGTGGCTGGATGCGACCGCGCGCAGCGCGGCCCCCGCGGTCTGCTTCAGTTCCTGCTTCCCGTTCGTGGACGAGACCGGCTTCGTGGTGCCGCCGCGTACGGTCTGGCCGCCGGCGTCTCCCGCGCTGATGGCCGCCCACGTCCGCTGGAAGAGCGCCCGCTTTGTGCCGCTCGAAGTGGTGCGCGCCATCCTCGCCGGCGAATCGCTGGATGAGAACCGCTGGAGCGTGGATGGGCCGAGCAGTTGCTTGATGCCCGCCGGCCAATCCGGCCCGTTCCGCACCTCGGTGCGTTGGAGCGCGGCCGTGGACCGGCTTTCCGGCACCAGTGAACGCCACTCCGTGGCCTGTATCGAGTTCCGCCCCGGCGCGGGATTATGGGCCATCGCCGGGTTTGCCTCGGACACCGCCCGCGACACGTGGCAGGACGCGGTCAAGGCCGCTTTCCGCCTGCTGGCCGATACCGGTTTCGGCGGCGAACGCTCGCGCGGTTGGGGCCGCTCGGCTGCGCCCGAATTCCTCGAAGGCGAAATCCCCGCCCTGATTCTGGGGAGCGCCGCTCCTCCGCCCAGTCCGGAGCTTACCGGCGTTCCCGCCTCCACGGAGCCGGAAGCAGAGGCGCCGCCGGCCGAACCCAAAGAAGTCCCCGCGCCGGCCAACGCCCACTGGCTGCTCTCTCTGTTTGTCCCGGCGCAGGCGGACTCGGTGGATTGGTCGCGCGGCAGCTACAGCGTGATGGCGCGCGGTGGACGCGTGGATAGCCCCGCCGGCAGCGGCGGGCTGAAGAAACAGGTTCAGATGATCGCCGAAGGCAGCGTCCTGGTCGCGCCCGCCGCCCTTTTAGGCGCCGCCCCGGACGTCGCGCCCGACGGCTTCGCGCACCCGGTCTTCCGCGCCGGCTTCGCGCTCTCCATTCCGCTGCCCGAGGGGAACTGATGCGCTATCGCCTCACATGCCTGACCCCCCTGCTCGCCGGTGACGGACGCAAGCTCAGCCCCATCGACTACATGGTCTGGAAGGACCACGTCAACGTCCTCGATCAGTGGCGCATCTTCCGCCTGCTGGCCAAGGGACCCCGGCTCGACGGCTACCTCGCGCAGCTCAAGACGGCGGATAAGCTCGACTTCGCCAGTTGGGGCGGCTTCGCGCAGAACTTCGCCGGACGCCGCATCCCGTTCGAAAGCGCCGCGTATTCGGCTTACTGGAACCGCGCCACGGGCGAGAGCCTCCACATCCCGACCTTCGCCGCCGGAGCCAGCGGTCCATATCTGCCTGCCGCCGCCATCAAGGGCGCGCTGCGCACCGGCATGGTCTTCGCGCATTGGCGCGACGGCATGCTCCAGGATGTGCGGCGGCGCGTCGAGGCTGAGCGCTTCCCGCGCCGTCCCGCCGAATCGGTCGAGGAGCAGGCTCTCGGAGCCGGCGGCGCCAACCGCATGCGCTTCCTCGGCGCGGGAGATTCCGCGGTCGTCGCCAACGATTCGTTCAAGGTCTACCTGCTGCGCACCTCGACGCTGCAACCGCGCGCCGGCGGGTATGTCCTGGGCTGGAAACAGAGCCCGCGCGGAGCGGTGGACGGCGCGCGTCCCGAAGAGAGCACCCCCATGTTTGCCGAGATGGCCGCGCCCGGCACGGTCTTCAGCGGCGCGTGGGACGAGAAGCAGTTTTTCCTCCAGCCCGAGGTGCGGCGCGGACTTCGCTGGCCGGAGACTTTCGGCCGCGACAAGATCTTCGAAGCCGCCAATGTCTACGCGCAGGGGATTCTCGCCTTGCAGCGGCAATACGCTTCCATGACTGGCATGGGCCTGCTGGATCAAAGCCTGGCGCAGTTGGAAGAGCGTCTCGCGCAAGCGCGGGAAAAAGGCGCCTGCCTGCTTTCTCTCGGCTGGGGCGGCGGACTTCCCGCGAAGAGCGCCTGGCTGGATACGACGAACCCCGACTACCGCCAGATTCTCCAGGCCTTCCAGATTTACAACCGCGCCCTGGCCACGAATCTGCCGTTCCCCAAGACGCGCAAGATCGTCTTCCTGAACAATCGCCCCGCCACCCTTCCCGGCTGGGCCGAACTCACGATCGAAGAGTAGGGCGGAGCGGTGGTGTTGCGGCGCTCCCCCCTCTTTGCCGCCGCACTCTCGCTGTGGCTCCTCGCGCTGCCAGCCGCCGGCGGTGATTATCGCCGCTCCTCCTCGATCCCGATTCAATCCTGCCGGCACGTGGATTCTCTGGCCTGGAGCGGCGACGGGCATCTGCTGGTAGCCACGGTGCGCGGCGCTCCGGCTCAGCCGGATGCCGATGAGCCGGCCACGCTGCGCGCGTGGCGGGACGGCGTCGCACGGTATAGCGTGCGGCTGGCGCCGGGACTGTATCAGGCCGCCTTCAGCCCGGACGGCGCTCTGCTCGCGCTGGCCGACCGCTCCGACCGGCAGAGCGGAATCGTTCTGCTCGATCCCGCGACCGGCGCCGCGTCCGCCACCCTGGACACCGCCTGGCCGATCGCCGCGTTCGCCTTCACTCCGGACTCAACCCATGTGGTGGCCTCCCCGATCGGTCCCCAGACCGGGCTGTGGCTGTGGGATGTCCGCACGCGGCGCCGCGAAACCCGGCCGCTCGACGCGCGCCTGGGCAATTACCAGCAGAGCCTCGACTTCGTTCCCGGAGGGCTCCTGGCCATCTCCTACGCGGGCGCCAACGTCGGGTTCTGGGACCTTCGCACCGGACAATTGCGGCGCCGCCTCTCCGCGCGCGACGGCATCGCCTCCGACGTGATGGGCGGACCCGCCGCCGGCAGCAGGGAAGGCAAGTGGCTCGCCTTGGCCTACACGCCGCTTCCGCCCGAGCCGACGTTCCTGCCCTACAACTGGTCGGTGCGGATCTGGGACCTCGGCGGCACGGCGCCGCCCGCAACGGTGAAACTGCCGCAGGACCCCGACCTGTTGGCTTTCCGCCCCGGCACCGCGCTGCTCGCGGTGCAACTCTTCGGACTCAACGGCAGCGTGGTGCTGTTCGAGCCGGGATCCTGGAAGCAGCGGCAGTCCTTGCCGTGGTCCGGAACGCTGGACACCATGGCGTTCGCTCCCGATGGTGCTCTGGCGCTCGCCGGACCCGCTGCCGGCAAGTCCTGCCGCGTGGAGATCTGGCGGGATCGCTGAAGGTCCGTGTGGTAGGCTTGCCCCATGCAGGAGCAGCCGCTTTGCACGGCGATCGCCGGTAAGGTCCGGGAGCAGATGGAACTGGCCGAAAGCCTGATCGCGAAGCTCTCCGCCGAGCAACTCGCGTGGACGCCTCCCGGCGAAGCCTGGAGCACGGCCCGCCTGCTGGGACACCTCCTCGATTGCCTGGCGGGAATGTGCGCCGCGCTTTATGCGGCAAAGCCGGAAGACCTGGCGCACTTCGGCACCTTGCGCGCCCTGCCCGTCAACCACGCCTGCGGCCGCGACGAGGCGCTCGCGCGGATTCGCGAGTACCAGGCCCGCATCGCCGAAGGCTTCTCCCGGTTGACGGACCCGGACCTGGCGCGGCCGATCCCCACGGTCTTCGTCGCCAACGGCGAACCGCTCCTGACCCTGATCCTCGGCAACCTCGAACACCTCACCAACCACAAGCACGAGTTGTTCGTCCGGCTCAAGCGGATGGGCGCGGCGGTGGGCACGCCCGACCTCTACCGGTTCCGCGCGTAGCCCGGACCCGCGCCGGACGGCAGGCGCCGCGAGTGCGGCAAAATGAAGGCTGTGCATTCGAGAGGGAGATCCGGTCTGATTCTTGCCGGCTGGCTGCAGGCAACCGCGCTGTGCGCTGCGGCGGCGGACATCCCGGCCCCTCCCGCGCTCATGCCCGGCGGCATCGTCAACAGCGCCAGCCGCATGCCGGCGACGCTGCCTGGGGGCGCCATTGCGCGCGGCGCGCGCTTCGTGATCCCCGGTGTACGGCTCGGTCCCGCGGAAGCGCAGCGCGGCGAGGAAGCCGATCCGCCTTCGACCCTGGGCGGTGTCTCCGTGCGCCTGCGGCAGGGCGACGCCCGGGCCGATGCGCGGCTGCTGCTGGTGAGCGACACTCTGATCGAAGCCTGGGCGCCACCCGATACGCCGCTGGGCGAAGTGCTGCTGACCGTCACCTGGGAGGGCCGAACCAGCGAGCCATACCGGTTGACGATTGCTCCCTCCGGCGCGGGCTTCTTCACTGCCGAAACCGCGCCGCCGGCTTTGCGCAGGGCCGCCGATGCGCCGTCCGCGGTTCCCGGCGATACCGTCTCGCTCTGGGCCACCGGAGTGGACGGGCCGCCGCTGGAGATCCTGGTCGGCGGGAAGCCCGCCGCCGCGGTGGACACGTCCACCGGCGCTTCCTGCTGCCGGGGCGTGCGGCAGGTGCGCTTTCAGGTGCCGCGCGACGCGCCGCTGGGATGCTTCGTCCCGGTGCAGGGCCGCGTTCCCGGCGGACCCTCGACCAACGTGGTCCCGATCGCGCTACACGCTCCCGGCGAGCCGTGCCACGACGCGGTGGACTGGCTGCGGCGCAGCGTCGAGCACTCCGCGCGCGCCGGTTATCTGCTGCTGGCGCGCATCTCGCTCGATCTGGGTCCCGTGTCGCTCACCGGTTCCCGCTACCGCTTCGATTACGGGGTCGCCAGTTTCGGACTCCAGGAAAGCGGCCAGCGGCTCTTCCCTCCCCTGCCGCCGATGGGCACGTGCACGCTGTTCGCGGCCCGCATCCACCTGCGCCAGATGCTGGGACAGGCGCGCTCTCCCGCGTCGTGGACCGCCGGCCCCGGCAAACTCGCCGGCAACCGGGGGCTCGACGCCGGCTCCGCGCTGGTGATCGGCGGCGCGGGAAAGGTCCGCAGTCTGCCGCGCGACCCGCGCCGGCGGGAGTACTACAACGCCATTCTCGGCGGC
>JBBIQR010000224.1:0-8081 GCA_037442245.1 Candidatus Solibacter sp. | reverse complement strand
CGCAGCGCAACGTGATCACCAACATCAACGCGTTCCTCCTCTCCAGCCTCGATGCCGAGAAGCGCGGCGACATGAAACTCGCCGACGCGCTCGCCGATCGCGCCCAAGTCCTGGCCAAAGACCTTGTCGATGGAAAATAGCCTGTTCGATTCGCGCCGGCGCATCGTCGCCGGAGACCTGGCGTCGCGCCGCCTGGATAGCCTGCTGGTATGGCTCAGCCCCAACCTGCGCTATCTTTCCGGATTCACCGGCAGCAACGGCGCGCTGCTGATCACGCCCCAGGACGCGATCCTGTTTACGGATTCCCGCTACACGATCCAGGCGGCGCGGCAGACCACCTGCAAAGTGCGGATCGCGAAAGGTCCGGTGGTGCTGGAAGTGACGGCGGCGATTGCGCGGCTCCGCCTCCGGCGCATCGGCTACGAGCCGGCGCGGATGAACTGCGAGGCGTACCAGGCGATCGATTCGCGGCTGCCGTTGAAAGCGTCCCTGGTTCCCGCCGGAGGCTGGATCGAAGAACTGCGCATGGTGAAGTCTGCCGGGGAACTCGCGCGGATCCGGCGCAGCGTAGAGGTGAATTCGCGCGCCTTCGAGCAGACCGTGGCGCGGCTCAAGCCGGGCGTCCGCGAGCGCGATCTCGCCGCCGAACTCGAGCACCGGATGCGCCGGCTGGGCGCGGAGAAACCGAGCTTCGACACCATCGTGGCCGCGGGCGAACACTCCGCCCTGCCCCACGCCGAACCCGGCGCAGGCCGCATCGAGCAGGGTCTGGTGGTGGTCGACATGGGCGCGATGGTGGATGGCTACGCCAGCGACATGACCCGCATGATGCACGTGGGCCCGCCCTCCGCCAAGGTGAAGCGCATGTATCGCGCCGTGCTCGAAGCGCAGTTGGCCGCGATCGATACCGTGCGCCCCGGGGTTCGCACGACCGCGGTAGACGCGGCGGCGCGGCGCGTGCTGAAGGGTTATGGGCTGGATCGGGCGTTCACCCACTCGACCGGACACGGTCTCGGGCTGGAGATTCACGAACCGCCGCGCCTCGGCCGCAAGGACAAACTGAGGCTCCAGGACGGCATGGCGATCACCATCGAACCCGGCGTCTATCTCGAGGGCTTCGGCGGAATCCGCATCGAGGACACCGTTGTGGTGACGTCGCGAGGCTGTGAGATCCTGACCCCGACATCCAAGGAACTCCGGGTCCTCGGATGAGGCGAGCGCTCGCCTACACTGGAGACTGATGCGACTCTTCACCGGACTGGACCTCCCGGCGGACGTCACCGCCGGACTAGAGGGGTTGCTCCGCCGTCTCAAACCCGCCGCACGGATCCAGTGGAGCCCGCCCGTGAACCTGCACATCACCACCAAGTTCATCGGAGAGTGGCCCGAGGAGCGGTTGGACGAACTGCGCGAGGCGCTGGCCGCGCTACCCGGGCGCGACGCGCTTCGCGTGGCCATCCGCCGGGTGGGTTTCTTCCCCAATCCGCACGCGCCGCGCATCTTCTGGTGCGGCATCGAGGCGCCGGGACTCGACCGGTTGGCCGCCGATACGGACGACGCCACCGCGCGGCTCGGAATCGCGCGCGAAGACCGCCCGTTCTCCCCGCACCTGACGCTGGCGCGGATCAAGGAACGTCCGGACCTGCAGCCCTTGCGCGAGGCCATCGCGTCCCTGGATTCGCTCGACTTCGGAACATTCGAGGCGGGAAGCTGGTTCCTCTATCAAAGCACCCTGAAGCCGGGCGGCAGCGTGTACACTAAGCTAGCGGAGTTCCCGCTCACAAAGCCATGATTCCACTCCTGGTAGTGGGGATCGCCTACCTGCTGGGCGCGGTCCCGTTCGGGTATCTGCTGGTCCGCTGGAAGACCGGGAAAGACGTGCGCGCGCAGGGCAGCGGCAATATCGGCGCTACCAACGTGATGCGCACCACCGGGCGGGGTGCCGGCATCGCAACCCTGCTCCTGGACATCGCCAAGGGGTGGGCCGCGGTGTGGATCGCCGGACGCCTGACGGAGCAGGACGCCCTGTGGATGAGCGTGGCGGCGCTCGCCGTGATGGCCGGTCATGCCTACCCGGTATTCCTCAAGTTCCAAGGGGGGAAGGCGGTGGCCAGCTTCGTCGGGGCGTTTCTGTGTCTGGCGCCGGGTGCCCTGGCAGTAGAAGCAATTATATTTGTAGTAATTGTTGCCTGGACGCGGTACATCTCCATGGGTTCGATCGTCGGCGCAGCCACTTTTCCACTCGCGGTCTGGCTAATCACTAAAATGGGGATCCCCGCGATTGCCGCGGCAGTGGCTGGCGCATTTATCATCTACAGGCATAGTAGCAACATCCGGCGTCTTCGGGCGGGCACGGAGAACCGCTTCAAGCTGTGAAGAATCTTGCGATTATAGGAGCGGGAAGCTGGGGTACCGCACTTTCGATGGCGCTGGCTCCGCGCTTCCCCCAGGTCCGGTTGTGGGTCTTCGAACCTGACCTCGCGGAGCGCATCCGCCAAACCCGCGTCAACGACGTCTATCTGCCGGGATTCGCTCTGCCGAACCACGTCGAGGCGCTGAGCGACCTCGGAGCAGTTCTCGATGGCGCGGAGGTTGTGCTCAGCGTCGTGCCCTCGCACGTCACGCGAGTGCTTTACCGGCAGATGCTGCCGTATCTGAAGCCCGAAGTGCGCTTCGTAAGCGCCACCAAAGGCTTGGAGAACGGTAGTCTACTACGCATGTCAGAAGTGATCCGGGACGTGGTGGGCGCGTTATTCGATCCCCAGGTAGCAGTGATTTCCGGACCCACGTTCGCCAGGGAAGTCGCGGCGGGCGAACCCACCGCGCTCGTGGTGGCTTCGCAGCGCGCGGACCTCGCGGCTGAGGTCCAGGCGGCGTTCTCCGGACCGGCCTTCCGCCTGTACACCAGCCCAGATCCTATTGGTGTAGAAATTGGTGGCGCAATCAAGAATGTCGTGGCCATCGGCGCCGGCGTCCTCCATGGGATGGGACTCGGGCACAACGCCATGGCCGCCCTGATCACCCGCGGACTCGCGGAAATGACCCGTCTGGCGGTAGGTATAGGCGCTCTGCCGCGTACGCTGGCGGGGCTGGCGGGTCTGGGCGACCTGGTGCTGACCTGCAACGGGGAACTGAGCCGCAACCGCACCGTGGGAATCGAACTCGCCCGCGGGCGCCGCCTGGAGGAGATCGTCGCGTCCATGCGGATGGTAGCCGAAGGGATCAAAACCACCGATGCGGCCGTGGAACTGGCGCGGCGGCAGGGCATCGAAATGCCGATCGCCGCGCAAATGTATAGAATGTTGCATCAGGGGATTTCTCCCGGGGAGGCGATCCGGAATCTGATGGAACGCTCCCTGAAGGACGAGTAGGCCGATGGAAAATGTTCTTTTCGGCCGCGCAACACCCAATGGGCGGGCGGGTTAATCCAGATATGGGAGGAGCCTTGGCGGCTCTGGACTTTGACGCGGAGTTGATGCTCCGGGTTAGAGAGGGAGATGGAGCGAGTTTCGGTGTCTTGCTCGACAAGCACCGCTCGTCCGTAGTGCATTTCCTCTTCCGCATGGTCCAGAATCATGCCGTGGCCGAGGAGCTGGCGCAGGAAGTGTTCCTGCGCGTGTACCGTTCGCGCGCGACGTACGAACCGACGGCGAAGTTCACCACCTGGCTCTTTCGCATCGCGACACACCTGGCGCTCAACGCCTTGCGGGACGGCCGGCACGACCGCTCGCAGGAACGGCTGGACGACGATTCCGGCGACCTGCCGGTACGGCAGGTATCGGATACCCGTCCTAACGTAGAACAGGCTATGCTCAGCGAGGCGCGGCTGGAAGAAATCCGGCGCGCGATTGCGGCGCTGCCGGAGAAGCAGCGGGCGGCCGTTTTGATGCACAAGTACGAAGAGATGGAGTATTCGCAAATCGCGAAAGTATTGAACTGCTCGGAATCGGCGGTAAAATCGCTCCTGTTCCGGGCCTATGAGGCGCTGCGTGCGCGGCTGGCGCACATGGCCTGATGGTGACACCGATGAATTGCCCCCTGGAAACTCCCGAAACCGCGGACGTGCTGCTCGATTACGCGACGCGCCGCCTGGCCCCGGATCGCGCCGCGATCCTCGAACGGCACATGGAAATCTGCCCGGCCTGCCGGCGCTTCGCCGACGAGCAGCGGGCCGTGTGGTCCGCGCTGGACGGCTGGGAGACGGCGCCGGTCCCTGCCGATTTCGACCGCCGGCTATACCGCCGGATCGAGGGCGAAGGCTCCTGGCGCGAACGGTGGTTCAGTCCCTTCCGCCTCTTGCTGGCATACCGCGGAGTGCCGGCCGCCGCGGCCGCGTGCCTGGTAATTGCCGCCACACTGCTGGTGCAGCATCCGTCGAAGCCGGCCCCGGTTCCGGCGCCGCCCGAAATGGCCACCGTGGAGGTCCAGCCCGAGCAGGTGGAAAAGGCCCTGGACGCGATGGATCTGATCAGCGAGTTCAACCACAAGGTTCGTTCGGAGAAGCCGGAATCGAAGCTCTGAGACGATGAAGCGCATGTTCCAATCCGGGCTGCTTCTGCTGGCCGCCGCGGCGCTGTTCGCGGCGCCCCAGAAGAACGCCCATCAGCAGGCTCCGCGCCCGGCGCCGAAAGCGCCGCCTCCACCCCGTCAGGCCGCGCCCAAGGCATTCCCCAAGGGCGGGCAAGGTCCGCGCATGGCGCCGGCCGGCCCGGGTCCGGTGGAGCGGTTGCTGGCAATGCCGCCCGAACAGCGCGACCGGGTTCTGGAGAAACTGCCTCCCAAGCAGCAGGAGGCTCTTCGCAAACGCTTCGAACAGTTCGATAAACGCCCGCCGGAGGAGCGCGCCCGCCTGCTCGATCTGTGGAAGCGGATGGAGAACCTGCCGCCCGAGAAGCGCCAGATCCTGACGCGACAGATGCAGGCCTTCAACACGCTGCCCGAGGATCGCCGGGTGGCTGTGCGGCAGGCTCTGAATCAACTCGGAAGGTTGACGCCCGAAGATCGGCAGTCCCGCCTGGACAACCCAAACTTCCGGAAGCGTTTTTCGCCCGAGGAGTTGCAGATGCTCTCGGACATCGCCGAGAACTACCCGTTCCCGGAACGATAGCTCCCCTCTCAGAAACGAAACGGCCGGCAGCGGGATCAATCCGCACTGCCGGCCTTGTTGCTTCGAATTCGTTGCGGCGCTTTACAGGTGCGCGTCGAGCATCTTCTGCACTTCGCTCTTGCCGATGGCGCCGACCCGCTGCTCCACGACCTGCCCGCCCTTGAAGAGCAGCAGCGTGGGGATGCCGCGCACGTTGTAGCGCATGGCCGTTCCGCCGTTGGAATCGACGTCCAGCTTTCCGACCTTCGCCTTGCCGGCGTAATCCGTGGCCACGGCGTCGATCGTCGGGCCCATCTGCCTGCAAGGGCCGCACCACTCGGCCCAGAAATCCACCAGGACCGGGACGTCCGACCGGAGCACATCCTGGTCGAAACCGGAGTCGGTGAAGGTTAAAGTGTTCTGACCTGCCATTTTCTCTCCTGCCTGATTAGAATCGCGTAACGGCAAAAAGATTCAATCCGCGCCCCGCATCCGCCGGTACAGCGCGGAGTAGGCCGCGGCCGAAGCCCTCCAGGAAAAGTCCTTATCCATGCCCCGGCGCATCATCGCTTCCCACCCGTCCCGGCCGGCATACGCCGCCGCGGCCGCGTGGATCGCGCCCCGAAGCGCTTCGCCCGAATACTCGGCGAACTTGAATCCAGTGCCTTCTTCGATGGTATCATCCAGCCCCCCGGTGGCGCGGACCACCGGGACAGTCCCGTACCGCAGGCTGTAGATCTGGTTCAGTCCGCAGGGTTCGTAGGCGCTAGGCATCAGAAAAAGATCGGCCCCGGCCTCGATGCGGTGGGCCAGGCCGTTATCGAAACCGATGCGCACGGCGATGCGGCCCGGAAACTCGCTCTGCATGCGGCGGAAGAGGTCCTCGTACTCGGGTTCGCCCGTTCCCAACGCCACCAGGTAGCCGTCCAGCGCGGCAATCTCGCCCGCCGCCTGCGCAATCAGGTCGGCGCCCTTTTGCCGCGTGAAACGGGAGACAATCCCGAACAGCGGCCGGTCCACGGCATCCTCGGGCAGACCGAATTCCGCCAGCAGTTGCCGCTTGCACACCACCTTACCGGAAAGGTCCGCGGCCGAGTAGCGCGCGGGCAGGTGCGGGTCCACTTCGGGGCTCCACTCGCGGTAATCGACACCGTTGAGGATGCCGGAGAGATCGGCCGATCGGGCCCGCAGGGCGCCGTCGAGGCCGAACCCGTACTCGGCGGTCTGAACCTCGCGAGCGTAGGTAGGGCTCACGGTGTTGAGCGCGTCGGCGTACGCGATGCCGCTTTTCAGGTAGGAGACGCGCCCGTAGAACTCCATCCCGTCGGGAAGCATCACACTGGCGTCGAGCCCGATCTCGGCCAGGGCGGATGCGGGAAACAGGCCCTGATAGCCGAGGTTGTGAATGGTGAAGAGCGTGCGGCAACCGAGGAAGGTCGGGTCGGAGGAGAGAGTCGTGCGCAGATACGCCGGTACGAGTCCCGCCTGCCAGTCGTGACAATGGAAAATATCGGTGCGGAAAAGGTGGCGGGCGATACCGAGTGCGGCGCGGGCGAATACGGCGAAGCGGACGTGGTTATCGGGAAAGTCCAGGCCCCCATTCTCGCCGTAGAGGCCCTTGCGGTCGAACAGCGCGGGGCAGTCCACCAGGTAAACAGGGAACGGGGCGGCCGCAAGGTAAATATTGGTTTCGAAGATCCTGGGCCCGAAGTGGACGTATAGCCGGTCCCACACGCGGCGGGCGGTTTTGAGATCGATCGAACGGTAGCGCGGCAGGACGACCGCAGCCTCATCCCCGAACTCCGCGAGCGCGGAGGGCAACGCGCCGGCCACGTCTGCCAGTCCCCCGGTCTTAGCGAACGGAGCGGCCTCGGAGGAGATCATCAGGATGCGGGCCACGAGAAAATTGTAGCAGGGGAGGGGAGATGAGGAACTGAGGAGTCAGAAGTCAGAAGTCAGAATGGAGAGGCCGGACGTTGCGCCGCCGCCATTCTGACTCCTGCCTCCTGACTCCTGACTTCTGCCTTCCCCCGCCCTACCTACAACCCAAACTCCGCCCTCACCACCTCATCATCCAGCGAGTGCTTCAGGGTAAACCCGAGTTTCTCGCAGATGCGCATGACTTCGCGGTTGTCGGGGAGAATGTCGGCGATGAGCCGGACCAGCTTCTCGTCGCGGCCCACGATCAGCAGCCGGGCGAGCAGTTCCTTGCCGAGACCGCGTCCCTGCCATTTGTCGCTGATCAGGACGGCGACTTCGGCTTCGTTGGTGCCGTGCACCTTCATCATGCGGCCGACCCCGAGGATTTCGCCCTCGTGCTCGGCCACGAGCGCCATTTCGCGGTCGTAGTCGATGAAGCAGATGCGGGTCAGACGCTCGTGCTGGATGCGCTGCTCCAGGTTGAGCAGGTGGAAGTAGCGGAGGTAGACCGAACGCTCGCTCAGGGTCTCGTGGAACCGGACCATGGCGGGCTCGTCCTCGGGACGGATCGGGCGGATGTTGACGCCCGTGCCGTCCTTCATCGTCCAGGGCGCGACATAGCGGGTCGGGTAGGGGCGGATGGCGGGAATCGGCACCTGCTCCAGCGTGACTTCCGGACCGTGCACCACGATGCGCGCGTCCAGCGCGACCAGGCCGTCGGGAGAAGCCAGCAGCGGGTTGATGTCGATTTCCTTGATCCAGCGCTGTTCGGCCACCAGGGCGGCGAACCGCACCATCAGAGTTTCCAGCGCCGCCAGATCCACCGGACGCCGTCCGCGCACGCCTTTGAGCGCCTTGTAGATCTTGGTCTGCTCCATCATGCGGCGCGCCAGCGTCGTATTCAGCGGGGGCAGGGCGAGCGACCGGTCCTTGAACACTTCGACCAGTTGGCCGCCGGTGCCGAACAGCAGCACGGGACCGAATTGCGGGTCGAGGCTGGAGCCGATGATGAGCTCGTACGCATCTTTGAGCTTGACCATCGGCTGCACGGTCACGCCCTGAAAATGCTGCGCCC
>JBBIQR010000223.1:0-8083 GCA_037442245.1 Candidatus Solibacter sp. | reverse complement strand
AGTTTTTCATCTTCTACAATCCGCCGGTGGTGAACCGCCAACTCGGCATCCGCCGCAGCTATATCGCCGAAGCGCGCCGCATGGCGCTGAAATTCATCGAGAACAAGCTCCAGACCCTGGTCTTCGCGAACAACCGGCTCGCCACCGAGATCCTGGTCACTTACCTGAAGGACGCCTGCGACCGCGGACCCATCCCCAGCGACAGCGTGCGCGGCTACCGCGGCGGGTACCTGCCCAAGGAGCGCCGCGAAATCGAGCGCAAGCTGCGCGAAGGCGCCATCCGCGCCGTGGTCGCCACCAACGCCCTGGAACTCGGCATCGATATCGGCTCGCTCGACGCCGTGGTCATGGCGGGATACCCGGGCACCATCGCCTCCAGTTGGCAGCGCGCCGGACGCGCCGGACGCCGCCAGGGCACGAGCGCCGCCGTCATGGTCGCCTCCAGCGCGCCGCTCGATCAGTACATCGTCGAGCATCCGGACTACTTCTTCGGCCAATCGCCCGAGCACGCCTACATCAATCCGCAAAACCTGGAGATCCTGCTGGCCCACGTCAAGTGCGCCGCATTCGAACTGCCGCTGCGCGACGGCGAGGCCTTCGGACGCCAGGACCTCGCCGAAATCTGCCGCTTCCTCGAAGAGACCGGCTTCCTCCACCACTCCGCCGGCGCGTGGCATTGGACCAGCGACACCTACCCGGCCGACGCCACCAGCCTGCGCTCGATCTCCAGCGACAACTTCGTTGTCGTCGATATCACCGGCGAAGCCAAGGTGATCGCGGAGGTGGCGTTCACCGCCGCCCTCACCACGCTCCACGAAAAGGCCATCTACCTCCACGAGGCCCGCCAGTATCACGTCGAGCGCTTCGATTACGCCGAACGCAAGGCCTACGTCAAGAGCGTGGACTGCGATTACTACACCGACGCCATCGACTACACCCAGGTCAAGGTGCTCGAAGAGGTGGAAGGCGATCCGCTCGGCGGCGCGCGGCGCGCCCACGGCGACGTGCGCGTCAACCGCCAGATCGTCGGCTTCAAGAAGATCAAGTTCTACACCAGCGAGAACGTCGGCGCGGGCAACCTCAACATGCCCGAGCAGGAAATGCACACCACCGCCTTCTGGCTCCACTTCCCGGCGGACTTCCTCGCCCGTCTCGGCGATTTCACCCCCACCGAGCGGCAAAGCGGCATCAACGGACTCGGCAACGCGCTGCGCACCGTGGCCGCCCTGCTGCTCATGTGCGACCCGCGCGATCTCGGTGTCGCGCTCAGCGAAAAGGTCGAAGGCGGAACCCTCTTCGAGCCCAACCTCTACCTCTACGACATGTACCCCGGCGGCATCGGACAGAGCGCTCCGCTATTCCGCATGACCGGCGATCTGCTGGCGAAGACGGCAGGCCTGCTCTCCGCCTGCACATGCGAAGCCGGCTGCCCCTCCTGCGTCGGTCCCACCGGCGAGGTCGGCGAACGCGGAAAACTCGTCGCCCAGCGCATCCTGCGCGAGTTGGCCGGATAACCCGCCCGCTCAGTGGCGGACCAGGTGGACGCTGGTGGTTTTGATGATCGCGCTGACCGTGTCACCCGGCCGCAGTTCCAGCTCGGCGGCGGATTGCGCCGTGACCAGCGCGGCCAGCGGGAAGCCGCAGTCGAGCTCGACCCGCGCCAGCGGACCTTCCGGCAGCACCGCGCGAACCGCGCCGGCGATGCGGTTGCGCAAGCTCGAGTGACCGCTTTCGCGAGATATCCCGACGTCTTCCGCGCGGATGCAGACCAGCACCGCGCCGCTCTCGCCGCCATCCACGCACTGGATCAACGTGCCGTTGGTGCGGACCGTGACCAGACCCGACTCGCGGCCCGCGACCTCTCCGGGCAGCAGGTTCTCCACCCCCACGCTGGCGGCGACTTCCGGGTCGAGGGGCCGGCGGAACACGTCCTGCACGGTGCCGGTCTGCCGCACTCTCCCGGCGATCAGGACCGCGATCCAATCCCCCAGCGCGATGGCCTCCGTCCGGTCGTGCGTGACCACGATCGCCGGGACCGCCGCCGTCAGCAGCAGTCCCCGCAATTCCTGGCGCATGCGCACTCGGGTGGGCGCGTCGAGCGCGGAGAGCGGCTCATCGAGCAGCAGCAGATCGGGACACGCGGCAATGGCGCGAGCCAGCGCCACGCGCTGCTGCTGCCCGCCGGAGAGCGTGCGCGGGTGTTGACCAGCGAGCGCCGCGATGCCGAAGGTCTCCATCGCGCGCCGCGCCGCTTCCTGCGTGGCGGCGTAAGCGACGTTTTGCGCCACCGTGAGATGCGGGAACAGCGCGTAATCCTGAAACAGAAAGCCGGCGCGCCGCTCCTGGGGCGGCAGCGCGGTCCACTCCCGCCCGCGGAAATGGATTGCGCCGGAATCCAACGGTTGCAGGCCCGCGAGGGCGCGCAGCAGCGTACTTTTGCCGGAGCCGGAGGGACCGAACAGCACCGTCACCGCCACGCCGTCCGGGATTTCCAGCGCGGCGTCGAGTGCGAAGCCGGAAGAAAACTTCCGCCGGCATTCGCAGATCAGTTGGCCGGCCATGGCGACCATACGCGGCGCTGCAAGGAATAGGTGAGCGCCAGCACGAGGAAACTGAACAGCAGCAGGAACAGCGACGTGGCGCCCGCCGAAGCGTAGTCGAGCGCCTGCACCTGATCGTAGATCGAGATCGACGCGGTGCGGGTGACCCCGGGAATGTTGCCCCCGACCATCAGGACCACCCCGAACTCGCCCAGCGTGTGAGCGAAGCTGAGAATGGCGCCGGTGGCGATACCGGGACGCGCCAGCGGCAGCACCACCCGCCGGAACGTGGCGGCGCGCGAAACCCCCAGGCACCATGACGCTTCGATCAGGCGCCGGTCGAGTGCGGCGAACGATGCGGCCACCGGCTGCACCGTGAAGGGCAGGCTGTAGAGCAGGCTGCCGGTCAACAGCCCGGCGAAAGAGAAGGGCAGCGTCCCGCCGGTGATCCTGAGGTATAGGGCGCCCGCGGGGCTGCGCGGCGAAAGCGCCAGCAGCAGGTAGAAGCCCAGCACCGTCGGAGGCAGCACCAGCGGCAGCGCGACCACGGATTCCACCAGGAACTTCCAACGGCGCGTCGAGGTGGCCAGCCACCACGCCAGCGGCACGCCCAGAACCAGCAGAATCGCGGTGGTGGAGAAGGCGAGTTTCAGGCTGAGCGAGATGGCCTGCCAGTCCATGTCATTAATCCGGCGGCGCGAAGCCGTACTGTTTGAGGATACGACGGCCGGAGCCGGAAAGCAGGAAATCGCGGAACGCGCGCGCCGCGGCCGAGTCGCGCACGATCACGCCCCCCTGCTCGATCGGCGGGTAGGCGTCCGGCGGAACCTGCCAGTAGCGTCCCTTGCCGCGCGCGGCGGGCGCCACTGCGAGCGAGAGCGCCACCATGCCGGCGTCGGCGGCGCCGGTCTCCGCGAACTGAAACGTCTGCACGATGTTCTCGCCGAGCACCAGTTTGGGCTGCACCGCGTCCCACAGTCCCATGTGGCGCAGCGCGGCTTCGGCGGCGCGCCCGTAAGGAGCGTGCACCGGATTGGCGATGGCCAGGTGATGGACCGCGGGCGAAGCCAGCGCGGCGGCGGGATCGAGCGGCGACGCGGCCGGAACCCAGACCACCAGCCGTCCCGCGGCGTACGGGAACACATCGCCGGGACGCCGCGCGAGGCGGCGCGCGTAATCCACGTCCGCGGAGAGAAACACGTCGAAGGGCGCCCCGTTGGAGATCGCGGTGAAAAAGTTGCCGCTCGATCCGTAGGAGATCCGCAGTTCGCCCGGATAGTGCGCCGCCAGATCGTCGAGCGCGAAGTTCAGGTCCGCGGCGGCGGCGATGGAGATGGCGGGTTGGCGCCGCGCGCCCCCGCATCCGGCCAGCGCCAGGATGAGGAGCAGGGCGCCGGGCTTCAAAACTGGAGCCTCGCGGAGAACTCGAAAACCCGCGGATCGCCGGCCGAAGTGATGGAGCCGAACGCGGCGGAGCCGAAGTTGCCGTTCGGCTGCCCCAGCGGAGGCGTGTTGGTCAGGTTGAACACTTCGGCGCGCACTTCGGCGGTGAGGCTTTCGCGAATCGGGAACAGCCGCCCCACCATCAGGTCGATGGCCGAATACCCCGGTCCGCGCACCGGGTCGCGCGACGAAGTGCCGATAGTGAATTGCCCGGCCTGCGTGAACGCCGCCGTGTTGAAGAACCGCGCGGTAGTCCGTTGATTGGCGGCGAGCGTGGGATCGGCCACGATGTTCGGACGCTGAATGCCGAACCCGAACGCGGAGTTGAAATTGGTCGCCTGCTGCACCGTGACCGGCATACCGGATTGCGCCTTCACGATCAGCGACGCCTCCCAACGCCGCGGCTGCCACACCAGCCCGGTCGAGAATACATGCGGGATGCTGCCGTTGGACTCGTCCTTCTCGAGCCGCCGGTTGTAGCTGTCCGCCGCCTGGTAGTTGGCCACCGGACCGGTCAGCAGCGCGGAGCTGAACACGCTGCCCGCGTCGTCCATCAACTTGGAAAACGTGTAGGACACGGTCGCGGCCAGCGATCGCGCGAAGCGGCGCTCCAGGTGCGCTTCCAGCGCGTGCCACGTGGAGTTCCCTACGTTGTTGCGGTACAGCGTGACCGTGGTGAAGCGCGGGAAGCGCCGCAGAAGCTGCTGTTCGGCGATGGTGGGCGCGCCCAGCGACGTGGTGGCCGGAATCTGTCCGTAGAAGGGATTCGCCACCCGCTGGGTCAGCGCAGTCCCCATGGCGAAAGCCGAAACCGGCAACTGGTTGAGGTTCGTGTCGGGCACTCCCAACCCCGTCAGCTTGCTGCCGGCGTAACCCAGCGACGCGGTCCACGACGTACCGAAGTTGTGCTCCAGGGTCACGTTCCATTGTTGCGCGTATCCCGAGCCGGTTTCCCGCTGCACGCCGAAGACGCCCTGCCCCAGCCCGGAACTAGCCGAAGGCGGCGCCGTCTGCACCGTAGGGCCCTGTGCCAGGTTGAAGGCCGGGGTCAGGTTGTCGAGCGAACTCTGGGCCAGCGTCTGGATGAACGGAAACATCGGCGCCGTGAAAGGCGTCGTGATGCCCGCCTGTTCGATCCACACCAGCCCGTAGCCGGCGCGTAGCGCGGAGGAATCGGAGAGCCGGTAGGCCAGCCCCATGCGCGGTCCGAAGTCGTGCCAGTGCAGATTGCGCGCGGTTTGCGGGAAATCCAGTTGCTGCGACGCGAGATTGAACACCGCGATATGGTTGTCCGCCTCGGTGGAGGGAAAATTCAGCGTGTAGCGCACGCCCGGGCTGAGCGTAAGCCGCGGCGTCACCCGCCAATCGTCCTGCACGAAGAATTCGGCGATGTGCGCGCGCGGGCGCAGCGTCTCCTGCTGCACGTCGCGCGAGTAATTCTGCACCGCGCCCAGCAGGAAGGATGCGAAACTGTTGCCGGTGAGCGCCGCGGTAAATTGGTAGTCGCCGGAAGGAAAAGGCGGCTGAAACACGTTGAGATGTTCCCATCGCAGATCGGTCCCGATCTTGAGGCTGTGCGCGCCGCGGGTGAACGCGTAATCGTCGACGAACTCGGTCATCGACGTCGCCATGTGCCCGTTGGTGGTGGTCGCCGGACCCAGCGATTGCAGCCCCGCGATATCGTAGGTGGCGCCGGGCGCCGCGGTGTACTCGACCAGCGAGCGGCGCGTGTAGCCGAGCCGCGCCTGGTTTCCGCCGATCGCGTGCTCCACGATCAGGCTGTCGCCGCGCGTCAGGGTGGTGGTGTCGTCGGGAGCGAACGTGGCGGGCGAGCCGATGTTGTCGCGCAGGTAGGAGTAGCGCGCGAAAATGCGCTGCCGTGCGCCGATGTAGTGGTCGATGCGGGTGTCGAACTGGTCCGTGCCGTCGGTAGAGTCGGCGGCCCGCCGGTAGTTGCTGGACCCGGCCGCGTTGGGCAACTGGTAGCCGGCAAGCAGCGAGTTGGCCGCCGCATCGAAGCGCGAAGCCGGAATGGTGCGGTTGGGAAACAGCGTGCGCGTCAACGGGTCGGTGATGTCGCTGGTGAAGACGCCGGCGCGCTGCGCGAGCGTGGGGACCGTCCCCAGCCGCGTGACCCCGGTATCGAGCCGGATGCTCTGCCAGTCGGCGAAAAAGAACGTGTGCCCGCGGCGGATGGGCCCGCCGATGGTCCCGCCGAACAGATTGCGCCGGAACAGCGGCTTCGGTCCCGTGGGAGCGAAGAGGTTGCGCGCGTTGAGCGCCTCGTTGCGGAAGTACTCGAACAGCGAGCCGTGGAAGTCGTTGGTACCGGCTTTGGAAGACACCTGGATAATCCCGCCGTTGGAGCGGCCATACTCGGCGGAGTAGGAGTTGGTCTCCACCCGGAACTCGCCGATCGAGTCGAGCACCGGGTAGTAGGCGACCTGTCCCGGCTCGGGTTGGAGCACGCTGACGCCGTCGTAGAGATACTCGCTCGTGCGCGGGCGGCTGCCGTTGATGCGCGGCAGAAATTCGCCGGGCGGCAGCATGACTCCCGGCGAAAGCGCGATCAGGGGAATGAAGTTGCGGCCGTTCAGCGGCAGCGTCGAGACCTGCTCCTGCCCTACCACCAGGCTCAGGGTGCCGGTCGTGTTCTGCACCAGCGGGGCGGTGGCGGTGACCTCCAGGGTTTGGGTAACATCGCCCAGCGCGAGCGAGAGGTCGAGAACCACGCGGTCCGCTACCCGGAGTTGGATGTCCGGGCGGTGCAGGATCTGGAAGCCGGGCTTGCGGATATCCACTTCCCAGACGCCGGGGAGCAATCCCGTGAAATCCCAGGCGCCGGTGGAGGTGCTGAGCGTCTGGTAGCGCACCCCGGTGGCGGGCTGGGAGAGTTCCACCTGTGCGGCGGCGACCGGCAGCCCGCCGGGATCGGTCACGGTACCCAGCAGTTCGGCGCGTCCGCTCTGTGCCGCGGCGAGCGCGGGCAGGAGTAAACTGAAGGCGATGATTCGGTAGTGTATAAATGACAAAGTCATCTTTAAGAGACAATAGCACGCCGGAAAAACCGGTGACCAGCCGCCTGGCCGAGGCGCGCCGCCGGCGCGGCATGGCCGCCCCGGAACTGGCCCGCGCCGCCGGCGTCACCCGGCAGACTGTCTACGCGATGGAGGCCGGCGACTACATCCCCAACACCGCGGTGGCGCTCAAACTCGCGCGCGCGCTCGAAACCAGCGTGGAGGAGCTATTCGCGCTCGAGGAGGCGCCTGCCGCGCGCCGCACCGCGCGCGCCGAGGTGATTCCCGCGGGCGAACTCTTCGCCGGCGCGCCTCTGGAGTTGTGCCGCGTCGCCGGACGCCTGGTCGCGGTGCCCTCGGCTCCGGCGGCGTGGCAACTTCCGTCCGCCGACGCCCTCCTCACGGACCGCGCGGGCAATACCGTGCAACTGCTGCGCGACGAGGACCCGGCCGGCCGTCTGCTCATCGCCGGATGCGATCCCGCGGTATCCGTCCTGCGGCGCCACCTGGATCGCGCCGGCGTCGTCCTGGTGGCGGCGGCGGTGAACAGTTCGGTGGCCATGGACCTCCTGGGGCGGAAGTTGGCTCACGTCGCCGGCACCCATCTGAAGCGGGCGCGCCCGCCCCGGCGCGTGGTGCTGTACCGCTTCGCCAAGTGGGAAGAGGGCATCGTCGTGGCGCGCGGCAATCCGAAAAGGCTCCACGGCATCGAGGATCTGGCGCGCCCGGATCTCCGTCTGGCCAATCGCGAGAAGGGGTCGGGCAGCCGCCAGTTGCTGGATGAGCGCCTGCGCGCCGCCGGGATCTCATCCCGCGGCATTGCCGGATACGGCGACCGTCCCGCGGGCGGCCATCTGGAAGCCGCGTGGCGCGTGCATGCCGGTCTGGCCGATTGCTGCGTGGCCACGCGTCCGGCGGCGCGCGCCTTCGGGCTCGAATTCCTCCCGCTGGCCAGCGAGCACTACGACCTCGCCATTCGCCAGGAGGAGATGGATACGCGCGCGGTCGAGCGTTTGCTGGACGCGCTCTCCCACTCCGCGCTGCGCCGCGAACTCGAAGGCTTGTGCGGGTACGACACGAGCG
>JBBIQR010000222.1:0-8115 GCA_037442245.1 Candidatus Solibacter sp. | reverse complement strand
GGTTGATCATGCTGATCGGCATCGTGGAGAAGAACGCGATCATGCAGATCGATTTCGCTCTCGAAGCCGAACGCACCCATGGACTGAGGCCGCGCGACGCGATCTATGAAGGCTGCCTGATCCGATTCCGTCCGATCATGATGACGACCATGGCGGCGCTGCTGGGCGCGGTGCCGATCGCGCTGGGCTATGGGGCCGGGGGCGAAGCGCGCCGCCCGCTGGGGCTGGTGGTGGTGGGCGGACTGCTGTTCTCGCAATTGGTCACGCTGTACCTGACGCCGGTGTTCTACACGTACATGGCGGCGCTGCAGGAGTGGACGCAGTCGATGCGGAAGAGCCGGAAGATGCCGGTCGAAGTCCCGGCCGCGGGATAGCTTCCGGCACCCGGTTCAGTCCATGATCTCGATCTTGGGACCCTCTTCGCGGGAGGCTTCCTCGACGCGGGTGACCATTCTGCGCGCGAGCTCGAGGAAGGCCTGACCGTCGCCGGTGCGCTGCACGATGGGCTTGCCGCTATCGCCGCCGATGCGGACCTTGGGGTCGAGCGGCAACTCGCCCAGGAAGTGGACCTGCATCTGTTCGGCGGTGCGCCGTCCGCCGCCGTGGCTGAAGACGTCGATGCGCTCGTTGCAATGGGGGCACATGAGGTAGCTCATGTTCTCGACGATTCCGAGGATCGGGACGCGGACCTGGGCGAACATCATCACGGCCTTGCGGGCATCCTCGAGAGAGACGTCGCTGGGGGTGGTGACGACGATGGCGCCGGTGACGGGCGCGGTCTGGATGAGCGAGAGTTGTACGTCGCCGGTGCCGGGCGGCAGGTCGATCAGGAGGTAGTCGAGCTCGCCCCAATCGACGCCGCGCAGGAACTGCTGGATGACGCTGTGGAGCATGGGACCGCGCCAGACGAGCGGCTTATCGCCGGGGCTGAGGAAGCCCATCGACATGAGGCGGACGCCGTGATGCTCGAGGGGCTGGATGCGGTCGCCGTGCGCCACCGGGGTTTCATTGATCCCCATCATGAGGGGGACGTTGGGGCCGTAGACATCGGCGTCCATCAATCCGGTGCGGTAGCCGAGGGAAGCGAGTCCGACCGCGAGGTTGACGCTGACCGTGGTCTTGCCGACGCCACCTTTGCCGGAGCCGATGGCGATCAGGTTCTTCACACCCGCGATGGGCAGTTTGGGCATTTGGCCGGGTTGATTGGGGGTCATTAAATTAAGTGTACAATGCCGCACTCGACGGGCCGGCGCGGAAAGGGATTCCCATGTCCGTTGTGGCGGCGTATACTAAAGCCGGAACGAATTCGCCTCCCGGGAGGTTCGCAGTTGTGACCGGTCCGGTTCCGTATCGCGCGGCGGTGCGCCGGGTTGTGGCGCTGCTGGTGCTGATCTTCGGCGTATTTGTGTTTCGCGCCGCCTGAGGGCCGGATGGCGCGCGGATGTCCCGGTCCGCGACGAACCCGCCCCGGCAGCGGCCGCGGGTTCCCGGCGGGGCCGCCCGGCTCCGACGCCCTTGCCATTGCTGGAGGTGTCGTCATGGCCCAACTATCCCGAGTGCTTGTCCCGGTGGAGTTCTCCCCGCGCTGCCGGGGCGCGGTGCAGTATGCCGAAGCGCTGGCGCGTCATTTCGGGGGGGAGATCGTGCTGCTGCACGTGATTCCTCCGCCGCTGGCCTACTTCGGCTCGGTGGATTCCGCAAGCTGGTACACGACCGCGGAGTTCGAACGCGATATCGAGGCCGAGCGCACCGGTGAACTCGACGTTTTCCCCTGCGCCGCCGGCGACGGGGTCACGGTGCGCCGCCTGGTGCGGAAGGGCGACCCGGCCCAGGTGATCGTAGAGACGGCCGCGGCGGAGCGCTGCGATTTGATCGTGCTGCCGACCCACGGGTACGGTCCGTTCCGGCGCTTCCTGCTGGGCAGTGTGACGGCCAAGATCCTGCACGACGCGGCGTGTCCGGTGTGGACCGGTCCGCACATGGAGGCCGCGCCGGACCCGGCCACGTTCCAGGTCCGCAGGGTGCTGTGCGCGCTCGATCTGGGGCTGCATACGCGCCAGGTGTTGTGCTGGGGCGCGCGATTCGCGGCGGAGTTCGGCGCGGCGCTGCTTTCGCTGCACGCCATCCCGTTCAGCACGACGCGGCTGGGCCCGGTCTATTTCGATCCCGAGTGGCGGCTGATGCTGATCCGGCAGGCGCGCGAGCGGATGGAGTTTCTGCACGAGGACATGGCCGCTCCGGGCGAGGCGGTGGTGGATAGCGGAGAGATCGGAGCCGTGGTGCGGGATGTGGCGCTGGCGCGACAGGCGGACCTGGTGGTGATCGGGCGCGGGCATCGCGCTCACCGGCGCCTGCCGACGCACGCTTACGCGATCGTGCGGGACGCGCCGTGTCCGGTGGTCTCGATCTGAACTACAACGTACCGGAGTGGCGTTTGAAGATTTGCATGAGGTTCTGCGAGAAGGCGCTGCGGGCCATGACCATGTCGCAGCCGGCTTCCTGCGCCTGCTGTTTCAATTCGCCTTGCAGGTGGGAGAGATAACCGATCAGGCTGACCGAGCGCGTCTCCGGACTGCCTTTGAGCCGGGAGATGAGCTTGAGCGGTTCCACGGCGTCGAAGTTGAGATCGAAGACGATCACGGTAGGTTTCAGCTTGGCTTTGCCGATGAGTTCTTCGCCGTCTTTGACGAACTCGATGGCCAGGCCGTTGCGTTTGGCCGCTTCGTTCAGCTTGACCGAAAAGAACAAATCGCTTACCACCGCCAGGACGCGTTTGGATTCCTGCTTCTGCATAGACGTGTAGTTTGATTCTCGGCTCGTGTTATGGAACTAGGAGGGGGACGAACTCGATTCTAGCATGAACCCCGGGCACGCGTGCTTGCCGCTCGACCCCGGCGGCCGAAGCATGAGACGATAACGGCGTATGCCCGCCAAGAAGATTCTCATGCTGGTCGGCGATTACGCCGAAGATTACGAGGTGATGATTCCCTTCCAGGCCCTGCGCATGGTTGGCCACCAGGTGGACGCGGTCTGTCCGGGCAAGCGCACGGGCGAGAAGATCCGCACCTCGATTCACGATTTCGAAGGGGACCAGACCTACACGGAGAAGGTCGGCCACAACTTCGTGTTGAACGCGAGTTTCGACGAGGTCCAGGCCGGGGACTACGATGCGCTGATGATCCCCGGCGGACGCGCGCCCGAGTACATCCGCACCAATGCGCGGGTGCTCGATATCTGCCGCCACTTCGCGCACGGCGGCAAGCCGATCGCGGCCATCTGCCACGGCACGCAGGTGCTGGCGGCCGCGGGAGTCCTCGGGGGAAGGACGTGCAGTTGCTACCCGGCGCTGGCCCCGGACCTGACCCTGGCGGGCGCGAGCTTTGCCGATATCGCGATGGATGCGGCCTACACGGACGGAGTGCTGGTGACGGCGCCCGCCTGGCCGGCGCAAGCGGAATGGATGCGGCAGTTTCTGGCGGTGCTCGGCACGCGGATCGAAGTATAAGGCCGGGCGGTTACTTGCCGTGTCCGCCGGAAGAGCCGTGGCCCGCCGACGAACTGCCCGCCGAAGAAGACGAAGTGGTCCCGGTGGTGGCTGATGCCGCCGCGGAGGAACTCACCCCCATGCTCGAGGAACTCGACATGGCACCGGCGTAGCCTCCCGCGGTGGCGCCGGCCGAGGGGAAGTAGTTGCCTCCGCCGCCGCCCCCGCCGTAGTAGGCAGGATATTGCGGGGGGAGATAGAAGGCCTGCATCACGTTCATGGGCCCCCAATAGCGGTAGCCGTACGGGCTGTAAATGGCGGCTCCGCAGGGGATGTAGGTGACCAGGCCGTACCACTGGTTGTACTGCCAGCCGCCGCAGGAGCAGGGGCCGTACGGATCGTAGGCGCCCGTCTGGGCGGCCAGACTGGAACCGAACTGCCAGCCGCCGCAACCGGAATCGTAGATCTGCTTGGCCGAGGACGGGTTGGCGCGCGCCACCTGTTCGGCCCGGCGGCGCGACCAGTTGTCGAGCGCGTCGGTATCGTCCTTGTTAAATTTGTCGAAGACCGGCTGGCCGTTTTCGACGCGCAGCAGGCGCCCCTGGCCGAGCAGTGTGGTCTGGCCGTTGAGCGCGACGCTTGCGGTTCCGTCGAACACCTTGATCGAGTGATCCGCCATATCGAAGCGGTACAGCCCGTGCTTCACGATGGCGACAGTGGCGTCACCGGCGAGGATGGTCAGGTTGTTGTCCTTGACGATGTCCGCGGCTTCGACGACGGCGCTGCCGGAGAGGATCTCGAGGCGGGTGTCGATCAGGCGGTTGGTGAACATCTTGATGGAGGCGTTCTCGCCGATCCGCATGTAGACGCCGCGGGTGAGCAGCACCTCGGCGCGGCCCTGTTTGGTGCTGAGGACCTGGTTTTCCTTGACTTCCGGGAAACTGGCCTGGGATTCCTCGATGGCCTTATCCCCGAGGAAGACCTCGCCCTCCGCTTTGGAAACCATTCCGGACCTGGCCGAGATCACCGGCTGGGCGAACCCCGCTACCGTCCCCGCCGTGAGGGCCGCCACGGTCAGCAACGTCCTGGCGCCGAGCTTCATAACCGCCTCCCTGGTACCAAGTTCCAGCTTGGGCATAGTCATAGACGGAAGTCAACCGCGGTGGGTTGCGGCTTTTCGAACGATGGGCATCTACAGGCGAACGATCTTGTCCGAGACGCGGCCCTTGAGGGCGTTGCGCGTGTCCACGATGAGTTTCGAGCGCTCGAGCAGCGCGGCATAGTCGAAGGCGGCGTGGTCGGTGACGATGACGACGCAATCGGCCGCGCCGGCGGCTGATTCCGGTTGCGCCTGAAGGGTCATGGCGTCGAGGCGCAGGGTGGGGACGTGGGGGTCGCTGTAGCCGAGGATGGCGCCGCGCCGCTCGAGCAGCATCAGGATGTCGAGCGCGGGCGACTCGCGCATATCGTCGATATCGCGTTTGTAGGCGACGCCCATGACGTGAATGCGCGAGCCTTTCACCGGCTTGCCGGCCTGATTCAGGGCGTTTTGGACCTTGTCCACCACGAAGTGCGGCATCTGGCCGTTGATGTATCCCGCCAGGTCGATGAAGCGCGCCTCGATGCCGGCCTGCTTGGTTTTCCAGGAAAGATAGAACGGGTCGATGGGGATGCAGTGGCCGCCCAGACCGGGTCCCGGGTAGAAGGGCATGAAGCCGAACGGCTTGGTGGCGGCCGCGTCGATCACTTCCCAGACGTTGATGCCCATGCGGTCGCACATCAGGGCGATTTCGTTGACCAGCCCGATATTGATCATGCGGAAGGTGTTTTCGAGCAGCTTCACCATCTCCGCCACCTGGGTGGAACTGACCGGGACCACGCGTTCGAGCGCCTGCGAGTAGAAGAGGCGCCCCATTTCGGTACACGCCGCCGTGTACCCGCCGACCACTTTGGGGATGTTGACGGTCTGATACCTGGGGTTGCCGGGGTCGACGCGTTCCGGCGAGAAGCACAGGAAGAAATCGCGGCCGACTTCGAGCCCGCTCCTGGTGAGCATGGGGAGCACGACCTCGTCGGTGGTGCCGGGGTAGGTGGTGGACTCGAGGAGGACCAGGGTACCGGCGTGGAAATACTGCGCGATCTCCTGGCAGGAGGACACGATGAAGCTCATGTCCGGGTCCTTGGTTTTGCGCAGGGGGGTGGGGACGCAGATGTTGATGGTATCGAGGTCGCGGACGGCGGCGAAATCGGTGGTGGCGCGGAGGCGGCCGCTTTCGACCAGGGGCGCCAGCACGGCGGTGGGGACATCGCCAACATAGGAGCGCCCGGCGTTGACCTCGCGGGTCTTTTCCTCATTCACGTCGATGCCGGTCACGTGGAATCCGGCGCGCGCGAATTCGACGGCCAGGGGCAAACCTACGTAGCCGAGGCCCACGATGCCGACGCGGGCGGTGCGGTTGCGGATCTTCTCCGCGAGTGCCTCGGCGGAAGCGGAAGCACTGGCTGCTGAGGAGTTTTGCGGTTCGGTCATGCGAAACCGCTATTTTCGCACGGGACGCCGGTTTACGCGGTTACCGGCGGTACCATCGTCTTCAGGTACTCGTGTGCCGCCTTGAAGCCGCGCTTGTACTGTTCGGTGAAGTTGTGATCCCGGTCGGTGGCGGGATAGTAGAACTCGTCTTCGTTCTCGATGTTCATACATCCCTGGTAGCCGGCTTCGGCGAGCACGGAGAACAGGCCCTTCCAGTCCACCGATCCCTGGCCGGGAATGCGGAAGCGCCACCAGCGCTGGTTATTGACGGGATTGATACCGCCGCGCCGCAGCAGGTGCCAGAGAATCTCGGTGTCCTTCAGGTGGACGTCGTAGATGTGGCCGGCGAAATCGCGCGCCGCCTGGACGGGGTCCATGAACTGCCACACGAGGTGCGAGGGATCGAACTGCAATCCCACGGGGGAGTTGTCTTTGAAGGCTTTGAAGAGAGCCTCCCAGCCCACCGGTCCGGTGGCGATGTTGGGGCCGCCGGCGTAGGGCTCCCAGAGGATGCGCACCTTGTACTTTTCGCACAGGGGGAAGTATTTTTCGGTGTAGACCTTGACGATCTCGTCCACCTGTTCGTTCAGGGGACGTCCGCGCAATGTGCCGCTTTGCCCGCCGATCGCCGGAACTCCGAGTTTTCCGGCCAGTTCGATGCAGGATGCGGTGTAGCGGTTGACGCGCTCGCGGGCCGCCGGGTCGGGATCGATATGATTGCCATCGCAGGCCAGGGCGCTGGCGGTGATGCCGGCGGCGGCGATCTTATTCTTGATGGATTCGATTTGCGCGTCGTTGAGCGCGGCCGGGTCCAGCCGCAATTGCATGCTGGTGAATCCTTCGGCTTTGACGAACTCCAGATTGGCGTCCGTGTACCAGCAGAGGACTCCGAGTTTGGGCTTCCAGTTTGCGAAGCGGCGTTGGGCCTGCGCCTGCGCCAGCGCGGCAGCCGATAGGGCGAGTACGTTCCGTCGTGTGAGGTTCACGATTCGACGATACTAGCTACCCGCCCCATCTGCAACCGGGAACCGCTACCGGCGCCGGAGACGCCCCACGACCACCAGGGCCAAACCACCGCCCAACATCGCCACCGTGCCCGGTTCCGGGGCGGAACCGCCCGGAGGGACGTTGAAGTTCTGCTGGACCGCGGTGATGAAGCGCTGGGTGCTGGTGTTGCTTGGCGTGAACACCTGGACCTGGCTCAGGAAGGTCTGGGTAATTTTGCCCTGGCTGTACATGTTCTGCGCCAGGGTGATGAAGGGCGCCGCCGCGGGATCGGCAGGGAGGGCATGCTGACCCGTGCCCAGCGTACCCATGATCTGCCAGATGGCCAGGGTGATCGGACCCTCGTAGTTGTTGACGACGCTGCTGGACGAACTGGGCGCTCCTTTAGAGAGCGAATACGACGCCAGGAACGCCGCCTCTTCCTCCTGCGGGGTGTTCGGGGTGCTGGCGGTTCCGGAATAGGTGGTGCCGTAGTAGCTGGTCAGGTCGCCGTCCAGGCAATACACCAGGAGGGTATGGGTGGTGCCGCCGACGGTGAGTTGGCCCTGATACGGACCGGCCGGAATGGTGGTGCCCGGGCTGCCATAGGTGTAGTTGCCAGCCGGATTGCCGCCCGGATAGCTCGACAGCTTGAAGGAATCCGCGCGAGCCGTGACGGGAATAAGGATTGCGGACAGCCCCAGGAGCAGCGCCGCGGTTGGTACGAACTTAGTTAGCGGTTTGGTCATAACGGTGGATATCAGGATTTTCCCAGCCACCGTGACGGAAGGCCATAGGCCCCCGCCGGGCGTACGTACTGCCGATCTTTCCGACGCCAAGCCCGCGGGCCTGCGAATAATGGCACTACCTCCGGGGCTATTTCCGGTATTCTCCGGATGCCCTGGGACGAAAGTTCCCCTGGTACTGACCGTGCTTACGGGCCTCAGTTTTGTTTTTCGGCAGGCCCGGTTCCAGGACGATTCGGTTTCAGGCTCAGTACGCGTCCACGGGGTGCGCGGCGTAGAAGAGGGCGGCGATTCCGGCGCTCCCTAACGGTCGCGGCTCTGTCCGAAGGCGCTCCGCACGCGCGTCTGCGCGGCGCGGTTTGGTTCTGGTA
>JBBIQR010000221.1:0-8136 GCA_037442245.1 Candidatus Solibacter sp. | reverse complement strand
TAGTTAGGATCGAGGGTATGGAGCTGGCGATTCGGATCCAGGTGGAGGAACTGCCCGAGGGCCTGTTCCTGGCTACTTCCGACGAGTTGGAAGGCCTGGTAGCGCAGGGCCGTACGGTTGCGGAGGCGCTGGAGATCGCACGCGACGTCGCGCGCCGCCTGATCGAGGCTCGCCGCGAACGGGAGGGCGCTCCCAACCTTCCGGCGACGAGCGAGCGGCGGGACGATAGGCGTCTTAGTTTCTGACGGCTTCGTGTTGGCGTCCAGCGCGGGAGCCGGGCCGTCGCGAGGCGGGGACTCGTCAGGAGTGTTTGGCGACGAAGATCAGGAGGCCGAACACGAGGACGGGGATGAGCGCCATGGCGGCATAGAAGAGGATGCGGCGGAAGATCGGGGTGCGGCGCTTCTTCCAATCCCGCAATTCGGCGCGGTCGGCGGCTCCGACCTGGTCGAGGTGTTCGAGGTCCCAGGCGAACTCGTTGGCGGTGGAGTAGCGGTTCTGCGGCTCGCGTTCGATGGCGCGGTAAATGACTTCCTGCATTTCGGGCGAGATGGCGGGGTTGTGCTCGCGCGGCGGGATGGGGTTGTTCAGCAGGCGGTCGTTCATGATGAGGAACGGGTTGGCGCCGGTGAACGGAGTCTTGCCGGTGAGCATTTCGTAGAGCATGATGCCGAGCGAGTAGATATCGCTGCGGCCGTCGCCGCGCTTGCCTTTGACCTGTTCGGGCGAGATGTAGTCGGGGGTCCCCATCACCTGCGAGAGTTTGCCGAAGGTGAGGCGGCGCGCGCCGGCTTTTCCGGCGATGCCGAAGTCGATCAGCTTGACGCGCTCCTCGCCGTCGAGCATGATGTTTTCCGGTTTGAGGTCGCGGTGGACGACGCCGTTGCGGTGGATGTAATCGAGGGCGTCGCAGACGGCGATGGTGATGCGGGCGGCGCGTTCGGGGGAGAAGGGGGCCTGTTCGCGGAGAACATAGCGGAGGAGGCGGCCGGGGACCCACTCCATCACCATGTAGACGGCGCTCTTTTCGGGGTCGGCGAACACCTTCATGACGCCGGGGTGGTCGAGGGCCTGGCCGATTTCCTCTTCGCGCTTGAAGCGATCGAAGAGGACCGGGTCGGCTTCCATCTCCTCGTGGGGGATCTTAATGGCGACGGAGCGTCCGGTGCGGATGTCGGTGGCGCGGAAAATCGACGCCATGCCGCTACGCGCGACCAGTTCTTCGAGGTGGTAATGATCGAGCTGTTCGCCCGCGCGCGGTGAGTTCATGCAAGAGAGTGGCACTGGCGCCGGGGCGCGGAGGCGACGGGGCTGTCCCCACGGCGATCCTTCATTCTCCTATATTCTGTCACGAACCGCATGGTCGAAGGCCGCGGGGGGCGCTTTGCCCCCGTGAACTTTCCCGGCGCCGCTCCCGTTGGATAGCGGCGGTCTAGTGACCCGGGGTATGGCAACCGGGAGCAACCAATAGAGATATAGACTACCGGCGGGGCTCGGGCATACCTTGTAAAGGTCCATTCGGGATGCTTTCTTTCCCCCAGGGGGCCGTCAAATCATGGAGCGCTTGGAACGACTACGGTACGGTTCTGTATGGCGCAACCTGCCCTTGCGCACCAAAGCGGCGGTCAGCATGTTCCTGCCGGTGCCGGCGCTGGGGCTGGCGATGCTGGCGCTCGACGCGGCCGGATTCCGCCGTTTCCAGGTGCTGATATGGCCGTGGATGGCGGCGGAAGCCGCGGCGGCGGCGTGGGTCATCGAGAGCGTGCTGGGGCGGATACGGGCGATGCGGGAGGCCGCGTCCGGCGCCGCCGCGGGGCGCGCGTGGACGCCGGCGGAGGAGCATAGCTGGGAACTGAATCAACTCGACCGGGCCATCGGAGACGTGGTGGGCGAGTCGCGGCAGGCGGCGCGGGAGATGGAAGCGTGCCGCAGCGCAGCCGCCCGCCTGTTTGACGATTCCCCGGCGGCGTGCCTGGAGACCGGACTGGACGGCACGATTGCGCGGGTCAACCGCGCGGCGGAGACGTTCCTGCGCCGGACCGCCGGGGAGTTGCGCGGCAAAACGGCGGCGGAGGTGCTTTTCGCCGGGGATGCCGCGGCGCACGCGCGCGCTCTGGCGCAGTTGAGCGGGACGCAGGCGGCGGGGGCGAGTGAGCGGGAGTTCGCGGGCGAGGGCGGGAGCGCGGTTCTGGCGTTCATCGAGGAAAGCGTGCTGCACGACACGGCGGGCGCTATCGCCGGACTGCGCTACACCCTGACCGACCGGACGGCGCGGCTGGAAGCGGCGCGGGCGCGCGAGGAGTGCGACCGGCAACTGGCGGCCAAGGAAGAGGAGCGCGCGGCGGCGGTGAAAGCGGCGGCGGAGGCGCGGGAGGCGCGCACGCGTTTTCTTTCCAACGTATCGAACGACCTGCGGGTGCCGCTGAACGGCATCGTGGGGTTCGCCGAGTTGATGGTGGACGGCAAGATCGATCCGCTGAGCGCGGATCAGCGGGAGTGCGCGGCGGACATTCTTTCGAGCGCGCGGCACCTGGCGGCGGTGATCGATCAACTGCTGGACGTGGCGCGGATGGAAGCGGCGCGTCCGGAAGTACGGCATGAGAAGGTGAGCCTGGAGGCGATCCTGTACAACGCGCGCTACGTCCTGCAGGTGCTGAACGGGGAGCGGCGCGGGGTGCGCATCGACGTGGAAATGGACGCGAATGTGCGGGAAGTGCCGGCCGATCCGTTCCGGTTGAAGCGGCTGGTCACGGCGTACCTGGCGTTTGCGGTGCGGACGGCTCCGGCTAACGGGCGGGTCGTGGTGCGCACGGCGCCGGACGGGGCCACGGCGTTCCGCATCGAGGTGGAGAGCAGCCGCGCGGCGGCGGGCGGGGACGCGACCGAAGCGGCGTTGAATCCGGCGGCGGACGCGGAACTGGCGATGGCGGTGGGGCTGGTGGAAGAGCAGGGCGGACGGGCCGGGTTCCGGCATCCGCCGGGACGCGGGTGGGTGCTGTACGCGATCCTGCCCACGGCGCCGGGGGAGGCGGTTTCGGAGCACGAGCCACAGGAGGTTCCGGCGCCTGCGGCGTCTGCCGCGGCGGGGACGCCGGACGAGGCGTCGATCGAGCGGCTGCTGTTCGCGCTGGACCGTTTCGGAGCGCCGGCGCACGCGGGTCTGCGGGTCATGGTGGTGAGCCGCCAGGCCGTCGAGTTGATGGCGGAATTGGAGCGCGCCGGGTACCGGACGGTGGCGCTGGGGGATTTGCGGCGCACACTCGATGTGGTGGGCAGCCAGCAGCCGGTGGCCGCGATCGTGGACTTACAGGATTTCGGCGTCGACGACTACCGGCTGGTGCTGCGCGCGCTGCGCTCGGTGGGACTATCGACGCCGGTGCTGAGTTTTCCGTGCGGCGAGTTTGCGCCGGCGGGGACGCCGGAGTCCGCCGCGGCGGCGGGCGCGCGGCCCCGATTGCAGCCGGTGCTGGCGGCGGGACGGAAGCGCACCGCCTGACGGCCGCCGCCTATGGAACCGATCCTGGTGGTGGACGACACGCCGACGAATCGCAAGCTGACGCAGCGGGTGTTGGCGGCGGCGGGCTACGACGTGCGGGCGGTGGGGGACGCGCGAGCCGCGCTGCACGCGATCGCCGAGTTCCGTCCGCGGCTGGTGCTGACGGACCTGCGGTTGAACGGGATGGACGGGCTGGCGCTGACGCGGCGTATCAAGGAAGATCCGGCGTGGCGCGGGATCGCGGTGATCGTGGTGACCGGCTGCGATACCGAAGAGGACCGGCGGGCGGCGGCGCACGCGGGGTGCGACGACTACATCGTGAAGCCGATCGATACGCGGGCGCTGCCGGCGAAGATCGAGGCGCTGCTCTCGCGGCATCGCGAGCCGGTGTTGGCGGACGATCCCATGCCCGCCCCGGCGGATCTGCCGGCGTGGGCGACGCCGCTGTGCCGCGAGTTTCTCGCCGAGGGAAGATCACGCTGCGCGGCGCTCCTCGGGGAACGCGCGGGCGCGGCGGAGATCCGCGCCGCGGCGCACGTGTGGGCCGGGCTGGGCGGCACGTTCGGTTACCCGGAGATTTCAACACTGGCGCGGCGCATTCACGACCATCTGCGGCGGGGCGGTCTGGCGGACGGCGAGGTAACGGGCTGGCTGGAGCGGTTGCGCGCGCTGTTCGAGCAGGCGGCGGAGAGCGCCGCTGAGGACGGGCGCCACGGAGTGCCGGTGGAGTTGGCGGCGCGGCTGGCGGGGCGGCGCATCGCGCTCGCCGGGCTGAACGCGGCGGTGGCATCGCGCTTCGCCGCGGCGCTGACCGATGCGGGCGCGGAGGTGCTGGACGCGGTACGGGCGGGGTGCGACCTGGCGATTGCCGGGGCGAACGGCGGCGGCGCCGGCTTCCGGGAACTGGCCGCGGCGGGGCTTCGGGTGCTGCTGGTGGGGACGCCTCCCGACGGTGGGGGCGCGTTGCCGGCGGGCACGCACTACGACTTCGTGGCATCGCCATGGACCGACGCCGAAGTGCTCAGCCGGGCGTGCCACCTGCTGGCGCGGCGGGACGCGACGGGGGCGCCGGAGAACACGGGCGGCGGCGGGCCCTGCAAGGTCGTGATCGCCGACGACGACCCGACCATCCTCACGCTGCTGAAGGCGACAGTGGAAAACTCCGGGATGGAGTGCGCGGTGGCCAGAGAGGGCGCCGAGGCGCTGGAACTGGTGCGTGCGAGCGGCGCCGATGCCGTGATTCTGGACGTCATGATGCCAAACATGGACGGGCTGGAAGTGCTGGCGGCGATCCGCAACGATCCCTCGCTGCGGCGGGTGCGGGTGCTGGTGCTGAGCGCGCTGCAACACGAGACCGACATCGTGCGCGCGTTCGGTCTGGGGGCGGACGATTACGTGACCAAGCCGTTCAGCCCGGTGGAAGTGCTGGCCAGGTTGAAACGGCTGCACCGGGTGGCGGCGTGAAGCGCAGCGAGCGGGTGGGACGCGCCGCCATCTATCTGCAAGCCGTGGCGACGGCGGCGGGGTACGCCGGAGCAGTGGCTCTGGTGGACGTACTGTACGTGCGGCATCACATCGCCGACGGCGGGCTGGCGTTCGGGTATGCCTTCTGCGTGACGGAGGGCGGCGTCATCGGAGGCTTGCTGCTGCTGAGCATGGCGCTCAAGGCGGTGCGCTACCGGCAGGAGCGGAACTGGGAGCGGCTGCATCCCCCGATGGCCATGCAGATGGCGGCGTATCTGGGGGGCGGAGATGCGGAGAACCTGCGGGTGCTGGCGCGGCGGCATCCGCGCGAGGTCGAGCGCTGCCTCTACGAGATGCTGCTGTTTGTGCGGGGGACGGCGCGGGAGCGGGTCTCCGAACTGGCGCGGGAACTCGGCATCGACCGCCTCTGGAAGCGCCGGTACCGTTCCTGGCGCGACGAGACGCGCCGCGAGGCGATCGCGCGGCTGGGGCACCTGGAAGGCGGCGGGGCGAACGCGGTGCTGCTGGCGGCGCTGCGGGATCCCAACGATGAAGTGAAGCTGGAGGCGTCGCGGGCCCTGCTGCGCGGCGGGCGGCGGGAGGAGATCGCGGCGGTATTCCGGGCGGCGCTGGAGGAATCGCTGCTGGTGCGGGCGGTTCTGACCGAGGCGCTGCGTCCGCACGCCGTGCTGTTGTGCGCGACCGCGGTGCCGGAGGCGCTCGCGGGCGAGGCGGCGGCGGTGCGGACGGTGCTCGAGATCATCCACGCGTGGGGCAAGTCGGTGGCGGTGGCGAAGCTGGAGACGCTGCTGGGCCACGCGGACGCGGGGGTACGGGTTGCGGCGCTGGCGGTCGTGCCGCAGTTGCTCGAACCGGGCGCGTGCGCGAAGCAGGTGGTGGCGGCGCTGGGCGATAACGACGCGGCGGTGCGCGCCGCGGCGGCCACGGTGGCGGGGAAACTGCGGCTCCATCCGGCGCTGGGCGCGCTCGAAGAGTGCCTGCGCGGCGATGCGCCGGAAGCGGCGGTGGCGGCGGCGTATGCGATCGCGGCGCTCGGGGAAGAGGGCTGCCGCGTGCTGGAGCGCGAGGTGCTGCAATCGCGCGCTCACTCCGCCGGGGCGGCGCTCGAAGCGCTGGAGCGGGTGCGTAGCCAACGCGTCCACCTGGTGCCGGCATGATCGATTGGGAACTGCTGTTTTACCGGTCGTTCAACTACTTCGTACACGGGATTATCGCGTACGTGGCGGTGATCAACACGATCTACTTCTTTCTGACCGTGATGGGGTTTTTCGCGCTGCGCCGGTACCACGCGCGGCTCACGCCGGATCAGCGGGAGGCGCTGATCAAATCGCCCCTGCTGCCGGAAATCAGCGTGATCGCGCCGGCGTACAACGAGTCGGTGACGGTGCGGGAGAGCGTCAAGGCGATGCTCAAGCTGACGTATCCGCGGGTGCAGGTGATCGTGGTCAACGACGGATCCAAGGACGACACCCTGCAGATCCTGATCGAGGAATTCCGGCTGTACCGTTCGGCGCGCGCCCCGGTGGGACCGCTGCCGCACAAGCCGATCCGCGGGATCTACGAATCGCGCGACCCGATCCGGCTGGTGGTGGTGGACAAGGAGAACGGCGGCAAGGCGGATTCGCTGAACGCGGGGCTGGACGTGGCGCGCTCGCCGCTGGTGGCGGTGGTGGATTCCGATTCCCTGATCGAGCCGGACGCGCTGCTGCAGGCGGTAAAGCCGTTCCTGGAGGACCCCGCGCACACGCTGGCGTGCGGCGGGATGATCCGGGTGGTGAACGGCTGCGACGTGCGGCACGGGCGGGTGACCCGGGTATCGACTGGCTCCTCGGTGCTGGCGCTGTTTCAATCGGTGGAGTACATCCGGGCGTTTCTCGGCGGGCGCGTGGCGCTGAGTTTTCTCAATTCGCTGCTGATCATCTCGGGCGCGTTCGGCATCTTCCGGCGGGACGCGGTTCTGGAGAGCGGCGGTTTCGCGGTGAAGACCGTGGGGGAAGACATGGAGCTGGTGGTGCGGCTGCACCGGCGCTGGCGGGAGCGCAAGGCGGCGTACCGGATCTGCTATGTGCCGGAGCCGGTGTGCTGGACCGAGGTGCCGGAGAGCCTCAAGGTGCTGCACCGGCAGCGCAACCGCTGGCAGCGCGGCACGGTGGAAACGATCTCGCTGCACAAAAAGGTGGCGCTGCGGCCGAAGTTCGGCATGATGGGGGTGTTCGCGGTGCCGTACTTCGCGCTGTTTGAAATGTTCGGTCCGGCGGTGGAGACCGCCGGGTATGTGGTGACCGGGCTGGGGCTGGCGCTGGGGCTGATCACGAAGGAGGTGGCGATCCTGTTCTTCGTGGTGTCGGTGATGTTCGGCATCGTGCTCTCGACCAGCGCGGTGCTGCTGGAGGAGTTCACGCAGCGGCGCTATCCGCGGACGCTGGACGTGATCCGCCTGTTCGTGGTGGCGATCCTGGAGAACCTGGGCTTCAAGCAGTTGATGACGTACTGGCGGGTGCAGGGGCTGGTGGACGGGCTGAAGGGGAAGACCGGGTGGGGCAAGATGGAGCGCAAAGGCTTCGGCGGCGCGGCGGCGGTCAAGCCGTAAGAGGCAGGCGCGGTTAGTTAGTGCGGCTGGAAGCGGTAGAAGTCCGCGATTTCGCCGACCTGCTTGCGGATCAGATCCTCGCTCTCCGCCTTGCCGGTGATGCCGCCCCAACCGCCGGAGCCGGTGTCCCCGATATCGTAGTGGCTGTCGCGGTAGTTGACCGCATCGGCGACGAAGAGGGAGCGTCCGCGGTCGCCGAGGATGCCGTAGACCGCGGCGTAACTGGCGGCGATCAGGAAATTGTCGCGGTCATTCCGCTGCTCGGCGGCGGTGCGGGTGAACAACGGGCGTCCGTAGAAATCGCGGCGCAGGGTGGGCGGATGGCCGAGCAGGTAGTACAGGCTGGGGGTGATGTCGCTCTGGAACGCCACCGCCTGCGGGTTGGAAACCATGTCCGCATACATTTTGGGCAGGTGCACCACCAGGGGGACGCGCACGATTTCGGGCGCGAGCGAATAGGCGTGTCCCCAGCGGCCTTCCTCGCCCAGCGAATCGCCGTGGTCGGCGGTGAGGACGATCAGGCTGTTGTCGTAGATGCCGCGCGCTTTGAGGTCCTGGACGAAGC
>JBBIQR010000220.1:0-8147 GCA_037442245.1 Candidatus Solibacter sp. | reverse complement strand
CCGATGATGTGCACCTGCGGATCGCCGCGGTAGAGCACCTTCATCACGTAGTAGGCTTCCTTGGGCAGGCGGACGCCGTCCACCTCGCCGCCGGCGCGCGCCACTTCGGTGGAGACCCGTCCGCCCGACGTGGAGTCGGAGAAAATCCAGTTGGCGCCTCCCGCGTGACCGGCGGGCGCGATCTTCTTGAACTGCGCGATCTGGTTCACCGCATACTGCTCGCTGGTGAGCTGGTAGGTCTGTCCCTTGGCTTCCGGATAGCCGAAGTTCGGCGGGGAAAAATCGTCCCACACGCGGCGCGGGGATTCCTCGCGGTCGTACTCGCCCTCCACCACCGGGAGGCGGGCGATCTCGCGTCCGCCCTCCGTGCCGATTCCCACATCCATGAATTCGGCGGTGATCTCGTCGGCGCGGCGATGGGCGTAGGCGCGGCCGCCCTTGGGGTCGTAGCGGTCCATGTAGCCGCGCAGTTCCTGGGCGTGCTCGCGGCTGACCTTCTGGTTGCCGCCTTCCCAGATCAGGATCGAGGGGTGGTTGCGGAAATACACGATCATGTCGCGGAAGGCTGCGGCGCGGATGGTCCACGCCTCGCCCTGCGCGTCGCCTTCGCCATCGACGCCGGGCTGCTCGGTGAGGATGCCCAGGCGGTCGGAGGCGTCCAGCATCGCGGGCGCGCCCGCGCAGTGTCCCCAGCGCACGAAGTTGCCGCCGGCTTCCTTCATCAACTGCACGGTGAAGAAGTGCATCCAATCCGGCATGGCGGCGCCGAGCCCGGGCCACTCGTCGGTGGGCTTCTGGCCCCAGCCGTGCAACTTTTCGTGGTGACCGTTGATGTAGAACCCGGTCGCCGAGTCCCAGCGGAACGTGCGCACGCCGAACGGCACTTCCCGCGAGTCGACCTCTTTATCTCCGGCGCGCAGCGAAATGCTCGCGCGGTAGAGATAAGGATGCGCCGGTTCCCACAACTGCGGATTCGGAATTTCGCCGGAGAGCGTGATATCGGTGCTGCCGCCCGCGGCCAGTTCCCCCTTTTCCTGCATGGTCGCCACAGTCTTGCCGCCGGGATCGATCACGGTGGCGATCACCTGCACCCAGGCGTCGGCGGACCGTTCGTTCTGCACCGGCACTTCGAGCTCGACGCGCGCCCTTTCCTGCCGCACATCGGCGGTGTACACGTAGGGTCCCGCGGTCTGGAGGAAGCTGTACAGCGGCAGCGAGATGTGCAGCGGATCGGCGACGTGCAGGTAGACGTTGCGGTAGATGCCGCCGTGCGCCGGATGCCAGTGCGGGCTGTTCCAGGGCAACTCGGTTTTCACGATCTTCGCCATCTCGGTTTCCTGGGTGAAGCGGTTGTCCGCCATCACCGCGATCACGTTCTTCGCGCCGAACTTGAGGTAGGGGGTGAGGTCGAAGCCGAAGGGAATGAACCCGGTCTTGCTGGCGCCGAGCAGTTTGCCGTTGAGGTAGACCTCGGCGATTTGCCGCACCGCCTCGAATTCGATGAAGACCTTCTTGCCCTTGAAGGCGTCCGGCAGAGTGAAGCTTTTGCGATACCACGTGCGCCCGCTCCACAGGTTCATCTCGCCGACGTGACCGGGGGTGGACCAGTCGTCGAAGGTATCGATGTCGTTGAAGGTGTGGGGCAGGGAAACGCTGGTCCAGGAACGGTCGTCGAACCCGGGTTCGGCGGCGCCGGCGGGATCGGCTTTGACGAACTTCCAGTCCGGGTTGAAGTTCAGCTTGGAGCTTTCGGCGGCAAGCGCGACGCCGGAGAGTCCCAGGAATGCCAGGGCAAACGCGAATTTCATACTGCGGGGTCCTGCTTTCGTGGAAACCCCACCTTAGCGCAATGCGCTTCCGCCAGCGTCGTTCACCCCTTTTCTGCAGCCGTTCGCCCGCCTCCCGCATCCATTAGGCAAGTAATCTTGACTATAAAGTACAGATTAGGTAATGTGATGGTAGACCAACAGCTTAGGAGTTCCTCCCAGTGAGCGATTCCACCCAAACGATCGAAACATTTGCGAATCAGGAATATAAGTGGGGATTCGTCACGGACATCGAAGCCGATGCCATTCCCCGCGGTTTGAGCGAGGACGTCATCCGGCTGATCTCTGGGAAAAAGAACGAGCCGGAGTGGCTGCTGGAATGGCGGTTGAAGGCGTACCGCCACTGGCTGAACATGGAGGAGCCGAAGTGGGCGAACGTCTCCTACCCGCCGATCGACTACCAGAACATTATTTATTACGCGGCGCCCAAGACTAAAAAGGATGCGCCGAAGAGCCTGGAGGAGGTCGATCCGGAGCTGCTGAAGACCTACGAGAAGCTGGGCATCCCATTGAAAGAGCAGGAGATGCTTGCCGGTGTCGCGGTCGACGCCGTATTCGATTCGGTCTCCGTCGCCACCACCTTCAAGGAGAAGCTCAAGGCGCAGGGCATCATCTTCTGCTCCTTCTCCGAGGCCGTGCAGGAGCATCCGGAGCTGGTTCAGAAGTATCTGGGCAGCGTGGTCCCCACCACCGACAACTTCTTCGCCGCGCTCAACTCGGCGGTTTTCAGCGACGGCAGCTTCTGCTACGTGCCCAAGGGCGTGCGCTGCCCGATGGAGCTTTCCACGTACTTCCGGATCAACGCCAAGGACACGGGACAGTTCGAGCGGACGCTGATCGTCGCCGATGAGGGCGCCTACGTCAGCTACCTGGAAGGCTGCACGGCGCCGATGCGCGACACCAACCAGTTGCACGCGGCGGTGGTGGAACTGGTGGCGCTGGATCACGCGCAGATCAAGTATTCCACCGTACAGAACTGGTATCCCGGCGATAAGGACGGGAAGGGCGGAATCTACAACTTCGTGACCAAGCGCGGCGCCTGCCGCGGGGTGAACTCGAAGATTTCCTGGACCCAGGTGGAGACGGGATCGGCCATCACCTGGAAGTATCCAAGCTGTCTGCTGATCGGCGAGAACTCGGTGGGCGAGTTTTACTCGGTGGCCCTGACCAACAACTGGCAGCAGGCGGATACCGGCACCAAGATGATTCACATCGGGAAGAACACCACCTCCACGATCGTGAGCAAGGGCATCTCCGCCGGACACGGACAGAACACGTACCGCGGCGGCGTGAAGATCCTCAAGTCCGCCAGCGGGGCGCGCAACTACTCGCAGTGCGATTCGCTGCTGCTGGGCGACCAGTGCGGCGCGCATACGTTCCCGTATCTCGAAGTGCGCAATACGAGCGCGCAACTGGAGCACGAGGCGTCGACTTCGAAGATCGGGGAAGACCAGATTTTCTACTGCCGCCAGCGCGGTATCTCGACGGAAGACGCGGTCAGCATGATCGTGCACGGCTTCTGCAAGGAAGTCTTCCGCGAACTTCCGATGGAGTTCGCGGTCGAGGCGCAGAAGCTGCTTGGGGTCAGTTTGGAAGGAAGCGTAGGGTAGGCACACGGCCTGCCGCCTGGAAGTTTTGACGCAATGCCACTACTAGAAATCATCGACCTGCGCGCCAAAGTCGGCGACCGCGAAATTCTCAAAGGCATCAACCTGACCGTGCAGCACGGCGAGGTACACGCCATCATGGGCCCCAACGGCAGCGGCAAGAGCACGCTGGCGCAGGTGCTGGCCGGGCGCGACCTCTACCAGGTGACGGGCGGCCAGGTGCTGCTCGACGGCAGGGACCTGCTCGAAATGGACCCCGAGGAGCGCGCCCGCGAAGGCGTCTTCCTCGCCTTCCAATACCCGGTCGAGATCCCCGGGGTGAGCAACATGTACTTTCTCAAAGCGGCGGTGAACCAGATCCGCAAGCACCGCGGCCTGGAAGAGCTGGACGCGATGGACTTCCTCAACCTGGTCCGCGAGAAGATGCAGGTCATGAAGATGGACCAGGCGCTGCTCAACCGTCCCGTGAACACCGGCTTCTCCGGCGGGGAAAAGAAGCGCAACGAGATTTTCCAGATGGCCGTGCTGGAGCCGAGGCTGGCGATTCTGGACGAGACCGATTCCGGGCTGGACATCGACGCGCTGCGCACCGTTTCCGGCGGCGTCAACGCGATGCGCTCGCCCGAACGCGGGATGATCGTGGTCACGCACTATCAACGGCTGCTGAATGAAATCGTCCCGGATTATGTGCACGTACTTGCCGACGGGCGGCTGGTGAAGAGCGGGGGGAAGGAACTCGCGCTCGAACTCGAGGCCGGCGGCTACGCCGCAGTCGGCATCTACGACGAAGAGGAGGCGGTCGGCCGCGTATGACCGCTGTCGCCGAACTTTCCGCGCAGTGGCTGGAGCTGTTCACGCAGCAGCCCGCCGCCGAGCCGTGGATTCAGGCTCTGCGGGAGAAGGCCTTTGCGCGTTTCAGCGAACTGGGTTTCCCCACCACGCACCAGGAGGAGTGGCGCTTCACCAACGTGGCGCCGGTGACCAAACTGGCGCAGGTTTCCTGGCCGGCGGAGCGGCCCGCACGGTTGCCGGAGGCCGCGCAAGCGCACCTGGCAAAGTACGCCTCCCTCGACCACCCCTTCGTGGCGCTGAACACGGCCTTTCTCAACGACGTTCGCGTGATCGCGGTCCCCCGCGGCGCGACTCTCGAAGCACCCATCGAAATCACCTGCGACGCCCCCGCGGAAGGCACGGCCGCGCATCCCCGCACCCTGATCCTGGTCGGCGCCAACGCGCAGTGTTCGATCGTCGAGACCTACCGGGGCGCGGGCGCGTACTTCACCAACGCCGTGACCGAAATCGTGGTTGCGGACTCCGCCGTGGTGGACCACTACAAGGTCCAGCAGGAGAGCCTGAGCGCGTATCACATCGCGACCCTGCAGGTGGCGATCGGGCGTTCGGCCGCGTTTTCGTCGCACTCGATCTCTTTGGGCGGCGCGCTGGTCCGCAACGATGTCAACGCCGTTCTCTCCCAAGGCTCCGACGCCAACATCAACGGGCTTTACATCGTCAACGGCACGCAGCACGTGGACAATCACACTTCGATCGACCACGCCATGCCGCACGCCACCAGCCACGAGCTGTACAAAGGCATTCTCGACGGGCGCTCCAACGCGGTTTTCAACGGCAAGATCATCGTCCGCAAGGACGCGCAGAAGACCGATTCCAAGCAGACCAACAAGAACCTGGTGCTGTCCGACGATGCCGTCATCAACACCAAGCCCGAGTTGCAGATCTGGGCGGATGATGTGCGCTGCACGCACGGCGCGACCATCGGCCAGTTGGACAGCGAGATGCTCTTCTACCTGCAGTCGCGGGGCATCGGGCGGAAGGACGCGCGCAATCTGCTGATTTACGCCTTCGCCCAGGACATTGTCGACCGCATCAAAGTGCAGTCCCTGAGGGATTCGCTGGAACGCACCCTCTTCGGAAAATTCCATGAGCACCCTGAGTAGCGCAGTCACGGCACCCTTCGACGTGGAGAAGATCCGGGAGGATTTCCCGGTTCTCAAACAGACGGTTCACGGCAAGCCCCTGGTGTACCTGGACAGCGCCGCCACCGCGCAGAAGCCCACCGCGGTGGTGGAAGCCATCCGCCGGTTCCACGAAGTGGATTGCGCCAACATCCACCGCGGGGTGCACGAGTTGAGCCAGCGCTCGACCGCGGCGTACGAGGAGACCCGCGCCAAGGTGCGCCGCTTCCTGCACGCGCAATCGAGCGACGAGCTGATCTTCGTCCGCGGCGCGACCGAGGGCATCAACCTGGTGGCCTCCACCTGGGGCCGCAAGAACCTCCGGGCTGGCGACGAGATCGTGATCTCCGCCATGGAGCATCACTCCAACATCGTGCCCTGGCAGATGCTGTGCGAGGAGCGGGGCGCAAAGCTGCGGGTCGTCCCGATGAACGAGCGCGGCGAGTTGCTGCTCGAGGAGTACGCCAGGCTGCTCAATCCGCGTACCCGCATGGTGGCGGTGACGCACGTTTCCAACGCGCTCGGCACCATCAATCCGGTGCGGCAGATGATCGAAATGGCGCACCATTCGGGCGCCCTGACCCTGATCGACGGCGCGCAGGCGGCCCCGCACATGAAGGTGGACGTGCAGGCGCTCGACGCCGATTTCTACACGTTCAGCGGCCACAAGGTGTTCGGTCCCACCGGAATCGGCATCCTGTACGGAAAGCGCGCGCTGCTGGAGGCGATGCCTCCCTATCAGGGCGGCGGCGACATGATCAAGGTGGTCACCTTCGAGAAGACCACGTACAACGATTTGCCGTACAAGTTCGAAGCCGGCACGCCGAACATCGCCGGCGGGATCGGGTTGGGCGCCGCGCTCGACTACGCCAACCGGATCGGGCTGGATAATATCGCCGCCTGGGAGCACTCGCTGCTCGAGTACGGCACGGAGCGGCTCTCCGCCATCCCCGGGCTGCGGCTGATCGGCACGGCGCACGAAAAAGCCGGCGTGCTTTCGTTCGTGATGGACGGTATCCATCCGCACGATATCGGGACCGTGCTCGATAACCAGGGCGTCGCGGTGCGCACCGGGCATCACTGCGCGCAGCCGGTCATGGACTTCTTTCACGTACCCGCCACCACGCGCGCGTCGCTGGCGTTCTACAACACGCCGGCTGAAATCGACGCGCTGGCGGAGGGAATTCAGAAGGTAAAGGAGATCTTCGGCTGATGGTTCACGATCTCTACCAGGAAATCATCCTCGATCACAGCAAGCGTCCACGCAATCATCACTCGATGGACGACGCCAACCGCGAAGCCGAGGGCTACAACCCGCTATGCGGCGACAAGCTGAAGCTCTTTCTGAGGATTGAGAACGATATCGTCAAAGACGCGAGCTTCGTCGGCGCCGGCTGCGCGATTTCGACCTCCTCGGCATCCCTGATGACCGAGAGCATCAAGGGCAAGACCCGCGCGGAGGCTCTCAAGCTGCTCGAGCGGTTCCACGAACTGCTGACCACGGACGTGTCGGTCAGCCAGGAACTGGGCAAGCTCGTTGTCTTCTGCGGCGTGCGCGACTACCCGGCGCGCGTCAAGTGCGCCACCCTCGCCTGGCACACGCTCAAGAACGCGCTCGACGACGCGCACGACCCGGCAACCACCGAATGAGCCTGAAGGATCAGATCGTCGCGGCGCTCAAGAAGGTCTACGACCCGGAGATGCCGGTCAACATCTACGAACTCGGCCTGATTTACGGGGTTGAGGTGGACGATGCGGGTGGCGCGCGCGTGACCATGACGCTGACCGCTCCCAACTGTCCGGTCGCCGGCACGCTGCCTGGCGAGGTCGAGCGCGCCGTCCTCGGCGTCCCCGGGGTGAGCGGCGTCAAGCTGGAGCTTACCTTCGATCCGCCCTGGAGCAAGGCGCGCATGAGCGAAGCCGCCAGGCTTGCGCTGGGCATCGAAGACATCATCCCGATCGCGAGGCTGCGCCGGTGAAACTCTCCGCCAACGAAGAATACGGGCTGCGCTGCCTGGTGCGGCTGGGCTACGCCGGGGAGTCCGGCAGCATCACGATTCCGGAGATGAGCCAGGCGGAAGGCGTCTCCCATGCCTCTGCGGCCAAGATTCTGCGCGCGCTGCGCAAAGGCGGCTTCGTCAAGGCGGCGCGCGGCAAGGAAGGCGGCTACACGCTGGCGCGTCCGGCGGGAGACATCGTGATCGGCGACGTAATGGAATGCCTTGGGGGACGGCTCTTCGAAAGCTCCTTCTGCGACAGCCACGCCGGACAGACCGGCATCTGTACGCGCAGCGTGGACTGTTCGGTACGATCGCTGTGGCGGGCGGTTCAGGTGGCGGTGGATCACGTGCTCAGCAAGGCGACGCTGCGCGATCTTCTGCAGAACGAAGAAGAGATGAACACGTGGGTGAAAGCCATCCCCGGACCGAACGGCATCCGGCTGCTGCAATGAAGCCTTTCCAGGAATCCATGAACTGTAACCCGGCGTTCATCCAGCCGTAGCACTCCCCTCTTGACCTTCCGCTATAATGTATGCAGATGCTGTTTCAGAACCCGCGCCAGCGGGTTGGTCGAAGTTTCGATCGGTTCCCAGCCAACCGGAAGCCTTTGTCGCCGTTTTTCCTCACTTGGAGGTCTCAGCAACTCCCTTGACCAAATCCAGTGTGTGCATCACGCGAGGCGTGGAAAGCCTCTTTGGAACCCGGGACGAAAACATCCGCCTGCTCGAAAGCGTTCTGGGT
>JBBIQR010000219.1:326-8158 GCA_037442245.1 Candidatus Solibacter sp. | reverse complement strand
CGCCACGCGCGACCTGGTTGACCTGGTTGAGCAGGGCGCGTTGACCAGGACCGGCGAACGGCGGCACACCCGGTATGAGGTTGCCATTGCGAAGCGCACGGTGCCGCGGGTGGTGTTGGACGAGCGCGGCAACCTGGCTTGAGGAAGGTCAGCCGGGCCACGGCGGGTCACCGGAATGCGGGTGAGCGCGTGGATGCCGGGTCAATCGGCCCAGTGCGGAACTGGTGCTATTTGTTTCCGCGCATACATTATGGGGTTCGAACTCCAGGGTACAATGGGGCACCCATATGCACTCAGCAACCGGGTGGAGGTCCCGTTCCCGCGGGAGAGGAGAGGATTCGTGGCAATCGATATGAAGAACGCGCTGGCTTCGTGGAAGAAGGCCAAGCCGCTTACCCTGACCAAGACCGGCATCTCGGAGTCGTTGCGGACCCTGCCGTCGGACCCGGCGGCGAAGGATCTTCCGGCGATCGAGAAAGTTGCCAGCACCATTGCAGCGGCCGTCAACAACAACAAGATCAAGGCCGAGAAGAAGGCTCTCGCCTGCGTCACAGAAATCAATACCTACCTCAAGAGCTTTCTTTCCGGCGTGAAGACGAGCCGCGCGCAAGCGGCGAAGGCATTGAAGGACCTGCAGGCCGCGGCCCACGGTTTCCACGGCAAGGCGGCGGCGGGGACTCTGGCTGCCCTGGTCCCTTACGAGACCACCGTTGGCCCGCATCTCAAGGCGCTCAAGTCCGCCACTGACGAGGCCTTGCTCCCGACGGAGACCATCCACAAAGCGGAAGGGGTCGTGGACGCGATGAACACGGCTGTCAGGAAAATGCGCGTGCTCGTCACACCGCCGGCGGACCCTGCCAAAGCCATCAAGGATGCGAAGCGGCTCTTCGAGGCTGAGCGGGTGGCGTTCCTGGAAGCGGCGGACAAACTGCCGGGCATCGCTTCATTAGTAATATAAGGGCCCGAGGAATTTACGAGGGCCCAAATCGCGTTCCACATGGCCGCCTTCGAGCAGGGCGCCGGGTTCCCCTGGGGCGCACACCTTCGAGTCCCTTCCGCGCGCGAATTTGCGGGCAGAGGGAATAAGGGCGGATGATGGGAGGATAGAGGGGAGGGATGCAATTGGGAATGCGGTATAGCGAGATCACTCCGAAACACGTGTATTTAAACCGGCGGGCTTTTCTGGCCGGACTGCCGGTGGCGATGCTGGGCGCGAAGCGGGCGCTGGCGGAGACGCGGCTCCAGACGGTGAAGAGCCCGCTGACGACCAGCGGCGAGAAGCTGAACACGTTCCAGCAGGTATCGACCTACAACAACTACTACGAGTTCGGCATCGATAAAGACATGCCGAGCGTGAACGCGCGCAACTTCCGCACGTCGCCGTGGGTGGTGAGCGTGGAAGGCGATTGCGCCAGGCCGCGCAAGTTTTCGATCGAGGAGATACAGGCGCTGGCGCCGCTGGAGGAGCGGGTGTACCGGCACCGCTGCGTGGAAGCGTGGTCGATCGTGGTGCCGTGGATCGGGTACTCGTTGAGCAAGCTGCTCGAGAAAGTGCAGCCGACATCGAAGGCGCGGTACGTGGCGTTCGAGACGTATTTCGACCGGCGGCAGATGCCGCGCGCCGAAGGGCTGGATTTTCCGTACGTGGAAGGGCTGCGGCTGGACGAGGCGATGCATCCGCTGGCGCTATTGTGCGTGGGGATGTTCGGCGAGACGCTGCCTCCGCAGGACGGCGCTCCGGTGCGGCTGGTGGTGCCGTGGAAGTACGGGTTCAAGAGCATCAAGAGCATCGTGAAGATCAAGCTGCAGGGCGGGATGCCGCGGACAAGCTGGAACGCGGCCAACGCGCGCGAGTACGGGTTCTACTCGAACGTGAATCCGAACGTGGACCATCCGCGGTGGAGCCAGAAGACGGAGCGGCGGCTCGGCGAGTTCTTCAAGCGGCAGACCCTGATGTTCAACGGCTACGGCGATCAGGTGGCGAGCCTGTACAAGGGCATGGACCTGAGGGCGAACTACTAGGCGCGCATCATGCTGCGGAACCGCTGGGTGAAAATCGCCGCGTTCGTGTTGTGCCTGGCGCCGCTGGGGTGGCTGGGATGGCGCGGATGGAACCAGGATCTTTCGGCGAATCCGATCGAGTTCATCACGCACTTCACGGGCGACTGGACGCTGCGGCTGCTGGTGGCGACGCTGGCGGTGACGCCGCTGCGCAAGCTGCTGGGGCTGCCGGATCTGATCCGGTTCCGCAGGATGATCGGGCTGTACGCGTTCTTTTACGGGGTGCTGCACCTGACGACGTACGTGTGGCTGGACAAGTTTTTCGACTGGCGGGAGATGCTGCACGATGTGGGGAAGCGTCCGTTCATCACGGCGGGGTTCGCGGGGTTCGCGATGATGGTTCCGCTGGCGGCGACGTCGACCGCGGGGTGGATCCGGCGGATGGGCGGGAAGCGGTGGCGGATGCTGCACCGCCTGGTGTACGCGGCGGGCGTTGCCGGGGTGGTGCACTACTACTGGCTGGTGAAGAGCAGCGTGCGGCGCCCGGTGATCTATGGGCTGCTGGTGGCGGTGATGCTGGGGGCGCGGGCGTGGCGGCAGGGGGCGAAAGCGCCGGCGGCGAAGCCCGCGGCACTGGTAAGATAGCGGGTTGAATCGCACCAGGCTGCTCTCCATTATCGTTCCGGTTTATAACGAGGAGGAGTTTGTGGCGGCGTCGATCGGACGGGCGCTGCGGGCTCCCCTGCCGGAGGGGCTGGAGAGCGAGGTCGTAGCGGTGGACGACGGCTCGACCGATGGCTCGCGCGAGATCCTGGCGGAACTCGCGGCGCAGTACCCGGATCGGGTGCGGGTGGTGCTGCACGAGCGCAACCAGGGCAAGGGGGCGGCGATCCGCACTGGACTCGGGCACGCGCGCGGCGAATTCGGAATCATTCAGGACGCCGACCTGGAGTACGATCCCGCCGAGTATCCCAAGGTGCTCGGTCCGCTGGTGGCGAATCAAGCCGATGTCGTGTACGGCTCGCGGTTCCTGATATCGGGCGAGCGGCGGGTGATCTACTACTGGCACGCGCTGGCGAACCGGATTCTGACGACGGCGTGCAACATGGCCGCGGACCTGAACCTGACCGATATGGAGACGTGTTACAAGGCGTTCCGCGTGTCGCTGGCGCGGAGCATTCCGATCCGCAGCAACCGGTTCGGGATCGAGCCGGAGATCACGATCAAGTTCGCCAAGCGGCAGGCGGCGATTTACGAAGTGCCGATCAGCTATTACGGGCGCACGTACGACGACGGCAAGAAGATCGGGGCGAAGGACGCGGTGGCGGCGATGTGGGTGATCCTGCGGTGCTGGCTGACGCGGGATTTGTACGTGGACCGCGGGGCGCACATCCTGGATTCGCTGGCGGGGACGCGGCGCTTCAACCGCTGGATGGCGGATACGCTGAAACCGTTTCTGGGCAGGCGGGTGCTGGAGTTGGGCGCGGGAATCGGGAACATGACGCAGCACCTTTCGCGGGGGCGGCGGTCGTACATGGCGACGGACCTGGAAGAGGAGCACCTGGGGCGGCTGCGAGTGCGGTTTCAGGGGCGGCCGAACCTGGAGAGCGGGAAGGTAGACCTGACCCTGGCGGCGGATTTCGCGGAGCTGCGGGGGCGTTTCGATACGGTGGTGTGTCTGAACGTGGTGGAGCACGTGAAGGACGACCTGGAGGCGCTGCGCAACATCCATAGCGCGCTGCAACCGGGTGGGCGGGCGATCGTTCTGGTGCCGCAGGATCAGGGGGTGTACGGGACGCTGGACGAGGTGCTGGGGCACTACCGGCGGTACTCGGCGGAGCAGTTGCGGGAGCGGATGGAAACCGCGGGATTCCGGGTGGAGCGGGTGTTCGAGTTCAACCGGGTGACGCGTCCGGGGTGGTGGCTGAACGGGCGGGTGCTGAAGCGGCGGTCGTTCGGGCGGATGCAGTTGCGGGTATTCGACGCGCTGGTGCCGTTGTGGCGGCGGCTGGACCGGGTGCTGCCGTGGCGGGGGGTGTCGGTGATCGGGATAGGGGTAGTACCGAAGGAAGCGGAATAGCCGCGAAGTCCTGGGACGCGGGTGGTACAAAGCGGGCGGCCTGGATCTGGCGGTGCGCCGGAAATCGCGGGAAGATTGGGATGCGGTCCCGATAGCAACCTCTCGGAGGAGGGACTGCAAACTTTGCCAGTTCGTCTCCTAAGTGGCTTGAACCGCCGGCGGCGCGTCACCGTCCGGCGGTTTTTTTTGCTTAGGCAGGCCGGGGGGAGGCCTGCGCTACGAGAAAAGAATGCAGGCCGGGATGCCTGCGCTACTTGAGGGCGGATTCGAGTTGTTCTTTGGTGAGGGTGGTGGAGAAGAACAGTTCCTGGCGGGCGCCGGCGGAGAGGGCGATGGCTTTCCAGCCGTTTTGGGTGGGGACGGTGACGCGGATTTTCACCGGGCCGCGGGCGTCGCGCACGGGGCGGATCACGCCGGGGATGACGGAGCGGATTTCCGGGTTGGCGGCGAGCACGGCTTCGAGGATTTCGCGCACGCCATCGATGATGCTGTGCTCGATCTTGAGGCGGTCCCTGGCGGTGCGCAGACGCATCAGCGCCATCCCTCCCCGCCGCGCAGGGGGACGAAGCGGCAGAGGGTGGCGACGCGCCACTCGATGCGGCCGCCGCGCTTGCGCGCCACGCGCAATTCCTGGTCTTCGCGCGGCCCCACCGGGATGACGAGGATGCCGGGATCGCGCAACTGTTCGAGGAGGGAAAACGGCACTTCGGGAGCGCCGGCGGCGACGGTGATGGCGTCGTAGGGAGCCCGCGCCGGATAACCCCATCCGCCATCGCCTTCCACGATCTCGACGTTATGAGCGCGCCCGGCGCGGCGCAGGTTGGCGCGCGCGAGGGCGGCCAACTCGGGGACGATCTCGATGGCGATGACGTCGCGGGCGAGCGCGCCGAGGACGGCGGCGGCGTAGCCGGAGCCGGCGCCGACTTCGAGCACGGTCTCCCCGCCGGCGAGTTCGAGGCACTCCGCCATGAGGGCGGTCATGTAAGGTTGGGAGATGGTCTGGCCCCAGCCGATGGGGATGGGGGCGTCGGCGCAGGCGGAGATGCGGGACTCGGGGGGAAGGAACTCCTCGCGGGGGACGGCGCGCATGGCGGCGAGGACGCGGGCGTCGCGGATGCCGCGGCGGAGCAACTGCGCGTCCACCATTTTGCGGCGCTCCTCGGCCCAATCGGGGATCAACGGCAGCCTCCGACTTTTATAATAGCGGTGATGGCCCACCAGATCACACTCATTCCCGGCGACGGTATCGGACCCGAGGTCGCGGAAGCCACCGTACGCGCCGTGGAAGCCACCGGCGCGCGGATCGATTGGGAGCGGGTGACCGCCGCGCCCGGCGAACTCGACGAAGTCTTCGCCTCGCTCGAAGTCACGCACGTGGGGCTGAAAGGGCCGACCGCGACGCCGATCGCCGGCGGACACCAGAGCATCAACGTGGCGCTGCGCAAGAAGCTGGGGTTGTACACGAATTTCCGGCCGGTGCGGATGCTGCCGGGGCTGAAGACGCGGTTTCACGACCTGCCGCTGAACCTGGCGATCTTCCGGGAGAACACGGAGGATCTCTACTCCGGGCTGGAACACGAAGTGATTCCGGGGGTGGTGGAGAGCCTGAAGGTGATCACCCACAACGCCTCGATGAAGATCGCGCGCTCGGCGTTCGAATGGGCCAAGCGGGAGAGCCGCAAGAAGGTCACCGCGATCCACAAGGCCAACATCATGAAGCTGAGCGACGGCCTGTTTCTGAAGTGCTGCCGCGAGGTGGCCTCGCATTATCCGCAGATCCAGTATGGGGAACTGATCGTGGACAACGCCTGCATGCAGCTTGTGATGCGGCCGGAGCAGTTCGACGTGCTGGTGCTGCCGAACCTGTACGGCGACATCATCAGCGACCTCGCGGCGGGGCTGGTGGGCGGGCTGGGGATCGTGCCGGGAGCGAACATCGGCGACTACCAAGCGGTATTCGAGGCGGTGCACGGGACGGCGCCGGACATCGCGGGCAAGGGGCTGGCGAACCCGACGGCGCTGATGCAATCGGCGGTCCTGATGCTGTTTCACCTGGGCGAGCGGGAGGCGGAGGCGAGGCTGGAGAAGGCGATCTACCGGGTGTACGAAGAGAAGGAGCATCTGACCGGCGACGTGGGCGGGAAAGCGTCGACGAGCGAGTTCACCGAGGCGGTAGTCAGCCGGCTGTAGCGCGCGGTCAGAGGCCGAGGCGGGTGCGCGCCATGCGGGCGGCCAGGCGCATGGCCTGCTTCATGCTGCGCGGATCGGCCTGATTCTTTCCCGCGATATCGAAGGCGGTCCCATGATCGACGCTGGTGCGGATGATGGGGATGCCGAGCGAGATGTTCACGGTGCCTTCGAAATCGATCAGCTTCATGGGGATGTGGCCCTGGTCGTGGTACATGGCGACGACCAGATCGTAAGCGCCGCGCGCGGCCTGGAGGAAGACGGTGTCGCCGGCGTGGGGTCCGCTGCAGGCGATGCCGCGGGCGCGGGCGGCTTCGATGGCGGGGCGGATGACGCGCTCGTCCTCCTGTCCGAAGAGACCGTGTTCGCCGGCGTGGGGGTTGAGGCCGCAGACGGCGATGCGGGGTTCGGGGAAGCCGAGCAGCTTCATGGCGCCGTGGCCGAGCTCGATGGTGCGGAGGACGCGGGGGGTATCGATCCCGCAGGCATCGCGCAGCGCCACATGGGTGGTGACGTGGACGGTAGCCATGCGCTCGCTGGCCAGCAGCATGCGCGATTCGGCCGCGCCGCAGAGTTCGGCGATGAATTCGGTGTGGCCGGAGAAGGCGCGTCCGGTGAGGGTGACGGCCTCCTTGTTGAGGGGCGCGGTGACGATGCCGGCGGCTTCACCGCGGAGGCACATCTGAGTGGCGGCGCGGACGTACTCGACGGCGGCGGCGCCGCAGCGGGCATCGAGGCGTCCGAAGGCGAAGTCGTCGAAGCCGGCGAGCGCGTCCACGTGGCGGATGGCAGGGGAGGGAAGGGGTGCGCCGGTGATGCGGGCGGCGAGTTCGAGCACGCGGCGGTCGCCGACGAGGAGCCAGCGGGCGAGAGGGGCGAGGGCGGGGTCGGCGAGCGCCATGAGACAGATTTCGGGGCCGACGCCGGCGGGGTCGCCCATGGTGAGGGCAATGGTGGGAAGGGTTACGGCTTCTGGCATGAGAAGTAGTCCACTACTTGAATTAGAGCGTCCGGCTCGCCGAAGCCGCCGGACTTGGTGGCGGCGGAGAGACCGTCGCAGGGTCCGCCGCGGAGCAGGGAGCGGGGGATGCCGGGGAGGATTTCATCGAGCAGGTCGAGGCGATCAACCTGGAGAGCGCGGCAGAAGAGCGCCGCGGTGTCGCCGCCGGAGAGCAGCACGGGACGGGCCAGCGGGCCGGCGAGGCAGGCGCGCAATTGGGCTTGGGAGACGCGGCCCCAAGGGACGCGAAGGAGGACGGGTTGGGGGCGGGCGAGGGCGGCGCGGAGGGACTCGGGCGCGGCGGAGGCGGCATCGAGGGTTTCGACGGGGCGGGTTGAGGTGAGGGCTTGCTGCTGCGCGAGGGTAACGGGGTGATCGCTGCCGACGATGAGGAGCATGGGACCGGGGTGGGGCGCGGGGACGGGGAGAGGATGGGCGGCGGGAGGGAGCGTGCGGGCGAGGGCGGCGGCGAGTCCGCCGGAACCGGCCCAGAGGACAGGCGCGGCGAGTGCGAGTCCGGCGGCCGCGATGCGGTCGAGATCGGCATCGGAGGCGGCGTCCAGC
>JBBIQR010000219.1:0-260 GCA_037442245.1 Candidatus Solibacter sp. | reverse complement strand
GGGCGGGATGGAGGCCCTGCGCGCGCAGATGGGCGGGCACGTCGATGGCGGGGAAATGTGTGGCGGAGGTGACGGCGAGGCGCCCATCGCGGACGATTCGGCCGAGCGCGGGGAAGGCAGGGCAGACAATGGCGGCGGTGCAGGCGAAGGCCTCGAGGGCGGCGGCGATTTCGACGCCGGGGAGTCCGCGGAGAGTGGAATCGATCTTCTTGAAGAGAATGCGGGGGCGGACGGAGGGGATGCGCGCGGCGGCGCGGATG
>JBBIQR010000218.1:0-8212 GCA_037442245.1 Candidatus Solibacter sp. | reverse complement strand
CGCCACCGGCACCGGCGGATTCACCGCCACCGCCGGCACCACCACCACCGGACGCACCCTCTCGCCCTGCGCCCGGTCCGCGTAGCGGTGATGCACCGGCCGCACCAGTTCAATCGGCGTCCCGTCCACCGTGAGCCGCACCCGCACCTGCGCCGCCGGCGGATTGTCCGGCAGCCCGATCAGCCGCTGATCGTCCACCTGGTAAACGTCCGCCGTGTGCGGCTTCTTCAGCCAGTACTTCTGCGTGTATTCCTCGTTCGCCGGCACCGCGAGCTTCGCCGTCACGTCCGTCATCTGATCCAGCTCCAGCGCCTTCCGCTCCACCGGAATCTCCTGGTTCCAGATGCCCTCCACCCGCATCCCTTCCAGCGCGACCTTCGCCGCGCTCCGGTTCATCGCGCTCACCGTCAGGTCCAGCGTCTGGCCCGGAGCCACCTGCGCCTCCCTGCCCTGCGCCTCCACCCACAACCCCGCGCACAGCGCCACCGTCTCGTCCAGTTCCCGCAGCTTGATCCGCGCCAGCGGATCGTCGATCGCCGCGATCAGCGGACGCGCCTTCACCAGCGCCGCAATCGCCTTCTCCGGATGCGCCGGCTCCAGCCCGCGAATCGCCTCCCCCAGAATCGCCCCCACCGCCACGCCGCCCGGCAGCCGGTTCCACGTCGTGTCGATCCCCTCGAACAGGTCACGCCCCGCCTTCGGTCCGCCGATGATCGTGAACGTGCTGTGGTTCCCGCCCAGCCGCCGCATCGCACCCGTACCCTGCGAATGATGCATGCTGCGGCTGATCACCGCCAGTTCCTCGTACGAGTAGCCCAGGATCGGATTGAACGCGCCCGTGTCCGCGTACGGCTCCGGCGCCGCCGGACGGCCGTCCGTAGCCGGCGCGCCCGCGCCCCGTCCGCCCCGCCCGCCGCGTCCTCCCGGAGGACCGCCGAAACCCGCCGCCTGCACCAGCCGCTTCGCCTGCCACACCTGCACATACTTCAGTTGCTCGGGAAACTTCGCCGGGTCCGCCGCCGCCGTGAACGCCTCCTTGCCCAGAATCGCCGACGTCTGATGCTGCCCGTGCCCGTCCCTCGGCGTCCCGCTGAACCCCAGGATGATCACGTCCGGACGGTACTTTCTCACGATCCACACCACGTCGCCCAGAGTCCGCTCGTGCCCCCATTTCTGTAGCGTCTCCTCCGGACTGCGCGTGAAACCGAAGTCGATCGCCCGCGTGAAGAACTGCTCCGCCCCGTCGACCTGCCGCGCCGCCAGCAGCTCCTGCGTGCGGATCAGCCCGAGCTGCGCGCCCTGCTCGCTGCCGATCAGGTTCTGCCCGCCCTCGCCCCGCGTCAGCGAAAGATACGCCGTCCGCATGTGGCGCCCGCGCGCGAAATACGCGAGCACCGCCGTCCGTTCGTCGTCCGGGTGCGCCGCGATGTGCAGCACCGTCCCCAGTTCGTTCAACTTATCGAGGGATTGTTCGATTTCGGCCGCGCCCGAAAACGGCCGCTGCGCCGAAGCCGAAGAAACCACAATCAGGAAGCCGGCCAGAAATCCGGCGGGAGTGCGAAGCATTGTTTTCACATTTTACGACGCCCTCCGCGCCCCGCGCGCGGCGCCCCCGCCCGCCGCGCCCGCCCCCTCCCGTATTTAGCGCTACCGGCGCGCAAAATCTCCCGCCGTTTTAACCCTGCTAGAATCGTTCCTACTCATGGACCACAACCGGAAGAGCATGTTCACCGGCCCCGACGGGAAGAGCCTCGCCTTCACCTTCGCCCTCGTCAGCTCCCTGTTCCTGCTCTGGGGCTTCTGTAACGGCATGATCGACGTCATGGACAAGCACTTCCAGGAGCAGCTCGGCCTCAACAAGTCCCAGTCCGCCTGGGTTCAGTTCGCCCACTACCTCGGCTACTTCCTCATGTCCATGCCCGCCGGCTGGCTCGCCAGTAAGCTCGGTTACAAAGGCGGCATCATCTCCGGCCTCCTCATCGTTGCGCTCGGCGGCTTCTGGTTCATCCCCGCTACCCACATCGCCGCCTTCTGGGCCTTCCTCCTCGGCGTCTGCGTCATCGCCAGCGGACTCACCTTCCTCGAAACCGTCGCCAACCCCTACACCACCGTGCTCGGCGACCCCAAGTACGCCGCCACCCGCATCAACCTCGCCCAGTCCTGCAACGGCGTCGGCTGGATCCTCGGCCCCGTCGTCGGCGGCATGTTCTTCTATTCGAAAAACGCGGCCGGCGTCAGCACCGGCAGCGAGACCCTCTACATCCCCTACGTCGCCGTCGCCATCCTCGTCATCGTCATCGCCGTGACCTTCTACTTCGCCAGCGTGCCCGACGTCCGCGCCGCCGACGATTACCAGCTCGACACCCGCGACGAAGGCACCGCCGAAGGCGCGGCCGCCGAACGCCAGTTCAGCCGCCCCCTGGTCTACTTCCTGCTCTGGTTCAACTCGGCCGTGCTCCTGTTCGCCTGCGGCATGATCCTCTGGGTGATCCTTTCCACCATCGGCGTCGCCGAAAGCACCGTGCACCGCCTCATGTGGACCGGCGGCATCGCCGGACTCGCTATCGCCGCCCTCGCCCTCGCGCCCGTGGCGAAAAAAATCTCCCACCACAGCGTCTGGTCCCATCCCCACTTCTCATCCGCCGTGCTCGCGCAATTCTTCTACGTCGCCGCCCAGGCCGGCATCTTCAGCTTCTTCATCAATTACATGACCACCGAGACCCCGCCCATCCCCGCCGCCTGGGACGCCGGCTGGCTCCACGGCCTGCTCGAAACCACCAAAAGCGGCCACCTCATGGTGAGCAGCCAGGGCGCGGCCACCCTCCAATCCTTCGGCGCGGCATCGTTCCTCATCGGCCGCTTCACCGGCGCCGGACTCCTGCGCAAGTTCTCCGCGCACCGCATCCTCGGCCTTTATGCCGTGCTCAACGTCGTCGCCTGCACCCTCGTCTTCCTCAAGCTCGGATGGCTCAGCGTCTTCAGCGTCTTCGCCGCCTACTTCCTGATGTCGATCATGTTCCCCACCATCTTCGCCCTCGGCATCTTCGGACTCGGCGCACGCTCCAAAAAAGCCTCCGCCTTCATCGTCATGGCCATCATGGGCGGCGCGATTCTTCCCAAGCTCATGGGCCACGTGGCCGACCTCTACGATATGTCCACCGGCTTCATCGTGCCCGCGGTCTGCTTCGCCTTGGTCGCTCTCTACGGCCTCGGCTGGTCGAAGCTCAGCAAAGCCGAATCGCTCCAGGGACTCGAAGCCGGCGGCGGGCACTGACCGCGCCGCCGCACCCTACTTCGCGCGCGTCATCTCCAGCTTCGCGGTCCGCTTCTCGCCGTCGCGCTCCATCACCGCGTCGCCCTTGATCTTGTCCCCGGCCAGCACCAGCGAAAGCCGCACCACCTGCCCTTCGTGAGGCTGTACTTCGAACGTGATCTTGTCCCCGTCGATCTTGCCCTTATTGATCGGATACTGCTCGTCTTCGTTCGGTCCTGCGGTGCCCGTAATCTCGCTGCCGCTCTGTTTCAGAACCGCGACCGCGGTCCCGTCCTCCGACCCGCCATCCGGCGTAGTCACGTTGAAACTCCCGCTCCACTTCCCGGTCACATCCGTATCGGCGGTGGCGGCAATCGCGCCCACCACCAGTGCAATCGCAAGCAAAAGAGTCTTCATGAACCGCTCCTTGGCCCATACTTACGCACCAGCCGGGGAAAGGTTCCGCGAAATCCGCGCTTCCGCCGCTACTTTTTTTTCGCGGCCATCAACTCTTCGATGTTGACCAGCTCGGTAGGGTAGTCCCCTGTGTAACACGCATAACAGTATTCGTGGTTTCCGTCCGCCACCGCAGTCCGCAGCGACCCGATCGAAAGGTACCCCAGCGAATCCGCCTCCACGAACTTCCGGATCTCGTCCACGTTGTGATTGGACGCGATCAGCTCGCTGCGCGTCGGCGTGTCCACCCCGTAGAAACACGGCGACACCGTCGGCGGACACGAAATCCGCAGGTGGACCTCGCGCGCGCCCGCCTGCCGCACCATCCGCACGATCTTGCGGCTCGTCGTGCCGCGTACGATCGAATCGTCCACCAGCACCACTCTCCGCCCCTGCAACAGGTACCGCACCGGGTTCAGCTTCAGCTTCACCCCGAAATCGCGGATCGCCTGTGACGGCTCGATGAACGTACGCCCCACATAATGATTGCGGATCAGCGCCTGCCGGAACGGCAGCCCGCTCTCATCCGAATACCCGATCGCCGCCGCCACGCCCGAGTCCGGCACCGGCACCACCACGTCGGCGTCCGCCGGACACTCGCGCGCCAGCAATCGCCCCAGGTTCTCCCGCGACTCCTCCACCGCGCGCCCGAACACCATCGAATCCGGTCGCGCGAAATACACGTGCTCGAACACGCAGTGCGCCCGGTTGCGCGCCGGCGCGTACCGCTCGCGCGTCATCCCCTCCGGTCCGACGATGATCATCTCGCCCGGCTCCACGTCGTGCAGGTACACCGCGCCCAGCAGGTCGAACGCGCAGGTCTCGCTCGCGAACGCGTACCCCTTGCGCCCCCCGCTGACCTCCATCTCTCCCACCGCCAGCGGACGGAACCCGTGCGGATCGCGCGCCACAATCACCCGGTCTTCGGCCAGAAATACCAGCGAAAACGCGCCCTCCAGTTGCAGCAGCGCGTCGCGCAGCGCCCCCGCCAGCGTCCGCTCGCTCGAGTGCGCCATCAGGTGGAGCACCACTTCGGTATCGCTCGACGCCTGGAAAATCGCGCCCCGCCGCTCCAGGTCCGCCCGCAGCTCCGCCGCGTTGGTGATGTTCCCGTTGTGCGCGATCGCGATCTTGCCCTTGTTGCACGCCACCGAAAACGGCTGCGCGTTGAGCAGCACCGTGTCGCCCGCGGTCGAGTAGCGCGTGTGCCCGATCGCCATCGAACCCGGCAACTCCCGCAGCACCGCGCTCGTGAAAATGTCCGCCACATGCCCCATGGACTTGTGCGTGAACACCTGCATGCCGTCCGACGAACAGATCCCCGCGCTCTCCTGCCCGCGATGTTGCAGCGCATAGAGCCCCAGGTACGCCAGCTTCGACGCCTCCGGGTGCCCGTACACCGCGATGACTCCGCACTCCTCGTGGAACTTATCGAACATACGCCTCGAGTGCCTCCTGGTTGGCCCTGCGCAGCGCCCCGATCTCCCAGCTTCCCAGCGTCACGCCGCGCTGCCGGATTTCCAGTCCATCCTCAATCGTACTGCCGATCACCGGCGCCGCAACCTCGTGCTTCGCCGCGATCTCCGCCACCCGCTTCGCGTGCGCCGTCGCAATCACAATCCGCGACGGCCCTTCGTGGAAGCACAGGAACTCCGGCCGCAGATCCGAATCCAGGTCCACCCGCGCGCCGATCCCCGCCTCGCCCGAACTGCACTCCGCCAGCGCCACCGCCAGCCCGCCCGCGCTCACGTCGTGCGCCGCTTCCGCCAGGCCCTCCGCCGCGATCTCGCGCATCGCCTGCTGCACCCGCCGCTCGTACTCCATGTCCAGCGCCGGCGGCTGCCCCCAAAGCTGCCGCTCGATCTCCTTGGCGTACTGCGTGCCCCCGAAGTGCGCTTCATCGCACGATCCGCACCCGCCCAGCAGCACCACGCTGCGTCCCGCCGCCTTGAAGGGAATCGTCAGCGGCGCGGCGGTCTTCATCAGCCCCACGATTCCCATCACCGGCGAAGGATACACCCCCTCCCCCAGCGTCTCGTTGTACAGGCTCACGTTGCCGCCCGTGATCGGAGTCTCGAAGAACCGGCACGCTTCCGCCATCCCTTCCACCGACTCCACCAGTTGCGCCATGATCTCCGCCCGCTCCGGGTTGCCGAAGTTCAGGTTGTTGGTCGCCGCCACCGGCACCGCCCCCACCACCGATAGATTGCGGCAGCATTCGGCCACGATCAGCTTCGTCCCTTCCCGCGGCGAAAGATAGCAGTAGCGCTGGTTGCCGTCCAGCGACATCGCGATGCTCGTGCCCGTCTCCTTCACCCGCACGATCGCCGCATCCGCGCGCTCCGGAGCCGTCAGCGTATTCGTGCGCACCTGGTAATCGTACTGCTCCCAGATCCAGTGCTTCGAACAGAGGTCCGGCGCGCCCATCAGCGCCGGCAGCGCCTCCTGCACGTTGGCCTCCCGCCGCGCCGCGGCCGGAGCCGCCGGAGCCGCCGGCGGCTGCGTGTGCGGACGGTCGTACAGCGGAGCTTCATCGGCCAGTTCGCGATTCGGAATCTCCGCCACGACCTCGCCGTGCTGCCGCACCCGCAATTTGCCGTCCCCCGTCACCACCCCGATCTCCGCCGCTTCCAGCCCCCACTTGCGGAATACCTCGAAAACCTCGCCCTCGCGCCCCTTGTCCGCCACCAGCAGCATCCGCTCCTGGCTCTCGCTCAGCATGATCTCGTACGGCGTCATGCCGGTCTCGCGCTGCGGCACCCGGTCCAGTTCGATCTCGATCCCCACCTCGCCGCGGCTGCCCATCTCGCACGTCGAACACGTCAGCCCCGCCGCGCCCATATCCTGGATCCCGACGATCGCCCCCGTCTTCATCGCCTCCAGGCACGCTTCCAGCAGCAGCTTCTCCATGAACGGATCGCCCACCTGCACGTTGGGCCGCTTCTGCTTGCTCTCCTCCGTGAACTCCGCGCTCGCCATCGACGCCCCGTGGATGCCGTCGCGCCCCGTGCGCGCCCCCACGTAGATCACCGGATTCCCCACCCCCGCCGCCTTGGCGTAAAAGATGTCCTCCTTGCGGCACACCCCGAGCGCAAAGACGTTCACCAGCGGATTGCCGTCGTAGCACGGCTCGAACACCGTCTCCCCGCCCACCGTCGGCACCCCGAAACAATTCCCGTAGTGCGCGATCCCCGCCACCACGCCGGAAAGAATCCGCCGGTTGCGTACCGCGTTCTCCCCTTCGTCCAGCCGCCCGAAGCGCAGCGCGTCCATCACCGCGATCGGCCGCGCCCCCATCGTGAAGATGTCGCGCAGAATCCCGCCCACCCCGGTGGCCGCGCCCTGAAACGGTTCGATGAAGCTCGGGTGATTGTGCGATTCGATCTTGAACGCGATCACCCACCCGTCCCCGATATCGATGATCCCGGCGTTCTCCCCCGGCCCCTGCACCACCAGCTTGCCGCGCGTCGGCAGCTTTTTCAAATGCAGCCGCGAGCTCTTGTACGAGCAGTGCTCGCTCCACATCACGCTGAAAATCCCCAGCTCCGTATAGCTCGGCTCCCGCCCCAGAATATCCACGATCTTCTGGTACTCGTCCGCCGTGAGCTGATGCTGGGCGATGATCTCCGCCGAAAACCCGGTCGCGCTCATGCCGTCACCGCCGCGCGCAGCATCGACTGGAACACCACCAGCCCGTCCGTCGATCCCATCAGCGGCTCCGTCGCCCGTTCCGGATGCGGCATCATCCCCATCACGTTGCGCTCCCGGTTCAGGATGCCCGCGATGTCCCGCATCGATCCGTTGGCGTTATCGATGTACCGGAACGCCACCCGGTCCTCGCTCTCGAGCTCGTCCAGGGTGCGTTCATCGGCCACGTAACAGCCCTCGCCGTGCGCGATCGGCAGCCGCACCTCCTGCCCCGGCGCACCCGCCGAGGTGAACGGCGAACTCGTCGTGCCCACCTTGAGCCGCAGTTCCCTGCAGATGAACCTGAGCCCGCGGTTGCGCACCAGCGCCCCAGGCAGCAGCCCGGCTTCCACCAGAATCTGGAACCCGTTGCAGACGCCCAGCACCAGCCCGCCGTCCGCGGCGAATTTCTTCACCGCCTGCATCACCGGCGAGAACTTGGCGATCGCGCCGCAGCGCAGATAATCGCCGTATGAAAAACCGCCGGGCAGGATCACGGCGTCCACGCCGCCGAGATTCGTGGAGTCGTGCCAGATGTACTCCGCCTGCTGCCCGAGGTTGTTGCCGACCGCGAAAAATGCATCGTGATCGCAATTGCTTCCGGGAAAAACGATGACGCCAAATTTCATGGTGATTGTTTTGGGGAGGCAACCCCATTTTAACAAACCCCGCGCCCGCCCCCGCCCTCCCTTTCTCCCCCTGCCCCGAAGTTGCTTACAATGTCCGCATGGGCTCCTGTGTCCGCATCGCCGCCGCCTGGCTCCTTGCCGGACTGGCCCTCGCGGCATCCCCCTCCCCCGCGAAGTTCGCCGGCAC
>JBBIQR010000217.1:0-8221 GCA_037442245.1 Candidatus Solibacter sp. | reverse complement strand
GCAGTCCTGTTTGACTATGGCACGGTGCGGGGCGAGAGTTATGTACTATTTCTTACAATTGCAAGCGTTGCCGCCCCTGACCGCCGGGCAAGCGCAAGGAACCTCCCTAGTACTATGAACGGCCTTGGCGGTACCAGTTCAGACAGTGGGATGCAGATTCACTTTCTTTTGTGGACATTCTTATGAGACGATGATCGAACGGTGCTCCAATTGGGACTGAAACTGTCCGGATTGCGGGCCGTCCCTACTGCCAAGTGGGGCGTTTTGTGGAGTTTTCGGAGGAGTCGATGAGTTTGAGCCGTCTGGGCTGTCTGATACTTTCCGCGTGCGCCTGTTCCGCCACTGCCACGGCCGGGTCGTTGGCATTTTCGTTCACCGGGGCGTTCACCCAGGACGATCAGCTCGAATTGTTCCAGTTCACCGCTCCGTCCGCCAGTGTCCTGGTGCGTACCTGGAGCTACGCGGGCGGTACCAACGCGGCGGGCAGTCCCATATCGGCGGGCGGCTTCGACCCCATCCTCTCGATATTCGACGCCACCGGTGGGCTCACGGCATCGAGCACTCTGATTACCCAAAACGATAACGGGCCGCTCTGCCCGTTGGGGTCGCCGGCTTGCGTGAACATCGATCCCGCCTCGGGCGCCGCCTTTGACTCGCTGCTCACCTTGACCGGGCTGAACGCGGGTGGCACGTACGCCGTAGTCTTAAGCCAGGGGGGCAATCCCGCTAACGGACCGAACTACGGCGCGGGCTTCCTGCAAGCGGGCGCAGGCAACTTCACGGCCAGCCTGTATCCGTGCGGCGGCACGTCCTTCTGCGATTCCAACCTGGCGCAGCGCAACGGCCAGTGGGCGGTGGACATCGTCGGCGTGGGGACCGCGGCCGATGTCACCGGCGGCGGAGTTCCGGAACCGGGAAGCTTATTCTTGTTGGGGTCGGGTCTCGCCGCGGCCGGTCTGCTGCGTCGAAAGCGAATTACGAATCGGGTTTAAGGGCTGCAGCGGCTGGGTCGCTGCGCGTTCTGGGAAGACGCGGGAAGGGGAGGGCAATGTCTGGGCGTTTGTCTGTAAGACGCTTCATGATCGCCGGCGCGATCGCGCTACTGCCGGCGGCGGTTTGGGGGCAATCGGTTCCTCTGATCGGAGACACGTTCATTCTGCCGGGCGGTGGAATGAACTATGGCGCGTTGGCCAATGTCAACGTCGGCGGCGTCAGCGGTTTCCATGGGCTGATGCAGTTCGATTTGAGCCATCTGCCAGCCGGCACTACGGCGGCGGAAGTGACCGGCGCCTCTCTCCGCATCTACGTCAACAAAATCGGCGCGGCCGGATCGCTCAACGTCTACGTGGCCAGCGCCGCGTGGGCGGAGATGACGGCGACCGGGACCTCGGGTATCGGGCTCGGCGCTTTGGTCGCCGGACCGATTCCGGTGGCCGCGGCTGGCTCCTACCTCTCGATTCCCATCACGGCGCAGTTGCAGGCGTGGCTTACGGGCGCGCCCAATAACGGTTTGATCCTGACCGCCACCCCCGGCGCGACCTTCTTCATCGACAGTAAGGAGAACCCAGCCACCAGCCATCCGGCGGTCCTCGAAGTCGACCTCTCCGGCCAACCCGGCCCACAAGGACCTCAGGGTGCACAGGGCCCGCAGGGTGCGACCGGACCGCAGGGTATTCAGGGCCCGCAGGGACTGCCGGGACCGGCCGGTCCTCCGGGAGCGCCGAACTTTACCCCTGGTCCCCCCGGGCCTGCCGGACCGGCCGGAGCGGCTGGCATTGCCGGTCCGCCGGGGCCGGCGGGAGCGCAGGGGCCGACTGGAGCCACCGGGCCTTTCGGAGCGGCGGGAGCGACGGGTGCGCAGGGTCCCGCGGGACCTCCGGGCGCGGCGGGACCGGCCGGGGCCACCGGACCGGTCGGATTCACCGGACCGGCTGGACCCCAGGGAGCACCCGGCGCGGCCGGCCCGCAGGGAGCGGCGGGACGGATCAATAACGGGTTCACCTATGTCCTTCTGCCCAGCGCCTTGAACATCACCATCGCCGACAACGAGGCCCACACCAATATCCAGGTGGACAACACCACCTTCCAGCCCAACATTCTGCTGCCGCACAGTAGCACCATCGGAGCCGGCACGGTGCTCTCCATCAGCGTGCACGATTGGAGCGCCGCCGCCAACGTGATTTCGGTCGGGCCGCAGGCCGGGGACCAGATCCTGCTGCCCGCGGAGGGGCAAATCAGCCCCATCGGGATTGTGAATCCCGGCAGCTTCTGGGCCTTGAATTACTCGTGCGAGGTGATCTCCGACGGGCACGGGCACTGGTACTTCCTGAGCAACAACTGAGATGGAGACGAGAGCCATGAAACGATACTTCTCTTCGCGAATGGTACCCGCGGTTGCCGCGGCGCTTCTCCTTCCGGTGCTGGCGCTTGCGGATTCCGGGACTCTGGCCGGCGACGCCACCATCACGCCCGGCGTAACCACCAACGCGGGTACGCTGCCGACCCTGAATGTCGGGGGAACCGGGAACTCTTCCGCGCTGGTCGCTTTCACTCTCCCAGCGATGCCCGCCACGTCGAGCGTGGCCTGGGCGCGTCTCAGGGTCTACGTGGATAGCGTGACCGCCGGCGGCAATCTGAACCTGGGCACGGCCAACGCCGCCTGGTCGGAGACCACGGTAAACGGCACCAGCGGAATCGGCGCGGGCGCCGCAGTTGGCGCCGCCGCGGTATCCGCGCCCGGCTTCGTCACCTACGATGTCACGTCCACCGTAGCCGCCTGGCTGGCCGGTTCGCCGAACAACGGCTTCATCCTGACCGCAGGCTCGCCGGGGATGACCATCTACCTGGATTCGAAAGAAAACACCGGAACCAGCCATCCGGCAGCCTTGGAAGTGGTTTTTACCGGTGCCGGAGGGCCTCCCGGATTGCAGGGCCTGCAAGGTCCGGCGGGTGCGACCGGTCCCCAGGGACTCCCCGGTTTGACTGGACCGGTCGGTCCGGCGGGTCCCACAGGTGCACAGGGGCCTAGCGGGGCGCTGGGAGTGGCCGGTCCACAGGGAACGACGGGGCCCACGGGCGCGGTTGGTCCGACCGGTGCGTCCGGTGTACAAGGCGCGCAGGGGTTGGCCGGTCCGCAGGGAGCCACCGGAGCTACCGGCCCGGCGGGGAATCAGGGACCGCAGGGTCCGAGCGGAGCGCAGGGTCTGGTGGGCGCGCCTGGCGCGCCTGGTGCTACCGGAGCGCAGGGTCCCTCGGGCGCAGCCGGTGCCCCCTACTCGAACCTCTTTAGCGTCAGCCCCGACGCGACAAACTACACCATTTCCAACGCGGACACGAGCGGCGTGTTCTTCGCCGCCTCCGGCGCGACCGTGACCATGCCGCTCGCTTCCAGCATGACCGGGAAGAAAATCTGGATCGTCCACACCACGCCGGGAGGCGGAACCTTCTTCACCGTTGCCAGGCAGGGGGCGGATCTGCTCTACGACTTCAGCAACAATGGCGCGACTTCGCTGACCTTCCAGGATGCCGTCCAGTTCTATAGCGACGGTACCCGCTGGAACGCGGCCTACACCAACCAATAACGGAGATGCGACTCGTGAGGATCATGAAGATGAAAACGCAATCGCTCACTCGCTGCCTGGGAATGGTGGTGGCGCTCGGCTTGCCCTTCGCTCCCCTGGCGGGCGCCGCGGACTTGACGGCGTTCCAGGACACCTACGTCAGCAGCGCCGCTCCTTCTAGCAACTTCGGCGCAGCCGCCAATCTCGTAATCGCGCCCGGCAACACCGCCCTGGTGCAATTCGATTTGAGCGCGGTGCCGCCCGCCGCGACCGTCGCCAAGGCGTATCTCCGGGTCTATGTGAACAAGTTGACCGCCGGCGGCACCCTCAACGTGTCGCCCGTTCTCAGTTCGTGGGGCGAACTGACGGTCACGGAACCTGCGCCGTCCACCGGCGCGCCGTTGGCATCGATCCCCGTATCGGTGGGCAATTCCTTCCTGCTGGTGGATGTCACCGCCCAGGCGCAGGCCTGGCTGGCCGCTCCGGTGACGAATTTCGGCCTCGCGCTCACCGGCGCCGGATCGACCGCCCTGCAACTGGACACGAAGGAAAACACCGGCACGAGCCACCCGGCGGAACTCGAACTGACCATTACCGGTCCTGCCGGCGCCGCCGGTCCCACCGGAAGCGCGGGGATCTCCGGGTCTGTCGGAGCCATCGGTCCGGTAGGGCCGCAAGGCGCGATCGGCGCGACGGGACCGCAAGGCGCGCCCGGCCCCATCGGCCCGGTTGGCCCCGCCGGATCCACCGGGATTGCCGGTTCGCCCGGCGCCCAAGGCCTGGTCGGCGCCCAGGGACCGGCCGGTGCGCCAGGACTACCCGGACCCGCCGGAGCCGCCGGCGTAAGCGGCGCGCAGGGAGTCGCCGGTCCAGCCGGACCTACAGGTGCGACCGGACCGATTGGATTTACCGGCTCACTGGGTCCGCAGGGCGCCACCGGGCCGCAAGGCCCCGCCGGAGCCGCGGGACTGAGCGGTCCCACCAGCAATCATTTCGCCCTGGACCCGACCGTGCGTCCCTCCGGCTACGTCATTCCGGATACCGACACCTATCTGTACTATCTGGTCAATAACGGCCTCGGGAGCGCCGGCGCGTGCGCCCCGTCCGCCATCATCAACCTGCCGCACTCCGCCGTCGTGGGCGCAGGCCGCATGGTGATCGTCAGCTCCGCCAACGTGCCCAATACGTCCAGTCAGCAGTGCTTGGGCGTCACCGTGGCCGTGCAAGGTGGCGATACGCTTCGCAGCCAGACCGGAGGCAGTACGCTGTCCGAGGCGCATCCCATCACCCTGGTCAGCGATGGCGCCGGCCACTGGAACGTCATGGTGGTTAGCGGGCGGTAGGTAAAACACTCAGGAGAGGAGATTCAGGCATGGCATCACCGTTTGTCGGCGAAATTCGCATGTTCGGCGGGAATTTCCCGCCCGTCGGCTGGTTTTTCTGCGACGGCACTCTGCTGCCGATTGCGTCTTACGACGTGCTGTTCGCCCTGATCGGCACCACCTACGGAGGCAACGGGGTCAGCACCTTCGCGCTGCCCGATCTGCGCGGCCGCATCCCGCTGCACTTGGGAGCCGGCTTTGTGCAGGGGCAGTTGGGCGGCACCGAGACCGTGACCCTCACGGTCCCGCAGATACCCTCACACACTCACACCGTCGGAGCCAAGACCCAGGCCACCACCGGCGCGGTGGCCGGCGGAGTCTATGGCGGCGGCGGATTGGCGGCGTATCGCTCCACCCAGGCTGCCACCATGAACCCCGCCATGGTGCAGAACGGTGGAGGCAGCCAGCCCCACGACAATATGATGCCGTACGGCGTGGTGAGCTTTATCATCGCCTGGGCGGGAATCTTTCCGACCAGGAGTTAAAGGAGAATCGAGTATGGCGACGGAGCCGTTCCTCGGAGAAATTCGAGCCTTTTCGTTTAACTTCCCGCCCAAGGGCTGGGCGATGTGCAACGGGCAACTGCTGGCGATCAACACCAACCAGGCCCTTTTCTCGATCCTGGGCACCACTTATGGCGGCAACGGAATCAACAACTTCGCGCTGCCCAACCTGCAGGGGAGCGCGCCGGTTCACGTGGGCAACGGCATCGTCCTCGGCCAGCGGGGCGGCGTCGCCGCCGTCACCCTGCAAAGCAACCAGATCTCGCACGGACACGCGGTGTCCGCCAGCGCGACGGCGAACTCCAGCGCGGCGGCCGGCCACTTCCCTGCCACCGCATCCGGACAGTCGCTCTACGGTGCCCCCGCGGACACGGCCCTGAACGCCGCGGCGCTTTCGCCCGCCGGCGGGTCGCAGCCGCACGACAACCTCCAGCCCTATCTGGTGGTGAATTACTGCATCGCGCTCGCCGGAATCTTTCCGACACGCAGCTAAAGCGAGGAAATCGACCATGGCCAATCCATTTGTCGCCGAAATCCGACTGTTCGCAGGCACCTTCGCTCCCAAGGGCTGGGCGCTGTGCAACGGACAGATCCTGTCCATCGCGCAGAACACCGCCCTGTTCTCCCTGCTGGGGACCACCTACGGCGGCAACGGAACCAGCACCTTCGGTCTTCCCAACCTCCAGGGCATGGCGCCGATGTCGCAGGGACAGGGGCCGGGATTGTCGCTCCGCGTCCTGGGCGAGACCGGCGGAGAGGCGCAGGTGACTCTGCTCAGCAGCCAGATCCCCGCGCACAACCACACCTACAACTGCGCTTCCGGCTCGAAAGGGGATTCCAGCGCGGTGGCAGGGCTGTTCAACGCGGATGAACCCGCCGGCGGCACCCCGATTTACGCCACTGCGTCCGACGGCACCACCATGAACCCCTCCATGGTGCAGCCCACGCCGACTTCCCTGCCGCACGAAAACCGGCAGCCGTATCAGTGCCTGAACTTCATCATCGCCCTGCAGGGCATCTTTCCGGCGCGTGCGTAGGCCGCCGCTGCCCGGATGACGCCGGACTTCACCTTCTACCGGGTGCTGTGCATCACTCCGCCCGAACTGGAAAGCGAACGGCAGGCCTTTGAGACCGCGGTCGCAAGCTTTGTCGAGGACGTCGGCATGAAGGACCGCGTGCTGTTCGCCCCCGCCTCCCTGCGCCCGCCGGCGGTTGCGTCCCGCCAGCAGGAGGTCATCGGGGCGAACGTGCGCCTCTGCGAGTTCGTCATCGCCGTCTTCGGGGAACGGCCCGCGGACCCGGTGTTCGGAGAATTCGCAGCCTATGCCCTGGACTGCGTGCGCGATCCCGGCATCGCCACCCGCGCCGTGGCGCTGTGCTTTCGCAATTTCGCGCAGGCGGCACCCGAGGTGCGCGCCCTGCGCGCCGGCCTGAACGAGCGCGGCCCCTGCGGGCAGCGCGACTTCCGCGACGCCGCGGACTTCACCGCCGTGGTGCGCGATCTCCTCGCCGGCTGGTACGATCCGCCGCGGCCGGTTACCGGGTAAGGAAGTCCATCCGGCTTTGCATGGCGGATGCTTCGTTGGCGTATTCCGGGATGCCCGAGAAATCGCTCACGCCATACCACCCCGCCAGAGTCGAGGCGAAACTCGCGTTGGACGTCGTCGGCCGCCACGTGCCGTTGCCCACCGCGTCATCCGGCCCGCCGATCGCCAGCGACGGAAAGCGCCCATAGATGCGCCCGCCCAGTACCGCTCCGCCGAGAACCAGTTGGTGCCCGCCCCAGGCGTGATCGCTCCCGCCGGTGCGATTCGGCGCCAGCGTGCGGTTGAATTCGGTATCCGTGTAGACCGTGACCCGCTCCGCGATCCCCAGTTCCATGGTCGCCCGGTAGAAGGCCACCAGGGCTTGGTCCAGTTCGGCGAAACGCGCCGCCTGCTGCGCCAGTTGGTCTCGCGACGTCGCGAATCCGTCGAACGGCACCACGAAGCACTGCTGCGCGAAGCCGCCCAGCCGGAGGGCGGAGAGAACCACGTCGAGTTGGCGCCCCAGCGGCGTCTGCGCCAGGTCGCGGCGGCGCGTCGCGCGGGCGATCTCGGCGGTCAGATTCGCCTGGCGGCTGTTTTGCCCCGGAGCGGCCAGGGAGACGCCATGTCCCAGGTGCATGACCGGCAGGTTGTCGCTTGCGGCGGATCCGGGGATGGCCCACGGCGTCGTCAGATACGCGTCCGGCAGGAAACGCATCTGCATCTCACGCGTGTAATCGGATGCGTCCCCCGCGACGCGGTGCGTGGGGTCGATGCGGCCCACGTTGGCCGCTACCGCCAGCGCGTTCTGGCTGTAGAGATCGCGCAGCCCCGGCAAGGCGGGGTGAAAGCCGTACTGCGCGGTGGCGCCGTCGCGCACCGCCAGCAGCGATTCCCTGGCCAGCGCCAGCGCGCCCCGTCCCTGTGCATAGGCGTCGTACTGCGGAGAATCCAGCGGCACGATCATGTTGTTGCTGTCGTTGCCGCCCACCAGGTAAATGCAGACTACGCTGCGCTCGCCGCCGGCGGCACGGGCGACCCGCGGCAGCGCCGCGATCCCCATCGAGGCGGCCACTCCCGCCCCCAGATTCAGAAACGCGCGGCGCGATGTGCGTTTGGAGTGCTTCAAGATTTTCCCCTCGCCCAGTCCAGGTGTTCAGTCTACCGGACAAAGGACACGCGCGTAAAGGTATGTTTGGAAATCTGGTACGCCCCAGGGTACTAGGGCGACCGCTCCCTCACGGTCGCGG
>JBBIQR010000216.1:0-8251 GCA_037442245.1 Candidatus Solibacter sp. | reverse complement strand
GCCAACCTCACCTGCCTCTACATCTGGTGGCAGGCTCTCCGCCGTCCCGCGCACCAGCCCCGCTCTGCCCCCTGAAAACAGAAAAGGGAGACACCGTTGCGGCGTCCCCCTTTCCTCTGCCCGTAGGGTAGGCCGCCTGGCCTACCCACTTTCTTTAGCGCCGGCTACCGGTTGGTCCCGTTCTGCGCGCTCAGCCCCGAACCGGCCGTGTCGGCGCTGAATACCTTTACTTCCACTCGCCGGTTGCGCGCCCGCGCCGCCCGCGTATTGGCCTCGTCCACCGGCTTCTCCTCGCCCAGCCCGATCATGTGAATCCGGAAGATCGGCAGGTCGTGCTTGGCCACGAGGTACTGCACCACCGCGTCCGCCCGCCGCCGGCTCAAGGCTTCGTTGTACGACTTCGATCCGGTCTTGTCCGTGAAACCTTCCACCGCGACGAAGTACCGCTTGTCGCTCTTCACCGCGTCAGCCAGCTTGTCCAGATCCTCCCGCGCGCTCTCGCTCAACACGCTCCTATCGAACCCGAACGGCACCGACGCCGAGGTCTGGAGTTTGTAGTCGTCGATCCCGGCGACCACTCCGCGCAGTGCGTCCACCGCCCGCTGGTTCTGCTCCGCGAGTTGTCCCGCCTGCGTCGCCTTATTCATGGCTTCTCCGGCGTGCTGATCCGCCGTCTTCGCGTTCGCGTCCGCCGTGGACGCCCGCTCTTGAGCCGCGCTGATCCCGCTCTGCGCCCGATCGTCAACCTGCTTCACCTGACCACGCGTCTCTTCGATCTGCTGTCCGTTCCGCGTCGTCTGTTCGCCAACCTGATCCACCTTGGCCTGGATCGGAGCCGTCGTGTTCCGGACGTACTTCTTCGTAGCGCATCCGCTCGCCAGCAGCGCGCCGGTCGCCAGGCATGTGGTCGCAATCAAGACTTTCATATTCAAAAACCTCGCTGCGGCTAATGCAGGAGCATTGCCAATCAGTTAACTTGTTGTAAAAAGTCAACTTACACTAGGCACACCAAGCCCGTGGGGGCTCGCGCCGTGTAAGATTTACTTTAGTTGTGCGGTTTCTACCGGCGCGCTTTACCAGCCCGCGCGCCGCCAGCCGCCGCCTTTGCCTGCCTCTTCCCCGCGCGCCGGAAGCCGGGGAGATCCCAAACCACACTTTCATAGATCTCACCTTCCGGGTCGAAGTCCAGAGGCCAAAACTTGCGGGGTTTCATGGGTGTCGCTCGATTCTTTACAGGAGGGGTACCTATGCCTTGATTATACCATCTCGCTGCATCAATCGAGTTACACCCAACTTGCTGATTTTAAGATGCTTATATCTACTCTGTCAACTTCCCCGCCCAGTTCGTCACCACCGTGATCGGCGTCGAACTTGTCCATTCCAGCGGCAGCTTGAAGGCAAAGCGCTGCCCGTCGGCCGAAACGTCGTACAGGTTCCACGATCCCGGCAGCGGACGCGTCTGGAACAGCTTCTGCGGACGCCCGATCTGCAGCGCTCCGTTGGCCTCGTGGACCTGTGCCGACATCAGGCTGCCGGTCGCCGTGATGAAGAAAACCTCCGCGCCGTCGCCGCGCCAATGCGGCAACCCGCCGTCCTGCGACACCAGGTAGTTCTTCTGCGTTCCGCTGTTCAATCCGTCGAATGCCTGCACATACACGTCGTTGCGCCCGGTCTGATCGCTCTGATACGCGAGCCACCTTCCGTTCGGCGAGAGCGTTGCAAAGCCCTCCGTGTAGACCGTGTTGATAATCGGCGCCGCCCTCCGCTCCAGCATCGAAAAGCCCCACACATCCAGCCGCGTGCCGCGCGCTTCCTCGTAGTACAGCAGGAAACGCCCGTCGCGCGACCAGTCGGTCGGAAACTTGCGATTCTGGCTTTGATACAGCAGGTCGCCTTTCCCTCCGGGCGCAGCCGGCCGCGTGTACAGATCGTAGGCCTGGCCATTGCGGCCGAAATACGCCAGCCGGCTCCCGTCCGGCGACCACACTGGCGCGCCTTCGTGCTGCGGTCCGCTGCTGATCTGGGTCCCGCTTCCGGTGGCGCCCAGCACCCACAGGTGCGCCGTCTTGCCGTCGGCGTCCAGCCGCGCCACCGCCACCCGGTCTCCGCCCGGCGAAATCCGCGGCGGGCCATAATCGCCGGGCTCGCCGGCCACCCCCAACTGCCGCCCTGTCCGGTCCAGCCAGGCGATCTGCGATTTCGCCTTGCCCACGCCCTGATAGACCAGCGCCCCGGTGCGCGACACCGAAATCGGCGCCAGCGACAGGCTGGCAAGCGCCCCGATATCGCTGCCCAGCGTCGCCGGCGGGTTCTTCCCGATCTCCAGTTTGCCCGCGTCAAACGCCTGCGCCATCAGGTTGCGGTCGTTGATGTACAGCAGGTACCCGTTGGAGTACACCGCGTTGGTCTGGGTGGTGAACACCCGCCGGTGCGTCTTCCCGTCGAGCGAACCCACCGCCACCCCGGAGGTTTCCGGCAGGTCCGTAAGCAGGAAGTAGACAAAGTGGTCGCCATCCGGCAGGAACTGCGGCCACAGGTCGGCCCGCTCCCCCTTCGCCTCATCGAGCTTCAACACCGGTACCGGCCGCCCGCCGCTGGCCCGCACCTGGAAGAAGCCGTTCGCCAGGCCCGGCGAGAACAGAATCACCCCATCGCGGTTCCACGTGCCGCCGCCCGGCTCAGCCTCCGCCGCGCAGATCACTTCCGGAACGCCGCCTCCGGACACCCGTACCCGCTTCAAACTCCGGTCCGCAAAAAACGCCACGTACTCGCTGTCCGGCGACCAGAACGGCGCCGACGCGCCTTCCGTCCCCGGGATCATGGTCGCTTGCGGCGCGTCCAGCGGACGCAGCCACAGCACCCGCTTGCCTTCCTGACCCACCGCCGGGAATGTCAGGTAGCGCCCATCCGGCGAAACCGCCGGCATCCCCGGATACTTGGTGTTCTCCGGGCTGCTCACCGAAAACTGCAGCACCGGCCCCGACTGCCGGCCGCGCAGGAAAACAACCGCGGCCACGGCGCTCACCGTCACCAGCAGCGCGGCGCCCGCTATCAGCCACGTCCGCCGCGAGATGCCCGCCGCGAAGCCGCCCGCGCGTCCCGCCGCAGCAGGCGGTTCCTCCGCGTTCATCCACCCGCGCAATCCGCGGAGCATCCCGCCCGGACCGCCGCCCGCTGCCGCTGGCGCCGGGGCCTGGGCCGGGGCGTCCCCGATTCCCAACACCTCCGCTCGGGGCGCCGTGATGGTTTGCCCGCGCGGCGCCGCCGTGCGCTTCCGCGGCACCGGCACCGCCGCCGGCGCCGGCGACGTCCCCGCCGCGCTCGCTTCTCCCGGCGGCAATGCCCGCATGCGCAGCATCAGTTCCGCGTTGCGCGCGATCGTCCGGCACATCTTCAATTCGATGACCGCGTTCTGGATCCGCTGCCGCCGCCGGCTCCTATCCCGCTCCAGGCAGGCGTCCATCACGCCCTTCATCGCCGTGTGGATCAGCGATTTCGCGCGGAACGGCTGCGGACCGCGCACCAGGATCGCGTCCCGCACCTCTTCGCCCGTGCCCGCGAACGCCCGCCGGTTGGTGATGATCTCGTACAGAATCGCGCCGAAGGCAAAGATGTCGCTACGCGTGTCCGCGCGCTCCCCGCCGCATTCCTCCGGCGAACGGTATGCCGCCCGGTCCACCGGCGATGACGGCGGGTCCGTCAGCACCGCGCCTTTCTCCGTGAGCACGATGCAGAACGGGCACACGCCGCCGTGTACCTTGCCCTGCACGTGCGCGCGACTGATCGCCCGGCCGATCTCGATCGACAGGCGCAGCCCTTCTTCGGCCGGAATCGGCCCCTTGCGCAGCCGCTCCGACAAAAGATCGCCGCCGACCGCTTCTCTGGTTAGAAAATCCCGTCTGCCTTCCACCACTGCGCTTGCTCTGCCTGCCTCTCCAGCACCGGTAACGGCCGCAAATGAAACTGCAATTCATTGTACTCTCTCGCTTTCCAGCCTCTCAAGAAACCGCGCGCTTCCCTCAGGATTTCCCGGTACTAATGCCGGGCCGGTACCCCGTTCCCCACGGTTAACCGGCGCCTCGATCCGCCCATCCCGCGCCGCATTATGCTCTACTATTGATACCGCCCATTGACACGGCGGAAGGCCCATGTACAATCCAAGTTGGCACTAATTTTCCGTTACGAAAGCGGCGCGACATGTTGAGATCCAGGAAGAACCGGCCCGCGGTTCCCCCCGCTCCCCAAGAACCCGGCTATAACAGCAGCGACGTGGCACGCATCTGCGGAGTCAGCCTCCGTCAACTCCAGTGGTGGGACGAACGCAACGTGGTTTCGCCCCGGCAGGACGGGCACAAGCGGATCTACTCCGCCGCCGAAGTGGTCGAAATCTCGGTGATCGCCGAACTGCGGCGCAAGGGTTTCTCGTTGCAGAAGATTCGCCGCGTGCTGCGCTTCCTGCAGAAGGATGTCGGTAAGCGCCTCAGCGATGCCATCTCCTCCGCCGGCTCCAGCGAAATCCACCTGCTCACCGACGGCCGCAGCATCTTCCTCGAAGAGGCCCCGAATCGCATCCTCGATTTGCTGAAGAACGCGCGCCAGCCCATGTTCCTGGTCTGCGTTTCCGACCAGGTGCGCCGCCTCGGCGCGCCCCCCGCCGAGCGCAAGCCCGCCCGCAGCGAAACCACCGCCGCCGTCCGCAAAGCCCGCGTCGGATAGGCGCTCCCTACTGCGGCTGCGCGCCGCGGTGGACCGAAAACAGGAACAGCAGCACCACCACAACTCCCAGCCCGATGTACGAGAAGGGTGCGTACGCGGTCAGGCTGTTCACCCCCGTGTTCAGGTACCCCAGGACATCCTCCCGCAGCTTCGGCGAGATCGACAGGAAGAGGACGCCCATTCCGCTCAGTCCTAACGCGCGAATCATGCGTCCATCTTGCCCCCGCCACCCGGCCCGAATCGAGGCAGTATAGTAATGGACAAGGTAAGGCATAAGGCGATCCCCCCTTAACCGAAGACATCGGCCCGCGCCCGATCCCGCTAGCCTCGCTGCACCCGGACCGTGTCGACGTCGCTCACCGACATCGCTCCGGTCTCTACCATCTCCTCCACCGCCGCCATCACCCGCGCCACCTGCTCCGCCGTGTCCACCACCGCGACCACTATCGGCTGCTCGTGCCGCGCCAGGTGCGCCCGGTGCATCTCCGCGCTCTCCCCGTAACCTTCCAGCCCGCGGAAGACCGTGGCCCCGGCGATCTTCATCTCCCGGCACTTCGCCACGATCGCCTCGTATAGCGGCCGCCCCTGGTACCGGTCGCGCTCGGAAATGTGGATTTGCAGCAGCCGCGCCGCGCGTGCTTCCCGCATCTCAAGCCTCCGGCGGCTGCCCGCCGCGCACCAGCCGTACGAACTCGGCCGGCGAAATCGCAATCAACCCGTCCTGCAACATGCCCTCGATCGCTTCCGCCGCCGCCGCCACCTTCTCCGGCGTATCGATCACGCTGATCATCACCGGCAGGTCCCGCATCGGATGCAGAAAGCTCGCTTTGTGCTCGTGACCCTTGGCGCCGTAGCCCAGGATGCCGCGGTACACCGTCGCGCCCGCCACTTCCATCATCCGCAGCTTTTTCACGATGGCGTCGTACAGCGGCTCCTCGTGCCAGCGGTCGTTCTCGCCCAGGAATACGCGCAGCAGCCGCGCCTCTCCCGCTTTGCGCTCGTGTGGCGCTTTGGGCTCGGCCGCGGAACCCTTCCGCGCGACCTTCACCACCGTCGTGTCCTGCACCTCGATCAGCCCGTCGCTCACCATCTCGAAAAGCGTGGGCAGCACCTCGTCCACCTTCGCCGCGGTCTCGATGAATTCGATCCGCACCGGCAGGTGCTCGGCCAGCACCTCAACCTTCGGCGTGTGCAGCAGCCGGTGCGAGCCGAAACCCGCGTAGGCCCTCGTCGAGGTCGCGCCCGCGACGCCCTTGTGCAGCAGAAAGGTCAGGATCGCATCGTGCAGCGCCGTGCCGTGCCGCTGCGTGTCCTCGTTCACGAAGATCGTGACCTTCTTCGCCGGTCCGCTGCTCAGCATGATCCGCCCTCTTCCATTATCGGCGCGCCGCCAGCAGAGTGCCCAGCCATACCGCCAGGTATCCGGCGATCACGCTGCCCGCCGAATACACCAGCGCCATCCAGCGCTCTCCGCTGCGCGCCGCCTGCAGGGTCTCGTACTCGAAACTGGAAAACGTGGTGTAGCCGCCCAACACCCCCACCACCAGGAACAGCCGCCAGTTCGGGTGCCCCTGCCACCGCCCGGTGAAGAGCGCCATCAACAGCCCGATCAGAAACGATCCGGTGACGTTGATCGCGAACGTGCCCAGCGGAAACCGTCCGCCGTACCGCGCCATGATCCAGGTGCCGAGCACGTACCGCGCCAGCCCTCCGAATCCCGCGCCCGCCAATACCGCCAGATACCGCTCCAAGCCTTGCCGGCCTCCTTCCGCTTCCGCGCCCGATCTTCCGGCCCTGCCTGGGGCGCAAGCGGCACTCCCACAGCAGAACCACTGTAGGAGTCATTGGCCACCGGGTGATGGCGTAGAGCGGACTCCACCGCTTCGAGTTTTTCCCAATATACTATGATAGGGCTAAGGAAGGGATTTGCCCCCGATTGGCACGACCTCTCACCAATCCGGTTCCCGCGCGTCTCACAGGCGTACGCCGCGCGGCTTCCGCTCCCTGCCCGAAAGAAGCCCTCGCAGCCCGGTGATTTCATGAATTTACGCAACATCGCTCTCGCAGCCTCGATCGTCGGCGTGTTCACGCTGGCGGCTCCGTTCTACGGCCCCGCCATCGGCGTCCGCGCCGCCACCAACCAGGATGACCTCGACCGCGAAATGAAGTCGCTCGCCGGAGCGTACTCCATCCTGCAGCAGAACTCCGCGGACCCCATCTCGTCGGAGAAGGCCATCTATCAGGGCGCGATTCCGGGCATGCTGCGCACTCTCGATCCGCACTCCAGCTTCCTCGATCCCAACGAATATCAGGAAATGCAGCGCAAGCAGCGCGCCCAGTACTTCGGCATCGGCATGCTCATCACCATGGACGGGCCCAAGGTGATCGCCATGGAGCCCTTCCCCGGTTCGCCGGCCTGGAAAGCGGACCTGCGCCGCGGCGACGTCATCACCGCGGTCGACGGCAAGGACGTCACCAGCAAGACTTCGCAGGACGTGGCCGACATGCTGCGCGGACCCAAAGGCACCGAGGTCAAGGTCAGCGTGATGCGCGAGGGCGCCACCGCTCCCATCACCCTTACGGTCACCCGCGGCGGCATCGAAACCAGCCTGGTGGACGCCTTCTGGGTGCGCCCCGGCATCGCCTATCTCAAGGTCTCCAGCTTTGAAGCGCAGAACGTGGCGCGCGACGTCGAAACCGCCATGCAGCAGCTTGGCGAGGATAAGGTCACCGGGCTGATCCTCGACCTGCGCGAGAACCGCGGCGGTCTGGTCACCGAAGCCGTCTCGCTCGCCGGGCGCTTCCTCAAGGAAGGCCAGATCGTCGTCTCCCACCGCGGACGCGCCGAAAAGGAGCAGGTCTTCCGCGCCAAGAGCGTCCCCGCCGCCAGCCCCAACGCGCAGAAATACCCGATCGTCGTGCTGGTCAACGGCAACTCGGCTTCGGCTTCGGAGATCGTCACCGGCGCCTTGCAGGATCACGACCGCGCCCTGGTCATGGGTGAGACCACCTTCGGCAAGGGCCTGGTGCAGGCGCAGTTCCCGCTCAGCGAAGGCGCGGCTCTGCTGCTCACCATCGCCCATTACTACACGCCCAGCGGACGCCTGATTCAACGCGACTACAGCCACAAGTCGTTCTTCGATTACTACTACGCCAAGCGCGACACCCCGCCCGACCAGAGCGACGTCAAGGAAACCGATACCGGGCGCAAGATGTTCGGCGGCGGCGGCATCACCCCGGATGAAAAGTACACCGCGCCCAAGCTCAGCCTCTTCGAGCGCCGCATCCTGAATTCCAGCATGGTCTTCCGCTTCGCCAGCGTCTACTTCGGATCCGCCAAGCCCGCGCTTCCCGGCAAGGATTGGGCGCCGGACGACGCGCTGATGGCGCGCTTCAAAGACTACCTGCACACCAAGAACTTCCCGTTCGCCGACGCCGATTTCGCCCGCGACAAGAAGTTCGTAGGCGACCAACTCCGCGACGAATTCTACTTCCGCGCCTTCGACCGTAAAACCGCCGAGCGCGCCGAAACCCT
>JBBIQR010000215.1:0-8307 GCA_037442245.1 Candidatus Solibacter sp. | reverse complement strand
GATGAAGCTCGACTGCGACCCGACCACCATCTACGCGGCGCTGCTGGAGGACCGGTACACCGGCACCATCCACCGCAGCGACCTGGACCGGGACCACGCGTACAATACCTATCGCCGGGCGGGATTGCCGCCGGGAGCGATCGCCAATCCGGGGCTGGAGAGTATTCATGCCGCGCTCGATCCGGCGGTCGGCGACGCGCTGTACTTCGTGGCGCGCGGCGACGGGTCGGGCGGGCACGAGTTTTCCAGCACCATCGCCGCGCACCAGAGCGCGGTTCTGCGGTATCGCCGTGCCATCGGGAAGTAGCATCAAACAGCAGTTGCGCGACTACCTGGCGCGAGAGAAGCCCGCGGCGATCACGGGCGCGGTGTGGGTGGCGCTGCTGATGCGGCTGGCGCCGGTATCGGAGAGCTACCTGCGGGAGTTGGTGCGCGCGACCGGGCTGCCGTTCGAACTGCCGTGGGCGGGAATCCGGCAGCACACCTTCGAGGAGTTGGAGGATTCGCTGCGCGGGATGCTGGACGCGTACCGGGGGGCGAAGGCGGCTGGGGACCGCGAGCAGGCGCGCTACTGCCGGCGGCAGGTGATCGCCGCCAAGGACCGGGCGAAGTTCCTGGCGCAGAATCCGCGCTCCGGGGAAGAAAAGCAGCGGCAGAAGGCGGAGATGGCGCAGTGGATGCTGGTGTGGCTGGAGAACCCGGAGGTCTTTCCCCCGTGGGTGGACGCGCGCAAGAAGGAGCTTGCCCTGCGGGGAACATTTGCCGGCGTGCCGCCCGATCAGGGCTCGGCCGGACCGCCGAAGCGATAGCCCAGAATCGCTTTGATGAGCAGGTGATCGGTCGCCTGGGTAACGCCGACGCCGATGCCGAAGTTGAACTCCCACCGTTTGCCGAGGTCGAGGTCGACGGCGGGGATAAATTGCTGCTGGGTATCGCGGATGGGATCCCAGTCGTACCAGGTGCCGTAGGAGCCGTAGTATTCGAGGCCGAATGCCGCGCGCTTGAGCACGTCGTAGGAGAACTTGACGTTGGGCGAAAAATTGAATCCGCTCGCCGCGCCCGGACCGTGGAAGGAGCGGTCGAAGGTGGGGTTGAACGCCATGTAGAACTTGCCGAGTTTCTTGTCGACGATGGGGCGGAGTTCCATGGTCCAGGTATCGGGGGAGAAGTTGGGGCGCTGGTAGCCGACTTCCAGGGAAAGGCTGAGTCCAACGGGCAGGTGGTAGCTTTCCGGGATGGCGACGCGGGGGCGGATGTGGGTGCCGACCCATTGCCAGCTCCCGTCGGGCTGGATGGAGGTGAACTGGTAGAGACCGCATTCGAACCACTGGCTGATCCCGCGGGTGATTTCGAGGGTTTCGTGCTCGGCGTGGTTGGTGGGGAGGACGCCGTCGCCTCCGGGGCTGCCGGAGGCGGTGTAGTTACTGTGGATCTCGACCATGGTGGCGCCTTTGGGAACCAGGTCGGAGCCGTAGACCTGGACCTCGTAGTTGCCCTGGGCGCGGGCGGCGGCAGGACCGCCCAACAGTAGCGCGACGGTAAGGAAAACCCGCAAAAGTTCGACCTCTGAGGCGGAAAGTGGTTGCTACCTAACACTATACCGGACACTGGTTTTTCGGCGGGGGCAGTGGCCCTGGAAATGCTCCGTCATAGCCATAAGGAGCTACTGGGTATGGAACTGGGGAATATGGCGCAGATAAAGCCTGCGTTGCGGGGGAATCGGACTGGGGCAATTGACCCAACGGTCAAGGTGAAGAATCGGCCGCGGAAACCCCCGTGCTGCAAGAGGTGTTCGGGACAGCGCTGCGTGGGGCGGTGTAAATTCTAACGTATCCGCACAAAAACAGGCGGCGCTTCCATGCCACCGGCTTCCAGTACGACACTGACCTGGCCCTTGCCGATGAGCGACGGCGGCAACTGCACGTTCACCTGGTCGAGGCCGGCATACTGAACCTGTGGTCCGGCATAGAGCACCGGGACGTCGATACCCTGAATATGGACGCGGACACCGAGTTGCCCGGCGCCACGGATGCCAGTACCAAACAGGATAAGAAACGCCGGCTCGCCACCCGATGGGATGGCAATCGGCGTGGATACCGGCTGGTTCGGTTGGCCGACGCTCGTTACGTACGCCGCCGCCAGTCCGGTAGCGTCCTGCGTAAACAGCGCGGGCGCAACCGGTGCAACCTGTACCGCCGCGGAGACGCCGGCCGCGCCGACCGTCGCAGCGCCGGGCGGTAATGCCGCCGGGCACAACAAAGTTGACTTGGTGCGCGTCGGAATAAAGCACCTGCGCCGCGACTCCGGCCACGGTCACCGAGGCTCCCGCCAATCCATGCCCGAACAGGGTCGCGATCGACTCCGGCGCAATCGCCCCGGGCGCGAAGCTGGCTGCGTTCACCACAGTTAGAGGCGCGGGCTGCGAGATGTTGAGTAACGTGGCCACACCGGCCGTCGATACGCCGCCCACAAGATCCACTTTGCCGTCGAGGTTCACATCAACGGCGGTCATCGCAGTGATCGATGGATACGTCTCCGGCCCGAACGGCGGCTGGGGCTGAAAAGTCCCGTCGCCATTGCCGAGGAACCAGCGTTCTCCGCTCAACAGGTCGGGATTGCCGTCGCCATCGAGATCGGCCGCCAGGAGTTGGCGCCTGTTGGTTACGGCATAATCCGATGATGCCTGAAATGTCCCGTCGCCGCGACCGAGCAAGATCGATATGCGTTGATCGTGCAGCACGGCCAGATCGACCAACCCGTCGCGGTTAAAATCGGCAGCCACAACGTTGGTCACCGCGGGATTGCCGCTGCCGAGTGATACGGCAACCGGCGGCATGAATGTTCCATCGCCTTTGCCGAAGTACAAAGTTACTCCGCCGCCGGCAAAGTTGTGCAGCGTGTCCCCGTTCGCACCGATCGCGAGATCCGCTCGACCATCGCCGTTGAAATCGCCCACCACGACCGCCAACGGCAATGGCGCCGTGTTCAAACCAACTGGAGCGTGCAAACCGCCTGCTCCGTCCCCGAGATACACCAGTAACTGCGGCGGCGCGCCATTCGAAACGCCGGCGAAAGCGATCGCCACATCCGGCTTGCCATCGCCGTTGAAATCACCGATGGCCATCGCCGATGCGTTGGGCGGAATCGCGGTAGCGACCGGAGTCTGGAAGGTGCCGTCGCCCTTGCCGGGCATCCACTCCAAACGCGGCGCGATTCCATCTATGACGTCCACAATGTCCGGCCTGCCATCGCGATCGAGATCGGCGACGGCAGTGGCTCGAAAAAACTGCCCATTTCCGGCGAAGTGGGAATACGCGCCGCGAAACGTTCCGTCGCCATTTCCCTTGAGCACTTCGAGGTCATTGAGTTCCTGCACGAGCAGATCCGGTATGCCATCGCGATCGAAGTCGGCCGGAACCAGATGATAGATGGCGTTATCCGGTTGCGGCAGCCCGTGCACAAGCGAGGTTGGCGGTCCGGCGAAAGCGCGATCCCCGCGGCCGAACATTACCGAGACCGCTGGGCCGGCGAGCGCAGCACCGGATCCCATGCCAGTCACGATATCGGGCACTCCGTCGCCGTCGATGTCCGTGAGAATGACGCTGCCCTCAACCTCCTGCAGGTAATCCGCGCGCTCCGGGAACTGGCCCTTGCCATCGCCGAACAGAATCGTGAAGCCGCTCGTCACGACATCCGGATTGCCGTCGCCATCGAGGTCGGCAATCGCAATCGCGTCCGTGCCGCCGGCGGACAATCTCGTGGGCAGTCCGAAGGAGCCATCTCCAACTCCGAGCGCCACCGCGGCGATCGGACCGTTGGCAATCGGATCGTCGATCGTATAAGCCAGGTCAGGCTTGCCGTCGCGATTGAGATCCGCAACCGCCATCGCGCGCATCGCGCTGCCGGAGGCCACGACTCGTTCCGCCTGCAACGTGCCATCGCCGTTGCCCAGAAACACCGAGATCCTGCCGCCGGCTGGCGACCCGCTCGCCACCAGGACATCGGGTTTTCTGTCCCCGTTGAGGTCGGCAACCAGGATCGAGTAGACGAAGATCGAGCCGTCGATGCTGTACGTGACCGGATCCTGGAAATTCGCGCCGCCACTGCCCAACAACACCTGCACTCCGGAAGAGGATCTCGTCAGAGGAGTGGTGGTCAGAATATCCGGCAGTCCATCGCCGTTCAGGTCCGCGACCGTCATCGCGTCAACAACGCGAACCGGGTACTTCGCTTCGGAAACGAAATGCAACGACGCGTCAAACACCGTCGTCGTGATCGCGGAGTAGGAACCGGCCTGTCCGCCGGAATCGACTCCGCGCACCCACAGGTATCCGCCGCCCGCGAGCGGCGTTAACGATTCCGGCCCACGCTGCGTAGGATCGAAGCCCTCCACCGGCGCAGCGGGACAACCGCGCAATTGCCTTTCGAAATGCGGCGTGGTTCGCACGATGAGGTATGGTGCAGCGTCCGTGAGTTCGAACGCCGTATAGGATGCGTCATTTTGACGCAGCAGAACCGTGTGCGTCGTTGAAGTCGGCTTCAGGCTCGCGGAGGCGGCGCCCTGAAAAGTAACTGCGGGACACGCGCTCTGCGCGCGTGCCGCAAGACAGACGCACGCCACACCCACCGCAAGTTTCCGAAGCACGATGCCACGGGAGCACTTTCCGTACCACAGGACATGTAGATTGTCTGGAGTGGCACAAAACCAGTCTACGGAAACAGATCCACCAGGGCGGGTTCGAGTTGGGGATGGCGGAAGAGGAAGCCGGCGGCCTCGGCGGCCGCGGGAACCACGCGCTGGCTGGCGAGGGTGACCTCGGCCATCTCGCCGAACAGGAGCTTGAGGGCGAACGCCGGAACCGGGAAGATGGCGGGGCGGTGCAGGACCGTGGCCAACTCCCGGGTGAACTCGGCATTGGTGACGGGGTACGGCGCGGCGGCGTTGACCGGCCCGTGGATCGGATTTTCGGCGGCGAAGGCGAGGAGGGCGGTCAGGTCGGCGAGGTGGATCCACGGCATCCACTGGCGGCCGGAGCCGAGTCTTCCGGCGATGCCCATGCGGAACGCCGGGAGCATCTTGCGCAGCGCGCCTCCGGCGGGGTCGAGCACGAGGCCGATCCGCACGTGCGCCACCCGCATCCCAAGTTCGGCGGCGGCGGCGGCTTCCCGTTCCCAGGCGACGCAGAGGCGGGCGAGCCACGAATCGGCAGGAGGGGCGTCCTCGGTGAGGACCGTGTCGCCGCGCGAGCCGTAGTAGCCTACGGCCGAGGCCGAGATCAAGGCGTCGGGGCGGCGGTCGAGGCGGGCCAGACCGGCGACAAGGTTGCGGGTGCCGATCACGCGGCTATCGGAAATCCGCTGCTTCACCGCCGCCGACCAGCGCTGCGCCACCGGTTCGCCGGCAAGGTGAATAATGGCGTCGGAGCAGCGCAGGCTCTTTTCGGGAGGCGGCCCCTGTAAGGGATCCCAGGGGAACAGCGTGGCGCCGGCGGGCAGATTGGTCCCCGCGTGACGGCTCAACACTTTGAGTTCGTGCCCGGCAGCGGTCAGGACCTTCATCAGGCGGCGCCCGATGAAGCCGGAAGCGCCGGTGATCGTGATAATCAACCGTTCGGCTCCTTCCCGGTTCGCTCCAAAAATCCGATCTCTCGAATATACGCGCCGGTATCGGTCTTGCGTTCCATTCCGGAGCGAACCATTGACCGAATTGTCCCAAAGACGGGGCGTTCGGGCCAGGGGCGGTCGTGGAGGCCGAAACACCAGAGGATGTTGGTGTAGGTATTGGGGTCGTCGCCATCGAGGGCGTAGCGGTCGTGGAGCCGCAGCATGGTCGCGAGCGCGTCGGCGGCGCTGGGCGACCACTCCAGGATCTTCTTCCCCCAGTACATGCGGTAGTAGCCGTGAATCGTGCCGCGCAGCCGCAACTCCATCTGGGTGGCGTTCCACAGGTCGTCGTGGGTGGCGGCGGAGTCGAACTGCTCGCCGGTGTAAAGGTACGGGCGTTGGTCGCGCCGATGGTCGTGGATGGTCTTGCGCGCCCACTCCGGCAGCACGTCGAGGGAATCGAGCCGCGGAGCGTAGCGAGCGAAGTTCCAGGCCAACTCGCGGCGGACGATCAGCTCTTCGAGGAATTCATCGGCGATCAGCTTGCGCTCGCGGGCGCGTTCCGTGACGGCGAGGGCGACTTCGAGCGCCGAGATGTAGCCGTAGTGGAGGTACGGGCTGAGCCCGCTGGTGGCGTGCGCGGAGGGCTCGTTCTTATCGCGGGCGTAGCGGTGCAGGCGCTCGTCGAGGAAGCGATCGAGGCGGCGCAGCGCCTCGGCGCGTCCGCCGCGGAAGGCGGTGGAGGGCGGCACCGAGTGATCCACCGGACAGCCGGCGGTCAGAGCGGCGATGGCGTCCGGGGCCACCTCGGTGTGGAGTCCGGCGAAGTTCTCCTGGCAGGCGCGGCGAAGCTCCACCGGAGCCACCGGGTGCAGGTAGCGCGCCAGCACCTTGTGGATGCGCGGGCGAATGGAGTAGGCGGCATAGCAGCGCTGCCCGATCACGCCGGCGGGCACGATGCAACTGGCATCGACCGCGATCAACTGGCGGTCGAGCGGCGGGGTGGCGCGCAGGCAATCGTCAGTGACCACGAGGGCGGCGCCGTCGAAGATGGCGCGGCGGTCACCGGTCCCGGCGGAGGCGCCGCGCGGCAGTTGGAACACGTAGCCGGCGCCGAGGGCGCGGACGTCCTGGGCGAATCCGGGGACGCCTTCGAGCTCGAAGGTGTGGAAACGGTCGCAAGCGGTGGGGTAGTGGGACGCCGCGCGCTGATACACCACCAGCGGCAGATTCATGCGGTTGGCGGCGCCCGCGGCGAAGGCGAGCGCGTGGTTGGCCGCGGCGCGCCGGTTCCAGCGGCACCAGTAGAGCACGTAGCGGCCGTGCCGGGCTACGGGAGCGTCGTTGAGGAGCCGGATCCGCTGTTCCATCTCCGCTTTGGATTCCGGAGGCCGGGCCCCAGGTACAATAAAAGTTTCACTCATGCGGGCCTGGAATCGCGCCAAACTCTTGTGGGGCTACCTGGCGCGGCGCGCCGGACTCGGCGGCCTGCCGGTCGAGTACATCGTCGAAACCACCGCCAAGTGTAACCTGTACTGCCCGATGTGTCCGCGGGAGACCCACAAGCAGCCCAAGGAGGACATGACGGACGCGGTGTTCCTCCGCCTGGTGGAAGAAGCCGGCGCGACCGCCGAGCACATGATGCTGATCGGCCTCGGCGAGCCGTTCATGGACCCGGGGATCTTCCGCCGGATCGAGTTCTGCCACCGGCACAGTATCTCCACGCTGCTTTCGACCAACGGCACGTTTCTCGACGAGAAGGTGTCCGGGAAGGTGCTGGACTCGCCGCTGGAGCAGATCACGCTATCCTTCGACGGGGCGAAGAAGGAAACGTTCGAGTTCTACCGCAAGGGCGCGAAGTTCGAAAAGGTGCGGGACAACTTCGTGCGCTTCGCGCGCCTGAAGCACGAGCGGCGGTCGCGCCTGCAGGTGGTGATGCAGATGGTGCGGATGGAGGGCAACGCCGGGGAGGTGGAGGAGTTCCTGCGCTTCTGGGGCGCGGTGCCGGGAATCGACCAGATCCGGGTGAAGGAAGACGAAACCAACCTGATGCGTCCGGACGCGGGGCACACCGCGGCCGACTGGAAACATCCCTGCCACTACCTGTGGCGCGGACCCATGTACATCAAGCACAACGGCGACGTGTACCCCTGCTGCCAGAGCTACATGCTGGACGGCAAGCCGGTGGGACGCGTCGGAGAGCAGGGGCTGGTGGAGATCTGGAATTCGCAAGAGATGCGGCGGATGCGTTCGCTGCACGCCGCCGGACGCGCCGGGGAAGTCGATATCTGCGCGCGGTGCTGCACCACGATTCCGCATCCGGCGCTGGTGGCGGGGAGCCTGGTGCTGCACGGCAGGACGGTGCGGCGTCTGCTGCCGCTGGTGGAGCGGCTGACCTACCTTTCGAAGCTGCCGCGGCGGCTGCTGACGCCGAGCAGGGCCGGCCGCGCATAGATGGTGGTAAATTTCATAAGCTGTCGACAGATATCCCGCGGCCTGCGGTTCCCTCCACCACTTTCGTCTGCTTGAGTCAGTGCTGCGGACTACGGACCCGCAGGTTCTCTTCGTCATAAACACGGTAGATCCGCTTCGCGTTGACTCGCCGCCCTTCGCGCTTGCCTCAGACGATGATGCCCCAGCGGACGTGGATCGCAGCGATTTCCCGCAGACGTGCCCGACCGGCTTCCGCAATTTCGAAACTAC
>JBBIQR010000214.1:0-8408 GCA_037442245.1 Candidatus Solibacter sp. | reverse complement strand
CACAACCGCCTCGAGCGCGCGGGCAAGCTGGACCACTCCTGGGCGCAGTGTCCCGAACTCCGCAAACCGCTCACCATCCGCCACTGGAAGCCCGCCACCGGCTGGCGCGAGGAACTCGTCCCCTGGCGCGGCATCACCCCGACGATGTAGCCCGAGCGTGCGCTGTCCCGCGGACGCCACCCTACCCGTACAGCCTGTTATGCTGTTTCCGCATACGCGTTATGATCCAGGACTCTTCGTCCCCAGAACAGGAGTTCCACACCTGGGGCGAAATTGCGTCCTACCTGGGGATCAGCGTCCGCGAAGCACAGAACCGGGAGCATAGCGACAGGCTTCCCGTGCGCCGGATCGGCGGAGGGAAGAAGCCGCGCGTGTTCGCTCTGCGCAGCGAAATCGACGCGTGGAAACTGGCGGTGAGCGGCGCGGTAGCCGCGCCGGAGCCGGCGGTGGCGCCCCGTAAACTCTGGACGCGCCGCGGCGTGATCGCCGCCGCTGGAGTGGCGGTGGCCGGTGCGGGCGCCGGCCTGTATTTCGCGCGCCGCCGGCCGCGCATCGAACGCGCGGTCCTCACCGGGAACCTGCTGACGGCGCTCGATGGATTGGGACACTCCGTCTGGGAGCACCGCTTCACCGAAAAACTGGTTCAGTACGACCCGGTCGCCGATCCGTGGCGAGTGCAGGTGCTGGACCTCGAAGGCGCCGGCGCGCCCGGGGTTGTGGTGGTGTGCAGCCGCGGCACACCGGGATCGCCCGTCCCGGCGCGCGCCGAACTGGTTTACCTTGGTCCGGAGGGGCGGGTCCGATGGACTCTTCCGTGCCGCCCCGACATCCGCGATGCCCAAGCCAGACCCTTCGGACCGGAGTGGCAGATTTCACACGTGCTCCCGCTGCCCGCCGGAAAGCAGGTGGAACTGTGGGTCGCGGTCAAACAGCTCATGTCCTGGCCCGGCTGCGTTCTGCGCGTCGACCCGTATGGGCGTGCCTCGATGCAACTGGCGAATGCCGGGCACGTCGAGTGGCTCTGCCTGCTGTCCGGGTCCGGCGACCGCCGTGTCGCCGTTACCGGAGAGAATAACGCCTTCGAGCGGTCCTGTGCCGCGGTGGTGGGAGTGGACGACCCGCCGTCGAGTTCCGCCCCTGGAGGGCGTCCGGAGCGCAGGTTCGCCAACGGGCCGGCGGGCACGGTGCGCGATTACATACTGTTTCCGACGACGGAGATGCTGATCGCCGAGGATTCACCCTACGGACCTGCGCTGCTGGCACTGGATACGACTGCCACACGCTTCGCGATCTCCGTGCTGGCCTCCAGCGCCCTCAGCACGAACCTTGTTTACAGATTCAGTTCCTCTGTCACTCCCATCAGCGTGACGCCCAGCAGCAGTTGCGGGCTGGTCCACAACCGCCTCCAGCGCGAGGGCAGGCTCGATCACTCCTGGGCAGAGTGCCCCGAACTGCGCAAACCGCTCACCATCCGCCACTGGAAGCCCGCGACCGGATGGCGCGAGGAACCGATTCCCTGGCGCGGCATCACTCCCGCCCCTTAGGCGCGTGCGCGCCCACGCTACCATCGAACCATGCGCTCCCTCCTGCAGCAGGCCGCGGACACCGCCGCGCGCTATCTCGAAGAACTCGACGGGCGCAGTGTGGCCCCTTCGGAAACCGCCGTTGCCCGCCTCGCCGAACTCGACGAGCCCATGCCCGATGGACCCACCGAGCCGGCACGCGTGCTCGAAACCCTGGACCGCATCGGCTCGCCCGCGACCGTCGCCATGGCGGGACCGCGCTACTTCGGCTTCGTCATCGGCGGTTCGCTCCCGGCGGCGCTGGCGGCAAACTGGCTGGCCGGCGCATGGGACCAGAATCCGGGTTTATTCATCGCCTCTCCCACCGGAACGGTGCTCGAGGAAATCTCGCTGGCCTGGCTGCTGGACGTATTGAAACTCCCGGCCGGGTGCGGCGGCGCGTTCGTCACCGGCGCCACCGTCGCCAACTTCACCGCGCTGGCCGCGGCGCGCCACGAGGTGCTCGCCCGCGCGGGTTGGGACGTGGAAGGCGACGGCCTGTTCGGCGCCCCGCCCATCACGGTCGTGATCGGCGACGAGGCGCACCCTTCGCTGATCAAGGCGCTGGGCATGCTCGGCATGGGGCGTTCGCGCGTGGTCCGCGTGCCGGTGGATGGACAGGGCCGCATGATCCCGGACCGCATGCCCCGGTTCGACGCGCCGGCGATCGTCTGCCTGCAGGCGGGCAACGTGAACACGGGCGCGTTCGACCCCGCCGCGGAGATCTGCGCCCGCGCGCGCGACGCCGGCGCCTGGGTGCACGTGGACGGCGCGTTCGGCCTGTGGGCGGCGGCGAACCCGCGGTATGCGCACCTGGTCGAGGGCGTCGCCGGCGCGGATTCGTGGGCCACCGATGCCCACAAGTGGCTGAATGTGCCGTACGACAGCGGGCTCGCCTTCGTGCGCGATGCCGCGGCGCTCAAGGGCGCCATGTCGCTCACCGCCGCATATCTGCCGCAGGGCGCGCACCGCGAGCCTTCGCAGTACACGCCGGAACTCTCGCGGCGGGCGCGCGGCATCGAAATCTGGGCCGCGCTCAAATCCCTCGGCCGCTCCGGACTGGCCGATCTGATCGGGCGCAACTGCCGTTTCGCCAGCCGCTTTGCGGAGTTGCTCGGCGCGGGCGGCTGCGAGATCCTGAACGACGTCGTGCTCAACCAGGTGCTGGTTTCCTTCGGCGATGCGGCGCGCACCCGCGATGTGATTGCGCGCGTGCAGCGCGAGGGCACCTGCTGGTGCGGACCGACCGAGTGGCAGGGCCGGACCGCCATGCGGATCAGCGTGTCCTCGTGGGCGACCCGGGAAGAGGACGTCGAACGCAGCGCGGCCGCGATTCTGCGTGCTTCGGCGGACTAACGGCGCGTCCAGCGGTCGAAGACGTTCAGCACCGGCAGGGCGTTCGAGTCCTGGTCGAAGAAGACGCGCGAGCCGCGGCCCCCGGCAACCGCGGGTTCCCACCAGAACAGCCCTTTGCCCCGGCCGCCGGGAGTCGCCATCACGACGCGGTTCAACTCGTCCCAGAAATCGCGCTGCCCCTCGGGCGTCTCCGGAAAGGGCGCGGGACGCTCACGGTACTCCGCGGGGCGGTAGTTGTACGCCGCCTCCACCACGATGATGTCCTTGCGGTACTCGCCCGCCATGAACGCGAGGTTCTCGCGCAGGTCGAGCAGCGTGCCGTGCCACCACGGGTAGTACGACTGGCCGATCACGTCGTAGTTGGCGCGGTAGGTGTTGAGCTTGTCGAAGAAGGCCTTGGTGGCGCGCGCGTCGCCGCCTTTATCGATATGGATCATGATTCGGGGACGCGGTTCGCGGCCCTTGCCGGCTTCAACGCCCGCGATCCCGGCCCGGATGAAATCCGCGAAGTGGTCCCATTGCGCGGGCAGGCGCGCGTCCGGCCAGAGCATGCCGTTAGTGATCTCGTTGCCGATCTGCACCATGTCGGGGAGGACGCCGGCTTCGCGGAACTTCGCGGTGGTGTCGCGCGTGTAAGCGAAGAGAGCCTCCACCATCTGCTCGTGCGTCATGCCTTCCCAGGCTTTGGGGATGAACTGCTTGCCGGGATCGGCCCAGGTATCGGAATAGTGGTAATCGAGCAGGAAGTGGAGGCCGAGGGCTTTGGCGGAGCGGGCGAGCGCGATGGTGTAATCCAGGTTGTTGGGGAGTTGGGTGGGAGTATGAAAGAGGCGGAGCCGGATCCAGTTGTAGCCGTGGTCCTTGAAGATTTCGAGGCCGGGGCGGGGCCGGCCGCCGTCCTTGAAAACGGTGCCGGAGTCCTCGGCCTGCTTCAAAAAGGAGAGGTCGGCGCCGATGGCGTAATCGGCGGCGGGCGCGGCGCACGGCGCCAGAAGCAGCGCGGCGATGTACGTTGCCAGACGCATATCCTTACCGGTGAGAGCGCAAGTGTAGCAGACGGACGCAGACGGCTTGACAGCCGGAGAGCCGCGGTGTACTGGTGAAAGCATCTTGACTAATCTGATTCGCAAGCCCTCCTTTGAGCCCGCCGAAGCGGGATTCGAATACCTCGGTATGGACGCGCGCGCGCTGCGCCGCGGCGAACGGATCGAATCCGCCACCGGCGCGCGCGAGTTGGGAATCGTGGTGCTGGGCGGAACCTGCACGGTGCACTCCTCCGCCGGCAACTGGGAGGGAATCGGGCGGCGGCGCAATGTGTTCGACGGCGTGGCGTATACGCTCTACCTTCCGGTGGAAACGGCGTTCACACTCACCGCGGAGAGCGATTGCGACGCGGCCCTGTGCTACTGCCGCGCGGAGGAGAAGCATCCGGCGCGGCTGGTGACACCGGATGAAGTGGAAATCGAAATCCGCGGCGGCGGCAATGCCACGCGGCAGATCAATCACCTGGTTAAGCCCGCGTTCGCCGCGCACCGCCTGCTGCTGGTAGAGGTCTACACGCCCAGCGGCAACTGGTCCAGCTATCCGCCGCACAAGCACGATGAACACCATCCGCCGGGGGAAGTGGATCTGGAGGAGATCTACTATTACCGCATCGACAAGCCCGAGGGGTACGCCATCCAACGTGTGTATACGCACGACCGCAAGCTCGATGAGACCGTGACGGTGCGGGATAACCAGGTGGTGCTGGTGCCGGAGGGCTACCATCCGGTGGTGGCGGCGCACGGGTACAACGTATACTACTTAAACGCGCTGGCGGGCAGTGCGCGCTCCATGGCGGCCAGCGACGATCCGGATTATGCGTGGGTGCGCGCCGAATGGCGCGAACAGGATCCGCGTGTTCCGGTGGTGCGCGCTTCGTAAATTTATGTCCAAAACGATCCGGCTTACCATGTCGCAGGCCGCAGTGGCCTTCCTGAAGAATCAATATGTAGAGCGTGACGGACGCGAGACCCAGTTCTTCGCAGGGGTGTGGGGAATCTTCGGTCACGGCAACGTCGCGGGCATCGGGCAGGCGCTGCGCCAGCAGAGCGGGCTGCGCTACTACCTTTGCCGCAACGAACAGGCGATGACCCATACCGCCATCGCCTACGGCAAGATGAAGAACCGGTTGCAGACGCTGATCTGCACGACTTCGATCGGTCCCGGAGCGACCAACATGGTGACCGGCGCGGCGTGCGCCACCATCAACCGCATCCCGCTGCTGCTGATGCCCGGCGATATTTTCGCGCGGCGCAACGTGGCGCCGGTGCTCCAGCAACTGGAGAGCGAGCACACGCAGGATATCGCGGTGAACGATGTATTCAAGCCGGTTTCGCGCTACTGGGACCGGATCAACCGCGCCGACCAGTTGCCGCATTCGCTGCTGGAGGCGATGCGCGTGCTCACGTCGCCGGCGAACACCGGGTGCGTGACGCTGGCGATGCCGCAGGATGTACAGACCGAGGCCTACGACTATCCCGCGGCGCTGTTTGAAAAGCGCGTCTGGACCATTCCCCGGGCGCCGGCGGACCGCACACTGCTGGCGCGCGCCGCCGCCTGGATCCGGGCGGCCAAGGCTCCCCTGATGATTGCCGGCGGCGGCGTGCAGTACTCGGAAGCGTACGAGGCGCTGGCGCGCTTCGCCGCGCAGACCGGCATCGCGGTAACGGAGACGCAGGCGGGCAAGGGATCGCTGCCGTTCGATCATCCGCAGCAACTGGGAGCGATGGGAGTGACCGGGACGCCGGGCGCGAACCTGATGGCGCGCGCCGCGGACCTGGTGATCGGCATCGGGACGCGCTACAGCGACTTCACCACCGCATCCAAGACCGCGTTCCAGAATCCCGATGTGCGCTTCATCAACCTCAACGTATTCGAGATGGACTCTTACAAGCACGCCGCCGTCCCGCTGACCGGCGACGCGCGCACCGGACTGGAGGAACTCGCAGCGGCGGTGGGCGATTATCGCGTGCCGGCGGAGTACGCGGCCAGTGTCGCGGCGCATCGCGCGCGCTGGGAAACCGAGGTCGACCGGCTGCACGGGCTGAGTTCCAGCGGCGCCATGGTGCAGAGCGAGGTCGTGGGCGTGATGGAGCGGTCGATGGGGCCGCGCGACGTCATCCTCAACGCCGCGGGCAGCCTCCCCGGCGACATTCACAAGATGTGGCGCACGCGCGATCCCAAGGGCTATCACATGGAGTACGGCTACTCGACCATGGGATACGAGATCGCCGGCGGACTCGGGGTGAAGATGGCGGACCCCGCGCGCGAGGTGTACGTGATGGTGGGGGACGGCTCGTACCAGATGATGTCTTCGGAGATCGCGACTTCGATTCAGGAAGGCTACAAGCTGAACATCGTGGTGCTGGACAATCACGGGTTCAGCAGCATCGGCGGACTCTCGCAGTCGATCGGCTGCCAGGGATTCGGCACGGACTACAAGGCGCGCGGCGCATCCGGCGAATTGGACGGCGCGGCGGTGCCGGTGGACTTCGCGGCCAACGCGGCGAGTTTCGGCGCGGTCGCGATCCGGGTGAAGAACCGCCAGGAACTGGCGGAGGCGCTGGCGCGCGCCAGGAGCGAGACCCGTACGACCGTGATCGTGACCGAGGTCGAGAAGGAGATCCGCGTCCCGGGATACGAGTCGTGGTGGGACGTGCCGATCGCCGAAGTATCCGGGATGGAAACGGTGCGGGCGGCGCGGGAGAAGTACGAGCAGGCCGTGAAAGCCGAGCGGCTGTTCCTCTAAGGAGCGTCACAACGTGAATCGGATTCCAGACTACATTGCCGGCGAGTGGCGCGCGGCCCGCACGGCGGACGCCGCGGCGGTGATCGATCCGGCGACCGGCGAGACCATCGCGGAGACGCCGCTGGGCGGAGCGGAAGAAGTGGCGGCGGCGGTGGATGCGGCGTCCGCGGCCTACCCGGAGTGGCGGCGCACGCCGCCGCAGGACCGCATCCAATACCTGTTCCGGCTGAAGCGGCTGATCGAGGAACACTTCGACGAGATGGCGCAGTGCATCACGCGCGAAAACGGCAAGACCCTGGCCGAGGCGCGCGGAGAGATCCAGCGCGCGGTAGAGAACGTGGAGGTCGCCTGCGGCATCCCCACCCTGATGCAGGGGTACAACCTGGAGGACGTGGCGCGCGGCATCGATGAGATCATGATCCGGCAGCCCCTGGGCGTGGTCGCGGCGATCACGCCGTTCAACTTCCCGGCCATGGTGCCGATGTGGTTTTTGCCCTACGCGATCGCCTGCGGCAACACGTTCGTGCTGAAGCCCTCGGAACGGGTGCCGATGGCGATGCGGATGATGTGCGAACTGATCGGCAAGACCGGCATTCCCAAGGGCGTGGTCAACATGGTGAACGGCGGCAAGGCGGCGGTGGACGCGCTGCTGGATCATCCCGCGGTGCGCGCCGTCAGTTTCGTCGGCTCAACGCCGGTGGCGCGTTACATCTACTCGCGCGGGTCGGCGAACGGCAAACGCGTGCAGTGTCAGGGCGGCGCCAAGAATCACGCGGTCCTGATGCCGGACGCCGACCTGGAAACCACCACCCGCATCGTCACCGACAGCGCGTTCGGCTGCGCGGGACAACGCTGCCTGGCGGTGTCGGTCGCGGTCACGGTGGGGGAGGCGGGCGGCATCTTCCGCGACGCACTCGCCGGCGCGGCGGCGTCGCTCAAGGTGGGTCCGGGCACCGGGGAAGGCGTGCAGATGGGTCCGGTGATCAGCCGGCAGAGCAAGGAGCGGATCGAGGGGCTGATCGCCAAAGGCGCGCGGGACGGCGCGCGGGTGATCGCCGGCGGCGGCGCGGCGAACGGCGGAGGCTACTTCGTACCGCCGACCGTGCTGGACGGCGTGGACCCCGCCGGCGCGCTCGGCGAGACCGAGATCTTCGGCCCGGTGCTGAGCCTGGTGCACGCCAAGAGCCTGGACGAAGCCATCGAACTCCTGGCGCGCAGTGCGTACGGCAACGCGGCGTCCATCTTCACGGCGAACGGCGCCACGGCGCGCAAGTTCCGCTACGAAGCGCCGGCGGGCAACATCGGGGTGAACATCGGGATCGCGGCGCCGATGGCGTACTTCCCGTTCAGCGGCTGGAAGGACAGCTTCCTGGGCGTGCTGCACGGGCAAGGCAGGGACGGGGTGGAGTTTTACACGGACAAGAAGGTAGTAATCGAACGCTGGCCCAAGGAATGGTCGAGGAAATTTTAGCAATGGCAATCGCGCAAACTTACAAAAGCCCGCTGCACCAGATGACGCAGACCACGCCGACGTGTTTGTGGAACGATTCGGCGAGCATCTCGGAGTTGGAGTATTCGATTTCGCACGGCGCGGTGGGCGCGACGTGCAATCCGGTGATCGTGGTGGGAGTGCTGCAGAAGGAGATGGCGGCGTGGAAGAACCGCATCCACGAGTTGATTCGGGAGATGCCCGAGGCGAC
>JBBIQR010000213.1:0-8427 GCA_037442245.1 Candidatus Solibacter sp. | reverse complement strand
GCTGGTGACGCGGTTCGGCAGCCGGCGGGTGGCGGTGTGGACGGCGGTGGGCTTCAGTCTCGCGCTGGTACCGCTGGCGATGGCGCGCAGCGTGGCGGCGCTGGTTCCCGCGCTGGTGTATTACGGGATGATGGCGGGCGCCAACGACGTCGCGATCAACTCGCTGGCGGTGGGCACGGAGCGGATGCTGGGCACGCCCGTCATGTCGCGTTTCCACGCCATGTTCAGCTTTGGCGGCATCGTGGGCGCGGGATTGGGCGCGCTGGCCGCGTCGCGCGGGGTGCCGCTGGCGGCGCACCTGTGCGCGGGCACGGTAGCGGGGCTGATGACCACTCTGGTATTGGCGCGGCTCGCGGTGGAGACCGAGAGCGGGGAGCGCGCCACGGTGCGTGCCTCGCGGCCGCGGCGCATCCCGCTGACGCTGGTGGCGCTGAGCGCGATCGGGTTCTGCATCTTCCTTTCCGAAGGCGCGATCGCCGATTGGACGGCGGTGTACCTGAAGCAGGTGTTGCACGCGAGCGAAGGATTCGCGCCCGCCGGGTACGCGGTGTTCAGCGCGTTCATGGCGCTGTTCCGGCTGATGGGCGATGCGATCACGCTGCGCATCGGCCGCGCGTGGACGATTCGGGCGGGCGGAGCCATCGCGGCGGCGGGACTCGCGCTGGTGATTTCGGTGCACTCGCCGCAACTGGCGCTGGCGGGGTTCGCGATGGCGGGCGCGGGATTCTCGTCGATCATTCCGCTGGTGTTCGCCGCCGGCGGCCGCATCCCCGAGGTCGGGGACGGTGTGGGAGTGGCCACGGTGAGCGGGCTGGGGTACCTGGGATTTCTCGCCGGACCGCCGGCGATCGGGTTCGTCTCCGAGGCGTTCTCGCTGCGCGCGGGCCTGGGGCTGCTGGTGGTGCTCAGCGCGTCCGCGGCGCTGCTGGTGAGCGTGGTGGCGCGACGGGGCGAGCCGAACCCGTTGTCGTAGGGGCAGATGGGTAGGCCGGGAGGCCTGGCCGGGAGGCCTACCCTACTCGCGCACGACGAGGACGGTGGCTTCGTGGGGCTTGAGCGGCACTTCGAAAGCCGATTTCCTGCCGTAGGCTGTTCCGCTCCACAGGTCCGTGATTTGGCCGGCGCGCGGGAGCTTCACCGGGATCTTTGCCGCATCTTCGGTCCAGTTGAAGACGCAGAGCAGGGTGCGATCCCGCAGCTTGACGGTGCCGATCGTCAGGCTGTCATCGGCGAATTCCGCGGCGGCGCCGGTGGGCGGCAGCAGTTTCTTCAGCATGGCGAGACGCGCAGGCGCCAGCGTCGAGAGATCGTCGCCGGACAGCACGAGCCCGCCCGAAGCCAGCACCGCGGTCGCGTGGAACCGGTACTCTTCCTCCGGCAGGTTGCCGCTGAGGGTCAGCGCGTCGGGATCGTTCCACCACAGCCGGCCGTTCTGCCAGTTGCGGCTCAGGTTCTGGCGCGCGGTTTTGGAGAACTTCTCCCAGGAGCGCTTGATGTCGTCGGAGCTGCGCGAGCCGTGAATCAGCCCGAAGCTGGCCCACACGGGATGGTTGCATCCGAGGATGAAGCTGTCGCCGGCGCCGCGCAGGATGGCCTCCATCCCGCGGCGGTAGGCCTCGATGCGGGTGGCCTTGGGGTCGTGGAGTCTGCCGCCGTGCATCGCGCCCCAGAAATTCGCATCGAGCTTGAAATAGGTCACGCCCCACTCGCGCCGCATGGTGCGGAAGACGCTCTCCAGGTGCTTCCGCACTTCGGGATTGGTGCCGTCGAGCGCGTACCACGGGCCGTGCCGCCATCCCTGGAAGGTCACCTTATCGGCGGAGAGCGGGCGGCCGTCCTCGCCCTGGATGAACCACTCCGGGTGCTGCTGGAAGACGTGGCTGCCCGCCTCGGCGATGAAGGGCGCCACCCAGATTGCCGGTTCGAAGCCCTGGCGCCGGATGGCTGCGAGTACACCCTTCACGTCGCCGCCGAAAGCCGCGCCGGTTTCGAGCCAATCGCCCATCGCGGGCTGGTAGCCGTCGTCGAGTTGCACGTACTTGAGCTGCGGGACGCCGCTTGCGATGGCGTTCAGGTTGTCGGTCACGTTGCGGGCGGTGACGCGCGGACCGAAGCAATACCAACTGCACCAGCCCGCCGGAGGGCGCGGGAAGCGCAGCGGAGGATGGTTCACGGAAATGCGGTCCGCGAGCGTTTTCAGCAGTGCCGCGCGATCCGTTCCGGTGACGTACAGAAACTCCTCCAACGGCCAGGATTCGCCCGGCGCGAGCGCGAGCCCCTCGGCATCGAGCACGACTTCGACCGACTTCGGACGCAGATAGAAGCGTCCGTTGAAGCGGTGGCAACTGGTGAAGGCGAGCAGTTGGGTCGCGCCTCCGGGAGGAGTGAGGGTCATCATACCGGTTACGACGGTTGCGTCCGCGGGCTGCGGGATGCGGTAATGCTTCAGCTCGTTGTACGCGAGGTCGACCGGATGGGCGAGCGTGCCGGCGGTCTGGCTGAGCATCTGAAAGCTTTCGCCGTAGAGCGCGGTCGAATCGGGCAGATCGTGCGCGATGCGGAACAGCACGACCTCGCGGACGTGAACCGGAGCCGTGCCGGTGTTGGTGAGGCGGGCGCGGTAGAGATCGCCGGCGCGCTCGCCGGCGAGTTTCACCGTGGTGGACTGTTCCACCGTACGTACTTCGTGCGGCGCATTCCACACGTCGAACGCGGGTGCGGCGGCGAGCGCGGCGGCGCACGAGAGGAGAATCGCGGCGGAACGAACCATGCCCGTTACTGTAACGCGGAGCGGGCCTCAGGAGTGTCCGTGGCGGTTTGGAATGCCGACCTTACTTTTCCAGATGCCGCGGCCGTAGGTGGCCGCCCAGAGGGTGCGGGTGGAGGCGTGATAGGCGAGGTGGCTGACGAGCACGTTGGGGAGGCCGCCGGTGAGGTCGGCCCACTCCTTGAGGTCCGTGGTCACCCAGACGCCGCAGTCGGTGGCGACGAAAAGGCGGTAGGGCGGAGCGGGCTCGTAGAGCACCGCATGGCAGGCGACATCGGGGACGCCTTCGCACTCGATTTCGCGCCAGGTACTGCCGCCGTCGCTGGAGACGTAGATGCAGCCGGCGGCGACGGCGACGCAGCGGGGGTCGAGCGGGTGCGTGTCGATGGCGGCGATGGTGGCGGGGGGAATCTCGGGTCCACTGAGATCGCCGCTCCAGGTTTCGCCGCGGTCCGTGCCGCGGAAGATGCCGCCCGCCGCAGTGCCGGCGTAGACAACATCGCCGGCGATGGCGATGGCGGTGACCTGCGAGCGGTCGAGCACGGGCGATTTCGGCTCCCAGTGATGTCCGCCGTTCTGCGTGCGCCAGAGGCGCTGCGACGCGGTCCACACGGTATCGGGGTGGCCGGGGTCGATGGCGATGGGGGAGAAGGGATTCTGCTTGTGCTCGGAGTGTTCCATGCCGCGCGGCGAGGCATCGTGCCAGAATTCGCGCGTCCAGTGCAAAGGGGCGGAGTGGCGGGAGAGGTGGACGTCGCTGCGCACGGCCCAGGCGTGGCCGGCGCGGTGGGGATCGAAGGCGAGGGCCACGCCGTCGCCGCCGAGGATGGGGACGAAACCGCCGGGATTGGCCGCATCGCCGGTCGCGATGCAGCCGTTATCCTGCGCGCCGCCGCCGAAGACGTTGGGGTCGTAGGGCGAGACGTCGGCGTGATAGAACATGGTGGTGCACATATTGTGGACGCGCATCTGCCAGGTATCGCCGAAATTGAGGCTGCGCGCGACGCCGCCATCGTTGGCGGTGTAGATGAGGCCGCCGCCGGGCAGGAGGACGGCGTGCTGATCGGCGTGGACGTAGCGGCCGCTATCGGGAGAGAAGTCCCAGCGGGTGGCGTGCTTCCAGGATGAGCCGGCGTCGCGGGTGATGTAGACATCCACGCCGCCGGCCACGACGAAATCGGGGTCGGCGGGGTGGACCGCGATGGTATTGGCGTAGCTGAACTGATTCTCTTCGGCGAATTCTTCGCCGGTGATGTCGCGCCAGGAATCGCCGGAGTCGGCGCTGCGAAAGACGCCGAGCAGGCTCTGCGCGGAGCGGGAGGCGATGAGGGCGTAGACGACGCGCGGGTCGGAGGGTGCGGCGGCGAGCGAGATGCGCCCCACGCGGTCGCCGGAAGGGAGGCCGCGGCTCAACTGCGTCCAGCCGTGCGGCGAACTGCGCCAGATGCCGCTTTGCGCGCCGGTCAAATCGAGGGCGGCGAAGGCGCCGCCATCGGGGAGGAAGGCGATGGAGTGGCAGCGGTAGCGGCGGCGGGAGAAGAAGTCCTCGCGCGTCCAGGTGGCGCCGGCATCGCGGGAGTAGTAGAGGCCGGCTGGTTGATCTTCCTCGTAGGAGACGCCTCCCGCCCAGAGCACGCCGCTTTCGTGCGGATGGTGCGCGAGGGCGCCGATGCGGAAGGGCAGCGCGCCGGGTCCGGCGTGCGCGAGGTGGCGCCAGGTTTCGCCGAGGTCGCGGGTGACGTAGATGCCGCAGCCTGGATAGGCGTCGGCGGAGCCATTGGCTTCGCCGGTGGCGGCGTAGAGCGTGTTGGGGTGGACCGGGTCGAAGGCCAGCGCGCCGATGGAGGTGGCTCCCCAACGCATCCACTTCCACTCCCAATCGCCGCCGCCATTGTGGCTGCGCCAGACTCCGCCGTTGGCGCTGCCGGCGAAGAGCAGTTCGGGGTCGCGCGGGTGGACGGCGAGCGCGGGGGTGCGGCCGGCGATATCGAAGGGACCCATGCAGACCCAGGGATGCGCGTGGGCGGCGGCAGGTTCGCCGGCGGCGCGGCGGCGCCAATAGCGTTCGAGTAACTCGGGCGTGCGGTCGTTGAAGCGGCTGCAAACGCGGCGGCGGAACCATTCGCCGTGAGTCTTGAAGCAGGCGGCGTCAGTGGACATGAGGGGTGCTCACCATGGGATGGCGAATCTCCGGAAGTAGTGGTTGTCGGTGCGGACGCGCCGGGCGAGCAGTTCGCGGCGCCGTTCGCCGACGCCGCCGGCGAGCGCGAGTTCCATGGCGGCGCCGAAGTGCGAATGGGTCGAGAGCGCGGCGATGACGCGCGCCATGCGGGCGGCGGAGAAGTGGGTCATGGCGAGACGGAGGCGGTTGTGCAGGAACTCGGGCCAGCCGACGTGGTAGGGGGATCGGGCGCGGAAGAGATGGCGGCAGATAGCGCCGGGCGCGATGTAGAGATCGTAGCCGAGGGTCCAGAGGCGGACGGAGAGTTCGTTATCGACGCCGCCGCGGTGGAGCAGGCCCGGGTCCCATCCGCCGGCGGCATCGAACGTTTCGCGGCGCATGGCAAGACAACAGCCGGGAATGATGGGGACGGGAAACGGGCGGGTGGACTTGCGCGGCAGCCAGACGACGGAGAGGTCGGGCGCCTTGAAGGTGAGGCCGTAGCCGATGGGGTCGCTGGCGGGCAGGTTGGTGATGGCGGGGGAGGCGGCGCCGGCGCGTGGATTTTCCAGGATGCGGAGCAGCGGACGCCACCAATCCGGCTCGACGCGGATGTGGGCGTCGGCGAAGACGAGCACGTCGCCGGAGGTGCGCGCGGCGCCGAAATTGCGCGCGCGGGCAACACCGAGTCCGCCGACGTGGAAGACGCGGGCGGAACGCGGGGGCAGGGCGACGCGTCCGCGGGAGCCGTCGTCCACGACGACGAGTTCGCTGCGCGGCGGCAGGGTGGCGCGGAGGCTCCTGACGGTGCGCGCGAGTTCGGCGCCTTCGTTGCGGGCGATGACGACCACGCTGAGTTTCACCTAACGCTCCAGCCAGATGTTGCCGGTGAGTTCGCCGAAGGAGAAGATGAGGCGGCCGGGCACGGCGTTCAAACCGGGGTAGCCGCCGTTGCCGAGGATGCGGCGCAGCGAGCGGCGGGCGGAATGGAAGTGCTTGACGGCGAATTCATCGCCGCGGGGGGTTTTGGTGGCGGGATCGAGGTGGCGCGCCCAGATGCAGCGGAAGCCGTCGCGGGCGGAGAGGTAGTAGAGCAGGTTGCCGTCCGGCGACCAGGCGGGCTCGATGTCCTCGCTAAGCCCTTCGGTGACGGCAATCCAGCGTTCGCGCGGGGCCGGTTGCGGGGAATCGGCGGGCGCGATGAAGATTTGCGCGGTGGAGTGGAAGGAGCGGGCGTCGAAGGCGAGCCACTTTCCGTCGGGGGAGAACTGCGCGCCGCTGAGCACGGCGCCGGGAAGGGGCGCGACGGGAATGCTTTTGGCGCGGGAGGACAGGTCGAACATGGCGAGGCCTTCGTTGGCCATGTTTTCGAAGACGATGTGGCGCGAGTCCGGCGAGATCCCGAGGGTGAAGCCGCAGGCGGGGCATACGCGCTCGACGGCGCCGCCGAAGGCGCCGATGCGGTAGATGTTGCCGGCCGGGTCGCAGTAGACGACCGTGTCGCCGGCGATGCGCGGGATGTACATGTCGCGGCCTTCGACGAGGCTCATGCGCTTGCCGGTGGCCATATCGCGGACGCGGATGGCGAAGCGGTCCATGATGCGGGCGCGATACACGAGGCGGGCGCCATCGCGGGTGATGCCGGGGGCGAGGGCGTCGGCTTCGTCGGCGGTGAGCAGTTCGATTTCGCCGCGGGCGATGCCGCGGCCGGCGTCCACCGGGAGGCTCCAGATTTCGTTGCGCCATTCGAGGCTGGAGAAGGCGAGTGCGCCGTTGGCGGAGACGGAGGCCTGGAGGTGATAGCCGGGACCTTGGGTGACGGGGGTGGCAGCGCCGGGCGGAAGCGGGATTTGCCAGAGGTTGCCGGCGTCGTAGCGGTTGGCGGCAAAGAGCACGCCGCGGCCGCCCCAGGCAAGGGGGATGATCTGGCGCTGCCAGGCGACGCGGTCGAGCCCTTGCTTGCGCATGGCGGCGATGGCGTGGGTGGGTTCGGCGGGGCGTCCGTCGACGGGGATGCGCCACCAGTCGGCGTCCGGGTCGTTGGGGCCGCGGGCGAGGACGACGAGGGACTGGGAATCGGGCGCCCAGACAGGGTAGAGGGCGGCGGCGAGATCGGCGCCGAGTTGGCGGGGCTGTCCGCCGCCGCCTTCGACGACGAAGACCTTGGCGGAGCCGGGGAGGAGGCCGCCGCTTTCGCGTCCCTCCCAGTAGGCCATCCAGTGGCCGTCGGGCGAGTAGCGCGGCTTGCGGCCGCGGGGGGCGAAGAGCACGGCTTCGCCGCCCATGGTAGGGACGGTGTAAATGCCGCCGCCGGCGCGTTCGGAGCGGAATGCGACGCGGGAGCCGTCGGGGGAGATGGAGGGGTCGGTGTCGTCGGCCGGATCGAGGGTGAGCCGCAAGGCGTCGGCGGCGCCGGCCTGGCGGACCCAGATGTCGAGGTTGCCGTCGCCGGAGCGGTCGCTGGCCCAGGCGAGCAACCGGCCGTCGGAGGAGATGGCCGGGGCCATGCTCAATCCGGGGCCGAGGGTCACCTGGTTGAGAGCGCGCGCCTGCGCGGGTTTCGCGGGCGGGGTGCGGGTGAGGAGCCACGCGCCGGCGGCTCCGGCGAGAAGGGCGGCGGCGGCGAGGGCGGCAGCGGGGAGAGGGTAGCGGCGCGGCGCGGGACCGGCGGACGGGGCGGAGAGGCCGGCGAGGGCCGCGTCGAGCAGGAGTTTCACGTCGGCCATGGACTGCCAGCGTTCCTCGCGTTTCTTGCGCAGGCAGTTCTCGATGATGTGAGCGACGGGCGCGGGCAGGGCGGGCGAGAATTCGCGGGCGGGGCGGGGTTCGCGGGCCAGGACGGCGGCGAGGGTGGCGACGGTGGTATCGGCGTCGAAGGCGCGGTGGCCGGTGACGAGTTCGTAGAGGACGCAGCCGAAGGAGAAGATGTCGCTGCGCGCGTCCACATCCTTGCCCTCGGCCTGTTCGGGGGACATGTACGAGAAGGTGCCGATGACGACGCCGGGCGAGGTGAGGGTGCGGGTGATCTCGTCGTTGGAGGCGGGCAGACCCGTCATCTTCGCGATGCCGAAATCGAGCACCTTGATCAGACCGCGGGAGGTGACCATGATGTTGCCGGGCTTGAGGTCGCGGTGGACGATGCCGGCGGCATGAGCGGCGGCGAGGGCGTCGGCGGCCTGCGCGGCGTAGTGGAGGGCGTCGCGCAGGGCGAGGCGGGTGCCGCGGCGGGCGATGCTCGCGCCTGCGACCCGCTCCATGGCGATGTACTCGAGGCCGTCCAGGGAGCCGACTTCGTAGACGGTGACGATGTTGGGGTGATTGAGGGCGCTGGCGGCCTGGGCTTCGCGGAGGGCGTGTCCGGCGGCGTCGCCAGAGAGGACCTTGAGCGCTACGATGCGGTGCAGGCGGTGGTCGAGCGCCTGATAGACGTGGCCCATTCCGCCGCGCCCGATGCGGGCCTGGATTTCATAGGGTCCCAGGCGGCGTCCGGGCTCCAGCG
>JBBIQR010000212.1:0-8487 GCA_037442245.1 Candidatus Solibacter sp. | reverse complement strand
GGAGCTCGATGTGCTGCGCGGGATCGCGGGTGCGATGCCGCCGCCCGAGCCCGGCCCGTTCGACGGAGGCCCGATCTTCGCCAGGGGATCGCCGTACTGCGACATGTTCACGTTCGGCAGGTTGATGTCCGGTGGCGCGATGATCGTCGGCTCCATGCTCAGCTTCGGATTCAGGTTCGCGATCACCTGCTGCGGAGGCGTGAACTGCCGCAGCGCCGCCTTCGGCAATCGCCCCTTCGCCGCCGGTAACGGACTCCGGTCGCCGCCCCCGCCGCCGCCGCCCATCATCTGCTTCTTCGGCGTATCGATCGGCGGTGGCGCCAGGTCGATCGGGTCGGTGATGTGGACCACTTCCTTCACCTTGTCCCGCACCGGCTTGAGCGAAAACACCGTCAGCAGCAGCGTCACCACCAGCGCCTGCGCCCCGGTGGACATGAACCACGATTTCTTCTGCCGCCCGTACAGCCCCCAGATGTCCTTCACCGCGACCGGCTTCGAGGTCACCTCCAGCGGCGGCAGCTTGGGCGGATTGATCAGTTCTTTGACGTTTTCGAGGAATGACGCGTACCAGGGCGCCTCAATGTCTTCCGCGTACAGGCGCGCCAGGTGGTCTTCGGGATCCGTGTGTAGCCGAGTTGGTTGCGACAGGTCAGCCATGTGAATTCGCCAGCCCTCCCGAAGGGGACCCGCTGTTTACGCTATTTGGACGCTTTGGGGGGCCAAGTAGTTACAGCTTTTGGAATGTAGGGCGCTGGTTTCCTCGCTATGAGTCTACCATAGACGCCCGCCGAGCGGCTTGTAAACAAGCCACATATAGCAAGGACGCAGCCCGCCGCCCCAGGTTCCCCGAAAACTCCGTTTTTTGGAATTCTTAACGTTCCGCGGCCGCCGTGCCACAATCGGAAGTGATGCGAATCACTGCCGTATCCACTCCTCTCGGCCAACTCGACACCGCCGCCCTCATCGTTCCCCTTTTTGAAGGACGGAAGGAGTCCCGCTTCGCCGCCGGACCCCTCTCGGATTCCGGAGAAGCCGCCGGCAAACCCCTCGAGCAGACCCTCCTCCACAACCCGCCCGATACCGCCGCCGCGCGCGTCCTCCTCGCCGGCGCCGGCAAGCCCGAAGCCTTCGACCCCGCCGCCATGCGCCGCCTCACCGGCGCCGCCGTCCGCTTCCTCAAAGCCAAATCCGTCACCAGCATCGCCATCGCCCTTGAAGGCGCCTGCGCCACCCCCGCCTTCGCCGCCGCCGCCGTCGAAGGCGCTGTCCTCGGCGATTTCGAACCCGACCGCCATAAGACCTCCAACGACAAAAAACTGCTCGAGTCCTTCACCGTCGCCGCCGCCTTCGACGCTCTCGGCGCCGCCGTCGAACGCGCCCGCGCCGTCGCCGAAGCCGCCAACTTCACCCGCGACATGGTCAACGAGCCCGGCAACCTCCTCACCCCCATGCGCATGGCCGATGCCGCCCGCGCCATGGCCGCCGAAGGCGCCCTCGCATGCGACGTCCTCGACCGCGACGCCATGGCCGCCCTCGGCATGGGCTCCCTGCTCGGCGTCGCCCAGGGCAGCGCCGAGCCGCCCTGCCTCATCGTCCTCCGCTACCGCCCCGCCCAGCCCGCCGCCGGCTCCGCCCACCTCGGTTTCATCGGGAAAGGCGTGACCTTCGATACCGGCGGCATCTCCATCAAACCCGCCGACAGCATGGAGAAGATGAAGTACGATATGGCCGGCGGCGCTTCCATGATCGGCGTCATGCGCGCCCTCGCCCAGCTCCGCCCCGCCATCCCCGTCACCGCCTTCATCCCCTGCGTCGAGAATATGCCCGGCAGCCGCGCCCAGCGCCCCGGCGACATCGTCACCGCCATGAGCGGCAAGACCATCGAGGTCATCAACACCGACGCCGAGGGCCGCCTCATCCTCGCCGACGCCATCACCTACGCCCGCAAACAGGGCTGCACCCACCTGGTCGATTCGGCCACCCTCACCGGCGCCATCGTGGTCGCGCTCGGCCACCTCCACGTCGGCCTCTTCACCAACCACGATCCGCTCAAGGACCGCCTCCTCGCCGCCGCCCGCGAAGAAGGCGAACGCATGTGGCCCATGCCGCTCGACGACGATTACCGCGATTACCTCAAAACCCCCTTCGCCGATATCGCCAACGTCGGCGGACGCTGGGGCGGAGCCGTCACCGCGGCCATGTTCCTCAAGGAATTCGCCGAGGACACCCCCTGGGTCCACCTCGACATCGCCGGCACCGCCTGGCTCGACGAAGCCAAACCTTTCCTCGCCAAAGGCCCCACCGGAGTCACCGTCCGCAGCCTCGTCCGCCTGGCCATGGATTGGAAGGAGTAGTATGGCGAACCCCCCGGATGCCAACCCCAACCCGGGAGCTCTGCGCGACAAAGTGCGCTCCGCCTACTCGTCCGCGGCCGGCCGGCCCGGAGACCGCCACCCCTTCCCCGTCGGCCGCGCCTTCGCCGAAAGCCTGGGCTATCCTCCCGATTGGTTGGACCGTGTCCCCGCCGCTTCCCTCGACGCCTTCGCCGGCGTCTCCAACGTGCCCTGCTACGCCCAAGTCCCCCCGCATTCCGCGGTCCTCGACCTTGGCTGCGGCGCCGGAATGGATTCCCTCCTGATGGCCCGCCGCCTCGGCCCGCGCGGCCGCGTCGTCGGTATCGACTTCAGCCCACCCATGCTGGACCGCGCGCGGCGGGCCGCGGCCGACTCCGGCGCCGCCAACGTCCTATTCTGCCAGGCCGACGCCGAACGTCTGCCCCTGGCCGGCGCCAGTATCGACGCCGCCATCCTCAACGGCATCTTCAACCTGAACCCCGCTCGCCAAGCCATCTTCCGCGAACTGGCGCGGTGCCTCCGCCCCGGCGCACCCTGCTACGCCGCCGAACTCATCCTGCGCGAGCCTCTGCCTCCAGCCGCCGCCGCTTCCGAAGATAACTGGTTCGCCTGAATCGCCGGCGCGAAGGAGGGCGGCGCCTTCCTCGAAGAGTTCCAAGCCGCGGGCTTCCGCGAAGCGCGCATCCTGCGCACCACCAGAAACGCCCGGACCAGGCACCCCGCCGTACTCGCCGCGGAATTGCTGGCCGTGCGGTAGGTCCGCCCCTTTTACTTCTTCGCCGCCGCCGGAGCCGCCTTCTTCACCGCCGGAGCCGCCTTCTTCGCGGGAACCGCCGGCGCCGGCGGCGGACCCACCCGCTGGAACGTCACCGACGTGATCCGGATCGGCGTCACCGGCTTGTCGTTCGCCCCCGTCGGCACGCCCGCGATCTTGTCCACCACGTCCTGCCCTTCCACCACCTGCCCGAAGATCGTGTACAACCCGCTCGGCGGATCCAGCGATGCGTACGCCTTCTGCGTGATGAAGAACTGGCACGCGCCCGTGTGCGGCGATCCCAGGTTGGCCATCCCCAGCCGCCCCGGTCGGTCGAACTTCAAACTCGGCACCACCTCGTCCGGAATCGTGAACCCGCAATCGTGCGCCCCCGTGCCCGTCGGATCGCCCGTCTGAATCATGAAGTTCCGGATCACCCGGTGGAACGTCACGCCGTTGTACAGCGGCTTGGCCGCCATCGCCCCCGTCTTGGGGTCCTTCCATGCCTTGGCGCCGCGCGCCAGCGCCGAGAAGTTCCGCACCGTGACCGGCGCTTCTTTCTCGTACAACACCGCCACGATGTTGCCCATCGTGGTGTGGAACGTGGCGTACAGCCCGTTCTCCCGCGCCGGCGCCGCCGGCGTCGCGGCGGGCGCGCCTTTCTGCGCCGCCGGAGCGGCCGCGGCCTTCTTTTGCGGCGCCGGCGCGGTCTGCGCAAACGCCGTAGCGGCCAGCACCAGAACTAGGGACAATCGGTTCATCATCTCTCCTTGAACCCTCCATTCTATGCCAAAGAACCGCTGCCCCGTTCCTTCGTGCCGCCCGGCGCCGTACCTTACAATCGTCCCTAGTGCCCGAACAAACCGTCACCGTCCCCGGCCGCGCCAACCTCATCGGCGAGCACATCGATTACCACGGCCTCCCCGTCCTCCCCATCGCTCTGCGCCGCGCCATCCGCGTCCGCTTCACGCCGCGTGACGGCTCCCTCATCCGCGCCTCCAGCGCGCCCTACGGAGAACGCGAGTTCACCTGGACCGGCGACCTCGCCCCCGTCGCCCCCGGCGATTGGGAGAACTACCTCCGCGCCGCCGCCCGCACCGTCGCCGCACGTTGGGGACTCGGCCGCGGCATCGACGCCGCCGTCTCCAGCGACCTCCCTCCCGCCGCCGGACTCTCCTCCTCTTCCGCTCTCATCGTTGCCTTCACCCTCGCCCTGCTCCGCGCCAACGATCGCCACCCCTCCTTCGAGGAACTCATGGAGGTCCTGCCCGATGGCGAACAGTTCGTCGGCACCCGCGGCGGCGGCATGGACCACGCCGCCGTGCTCGGCTCCAAGGCAGGCTGCGCCTCCCTCATCTCCTTCAACCCGGTGCGGCTCCGCCACATCCCCCTCCCGCCCTCGTGGGCGTTCCTGGTCGCCCATTCCCGCGTCCGCGCCGAAAAATCCGGCGCCGTCCGCGACCGCTACAACGCCATCCGCACCGCCGGCAGCGAATTCGGGGCCGTCTCCCACCTGCTTTCTTTACGAAACCTTACGGAAGACGAGATTCTGTTTCACGTGAAACAGCCGGTCCTCCGCCACGTCCTCACCGAATCGCTCCGCGTCCGCCACGCCGCCGAAGCCATCGAGCGCGATCAGCCCGAGCGCTTCGGCCAACTCCTGCTCGCCTCCCACGCCTCCATGCGCGACCGCCTCGAGATCAGCGTCCCCGCCGTCGATCGCCTCGTCGAAGCCGCCATGGAGGCCGGCGCGTCCGGCGCCCGCCTCACCGGCGGAGGCTTCGGCGGCTGCGTGGTCGTCTTCTGCCGGCGCGCCGATCTTCCCAGCGTCCGACACGGCATCGTCGAGCGTTTCTACTCAGGCGACCCCGCCCACGTCCTCGACGCCGAAGCCGGTCCCGGCGCTGTACACTCGTAGTTCACATGCAGCTTCACACCATCGACTGGATCATCGCCATCTTCTGCATCGCGATCTGCTTCGTGCCCGCGCTGTTCTTCGGAAAGCGCTCCGGCAAGAGCACGGCGGAGTTCTTCGCCTCGGGCCGCAGCGTGCCCTGGTGGCTCGCCGGCATCTCGATGGTCGCCACCACCTTCTCCAGCGATACCCCCAACCTCGTCGCCAACTTCGTCCGCACCCAGGGCGTCGCCGGCAACTGGCAATGGTGGGCCTTCACCCTCACCGGCGTCTCCACCGTCTTCTTCTACGCCCGCCTGTGGCGCCGCTCCGGCGTCCTCACCGACCTCGAGTTCTACGAGGTCCGCTACTCCGGCAAAGCCGCCAGCGCCGTCCGCGGCTTCCGCGCCATCTACCTCGGCTTCTTCTTCAACTGCATCATCATGGCCACCGTGAACCTGGCCGCCTGCAAAATCGCGGCCGTCCTCTTCGGCCTCGACCGCTGGCAGACCCTGCTCGCCGTGGGCGTGCTCAACGTCGTCTTCGCCACCCACTCCGGTTTGTGGGGCGTGCTGGTCATCGACATGGTGCAGTTCTTCATCAAGATGAGCGCCGTCATCGCCGCCGCCTACTTCGCGGTTACGCTCCCCCAGGTCGGCGGACTCTCCGGTCTGGTCGACAAGCTCTCGCGCCTGCACGGACCCGGCAACGTCAACTACCTCGCCATGCTGCCCGACTTCACCAACAACTGGGATCTCGCCGTGGGCGTCTTCGTCCTCCCGGTCACGGTCCTGTGGTGGAGCGTGTGGTATCCCGGCGCCGAACCCGGCGGCGGCAGCTACATCGCCCAGCGCATGCTGGCGTCGAGGTCGGAGCGCGACGCGCTCGGCGGCACCCTTTTCTTCAACGTTGCGCACTACGTGCTGCGTCCCTGGCCGTGGATCCTCGTCGGGCTGGCTTCGATCGTCGTCTATCCCGAACTCAGCGACATCCACCGCGCCTTCCCCAACGTCCCCCCTTCGTTGATCGGGCACGACATCGCCTTCCCCGCGATGCTGCGCTTCCTGCCCGCCGGATGGGTCGGGCTGATGGTCGGCGGTCTGGTCGCGGCCAACTCCTCCACCATCCTCACGCACCTCAACTGGGGCGCTTCCTATCTGGTCCACGATTTCTACCGCCGTTTTGTGAAAACGGACGCGCCCGAACATCACTACGTCGTCGCCGGACGCTACGCCACCGTCATCCTGTTCTTCTGCTCCTCCGGCATGGTCTTCCTGCTGGACACCGCCAAGGACAGCTTCAACCTCCTGCTGCAGGTGGGCGCCGGCACCGGATTGCTCTACCTCGTCCGCTGGTTCTGGCATCGCGTCACCGCCTGGTGCGAAATCGCGGCCATGATCAGCTCCTTCGGCGTCTCCGTGCTCTTCCTCGTCCTCAAGAAAAACGGCGTGGACGCGGGCAACACCGGACAACTGCTCATCACCATCGCGGCGACCACCGTGTGTTGGGTCGCCACCGCCTACCTCGGCCCGCAGAACGATCCGGAAACCATGAAGCGCTTCTTCGAAAAAGTGCACCCGCGTACGGACGATCTCCGCGGCGCTCTGGTGGGCTGGGTCGCCGGATGCTGCATGATCTGGAGCGCGCTGTTCGCCGTCGGCAACCTGCTCTACGGGCGCAACGGCTACGCACTGGCGCTGGCGCTGGTCTTCGCCGTCAGCGGCACGGTCGTGCTGCGGGTGGTCAAACGGATCTGGGCGTAGCCGCGCGCTCGCCCGCTATACTGGCCCTGAGGTGCGGATGAACCCGGCTACGTTCTGGTGGCTGCTGCGCCGCAGCCTGGTTGCCACCGTCAACGACGGCTGCATCGGTTGCGCCAAGGGCGCGGCCTATTCCGCGCTGCTCTCCTTTTTCCCGCTGCTCACCAGCGCGGCGGCCATCATGGTGCAGACCCGCACCGAGTTTGTCGCCGCCACGCTCGAGGACTTCCTGAGCCAGATCGTGCCGCCCGGCACCGAGGAACTCGTGGTGCGCCAGTTCCGCGTGATGGGGGAGCGGCCCTACAGCCTGCTGATCGGCGCTGGAATGATTTCGCTGTGGGCCGCGTCGGGCGTCATCAAGAGCCTGATCGAAGGCTTCCAGGCGGCGTACCGGGTGCCGCGCAACCGCGGCATCGTGCGGCAGAGCGGCGTGGCGATCGCGCTGGTGCTGCTCAGCGCGGTGCCTTTAGTCTGCGCCTCGCTGCTGTTGCTCTTCGGCGGACAGGTCGAGCGCGCGGTGCTGCGCTGGCTCTCGGTCGACCCCATCCTGAATCCGCTCTCCGGACCGCTCGAGTTCGCCAGCCGCGTCGCCCGCTACGCGTTGGCCGGAGCCACCACCGTCAGCGTGACCTGCTCGCTCTACTACTTCGGACCCAACCGGCGCCAGCGCTGGGCGATGGTCTGGCGCGGCGCGCTGCTGGCTACGGTGCTCTGGTTCTTCGCCACCCTCGGGTTCGCCTGGTACGTGCGCAACCTGGCGCGCTACAACGTAATGTACGGCTCGATCGGAACCGGCATCGCCCTGCTCGTATGGATGTACCTGATCGCCTTCATCGCGCTGGTGGGCTGCGAGTTCAATGCCGGGTACGAAAGGATGGCGGCCTGACAAACTCTCTAGCCGCCGCGCTGCTTCTGACCGGCGTCGCCTCCGCCCAGTCGTGGGCGCCGCAGAATACATTCACCACCGCGTCTCTACGCGGCTTAAGCGCGGTAGACCAGCGCGTCGTGTGGGCGAGCGGAACCGGCGGCACGTTCCTGCGCACCATCGATGGCGGCGCAACCTGGAATGCGGGGCACGTGCCCGGCGCGGAGGATCTGGACTTCCGCGGCGTGCGCGCGTTCGACGCGCAAACCGCCGTTCTCATGAGCATCGGCAACGGCGGAAAATCGCGCATCTACCGCACCGCGGATGGCGGCGCGCACTGGACGCTCGAGTTCACCCACCCCGATCCGCAAGGGTTCTTCGACAGCATCGCGTTCTGGGACCGCGCGAACGGAATCGTGCTCGGCGACGCGCTCGGCGGCAGCCCCGATGTCCGCGTCACCGTGGATGGCGGGCGTCACTGGGAGCGCCGCGCGACGCCGCCCGCGCTGCCGAACGAAGGCTCCTTCGCGGCCAGCAATACGTGTCTCTTCCTCGCCGGGACCGCCGAGGTCTGGTTCGCGACCGGCGGCAACGGCGCGGCGCGCGTGTTCCATAGCGGCGACCGCGGCGCTACCTGGACAGTTGCCGCGGCGCCGGTGCGGCACGATTCTCCGGGCGCGGGAATCTTCTCGATCGCGTTCGCCGGCGCGCGCGGCGTCGCGGTGGGCGGCGACTACGCGAAGGATCGCGAAACGCGCGGCAACGTCGCGGTCACCGCCGACGGCGGCCGCAACTGGACGGCCCCGGCCGACGGGCCGCACGGCTTCCGGTCGGCAGTCGTATGGGCGGCGGAGTGGAAG
>JBBIQR010000211.1:1974-8523 GCA_037442245.1 Candidatus Solibacter sp. | reverse complement strand
AAGCTGGCCGCGGGAAAGTTCGTGAGCTTCGTCGAAATCCTGCCGCCGCGCGGCATCGACGCCAGCGGCGAGATCGCCGGCGCGAAGCTCTGCGCCGACCACGGCATCGACGCCATCAACGTGCCCGACGGACCGCGCGCCAGTGCGCGCATGAGCGCCCAGGTCACCTGCCAGTTGATCCAGCAGCAGGCCGGGATCGAAGCGGTGCTGCACTTCTGCTGCCGCGACCGCAACATCCTCGGGATTCAGAGCGAGCTGTTGGGCGCGCACAGCGTGGGAGTGCGCAACCTGATCTGCATCACGGGCGATCCGCCGCGCATGGGCCTGTATCCGGACGCCACCGCGGTGTTCGACGTGGATGCGATCGGCCTGGTGAACATCGTGCGCAACCTGAACCACGGCCTCGATATCGGCGGCAACCCGATGGGTTCGCAGACGGCGCTGTTGACGGGCGTCGGGGCAAATCCGGGGGCGCTGAACATGGATGAAGAGATCCGCCGCTTCGAGTGGAAGGTGCAGGCCGGCGCCGAGTTCGTTGTGACCCAGCCGGTGTTCGACCTGAAGCTGATGGAAGCGTTCCTGAGGCGGATCGAGCACGTGAAGATTCCGGTGCTGTGCGGCATCTGGCCGCTTACCAGCTTTCGCAACGCGGAGTTCATGGTGAACGAACTGCGGGTGCCGGTGCCGGAGGAGTTCATGGAGCGATTGCGGCGCGTGGACAACGCCGAGAAGGCGCGCGAGGAAGGTGTCGCCATCGCGCGCGAGATGGTGGAACGGGTCGCCGGGATGGTGCAGGGCGTGCAGTTGAGCGCGCCGTTCGGACGCTACCAGATGGCGATCGACGTTGCCGCCGCGATCCCCACCCGCTAAGATCGAAAACGAGCCCTACGCAACCGTCATGGCAACCGACCTGGTTGAAATTAACGCCGACGACCCCCAGCCGGATGTGCTGGAGCGCGCCGCCGCGGCGATCCGCCGCGGAAAAGTGGTCGCGATCCCGACCGACGCGCTCTACATGCTCGTGGCCGATCCCTTCAGCCTGCGTGCCGTGGCCGGCGTGTTCCACGCCAAGGGCCGCGAAGCCCACCGCAGCCTGCCCCTGCTGGTCCGCGACACCATGATGGCCGAAGAACTCGCCAGCGAGCTGAGCAACCGCTTCTTCATCCTCGCCCGCCGCTTCTGGCCCGGACCCCTCACCGTCATCGTCCCCGCCGCGGCCAGAATTCCCCTCAAAGTCACCGGCAACACCGGGCGCCTCGCCCTCCGCCAGTCCCGCAGCCACGTCGCCAACAAGCTCATCGATATCCTCAGCCAGCCCCTTATCTCCACCAGCGCCAACATCTCCAGCCGCCCCACCTGCCGCAGCGGTATCGAGGTCTTCGGCATGATGGACGGCCGCGTCGATCTCGTCCTCGACGGCGGCGCCTGCGCCGGCGGCGGCGCCACCACCGTGGATATCACCGAGCCGTACTGGCGCGTCATCAAGGAAGGCGCGGTCCCCGAAAAGGAGATCGCCGAGTGCCTCCAGCCCGCCTGACGCCGGACCGCCGCGCCCGCCCCGCTGCTAGAATCGAGATTTGCCGGACTTCGTGGTAACGGTGGTGATCCCCACCTTGAGCGCGGACGCGCGCCTGCGGGAGTGCGTCGAATCCCTCGCGCGCCAGACCCGGCGGGATATCGAGGTGATTGTCGTCGATAACAGCGGCGCTGGACTGGCGCGGAAGAACGGCGCCGCCCCCGGCGCGCGCCTCATCGAAAACCCCCGCAATCTCGGCTTCGGCCGCGCCGTCAACCAGGGCATCCGCGCCTCCTCCTCCCCCTTCGTCGCCACCCTCAACGACGATGCCGTAGCCCATCCCCGCTGGCTCGCTTCCATGCTCGACGCCCTCGCCCGCCGCCCCGGCGCCGGGATGTGCGCCAGCCGCGTCCGCCTCCACGGCGAACCCGTGCTCGATTCCGCCGGTATGCTCCTCGGCGCCGACGGCTCCAGCAAACAGCGCGGCCACGGACGCCCGCCCGAGGACTTCCCGGTCCTCGAGGAAGCCCTCATGCCCAGCGGCTCCGCCGCCCTCTACCGCCGCGCCATGCTCGATGACATCGGCGGCTTCGACGACGATTTTTTCCTCTACTGCGAGGACACCGACCTCGGCCTCCGCGCCCGCTGGGCCGGCTGGAAATGCCTCTACGTGCCCGAGGCCGAAGTCGAGCACCACTACTCCCACTCGGCCGGCCGCGCCTCCCCCCTCAAGGCCTATTACGTGGAGCGCAACCGCCTCTTCGTGCTGGTCAAAAACTTCCCGCCCCGGATGCTCGCCCTCGCTCCGCTGGTCACCCTGGCCCGCTACTGGTGGCACGCCTGGTTCCTCCTGCGCGGCCGCGGCAGCGCCGCCCGCTTCCGCGCCGGAGGCAACGCGGGCATCGCCATGGCGTGGTACGTCCTGCGCGCCCACTTGGCTCTTCTCGCCAACTTGCCGCGTCTCTTGCGGCAGCGCCGCGCCATCCTCCGCAACGCGCGCATCACCCCCGCGGTCTTCCGCCACCTCGCCCGCGGCTACGCCATCCGCGCCAGAAGGGTGGCCGAGCTGTGATGCGCCCCGGCCCTCCAGACCGCCTCCTGGTCATCGTCCCCGCGCTCAATGAGGAAGCCGCCGTCGGCCAGGTGGTGCGCGATATCCTGCGATACTGCCCCGGCGTCCCCGTGCTGGTCATCGACGATTGCTCGGCCGACGCCACCATCGGAGCCGCGCGCGCCGCCGGCGCCGAAGTGCTTCCCATGCCGCATCACCTCGGCCTCGGCGGCTGCGTCCAGGCCGGCTACAAGCTCGCCTACGAGCTCGGCTTCGAGTACGTGATCCGCGTCGATGGCGACGGCCAGCACAACCCCGCCGATATCCCCCGCATCCTCGACCGCCTCAAATCCTCCGGCGCCGAGATGGTCATCGGCTCCCGCTTCGTCTCCGAAAACGGCTCGCGCACCGGCGCCGTCCGCTCGCTCGGCATCCGCTTCTTCCGCCTCGTCCTCCGCCCCATCCTCGGCCGCCCCGTCCACGACCCCACCAGCGGATTCGTCGGCGTCAACCGCCGCGCACTCGACGTCTTCTCCCGCAGTTTCCCCCTCGAATACCCCGAAATCGAGGCCCTCGTCGTACTTCAGCGCCGCCGCTTCCGCTTCGAAGAGGTGCCCTGCATCTTCCGCCCCCGCACCACCGGACGCTCTTCGATCACCGCCCTGAAATCGCTCTACTACATCGCCCACGTGCTGCTGGGCGTCTTCGTGAATGTCTTGAGATACGACCGCCGCTTTCATCGCGGCGCTGGAGGATAGATGGACCGCCTGCTCAACGTCACCACCGGCGTCAGCGCGCTGCTGCTCGTCATCGTGCTGTTCAGCGTGCGCCGCGCCCGCATCCGCGTCGAGTATTCCGTGAGTTGGCTCGCCGCCTCGTTGGCGATGCTCGTCCTTTCGCGCGCCAAGCCCCTGCTCGACGCCGTCCGCAACTACATGGGGCTGCCCGATTCGCCGCTCACCCTCTTCCTGCTCGCCGGCGCCGTCGCCCTCATCATGTTCTTCCGCTTCTCCATCGTGATCTCCCACCTGCGCGACGATAACGTCGCCCTGGCGCAGCGTGTCGCTATGCTGGAATATCATCTCCGTTCGCGCGAGGAAAATGAAAAATAGGAAGCCCCCCGTCCGCCCCGCCGCTCCCCCGGCGCCCGCCGCCAGTCATCTGCCGCTCTATCTGGCGGCAGCCGCGGCCTTCATCGTCTTCGCCTGGGCCTACGCGCCCGTCATGCACACCACGTTCGTCTTCGACGACACCAAGCAGATCTTCGCCCTCGCCCCGGGCGCGGACTCGCTCTGGAGCTGGGTGCGCACTCCCGTGCGTCCCCTCCTCATGGCCACCTACTGGTTCAACCACCAGATGTCGCCGGACGACACTTATTCCTACCACGCCGTCAACCTGCTGATTCACGCCCTCTCTTCCGTGATGGTGTGGTTCGTCCTGCTCCGCCTGGCTGCGTGGAGCGGCATCGAGGAACGTACCCGGAAGATTCTGGCCGCCTGCGGCGCCGCCCTCTTCCTGCTGCATCCGGCGCAGACCGAATCGGTGGCCTACATCGCCGGACGCAGCGAATCGTTCAGCGGCATGTTCGCCCTGGCGTCGCTCGCCGCCTTCCTCTACCGCAAGCAGACCGCCATCGGCTGGCCGCGCGTGGCCGCGGTCTTCCTGCTCACCGCCGCCGCCATCCTCAGCAAGGAGCAGGCCGTGGTCCTCTTCGCCGTCTTCCTGCTGACCGATTTCTGGTGGAACCCGGGATTTTCTCTCCAGGGAATCAAGGGCAACTGGCGCCTCTACCTGCCCATGCTCGCCGGAGCGCTGGGCGCGGCCGCGCTCTTCGCCAAACTCATCCTCGGCATCGGCACCGGCGGCAGCGCCGGCTTCGGCCTGAAGGATTTCACCTGGTATCAGTATCTCTTCACGCAGTTCCGCGCCATCTGGATCTACATCGCCAATTTCCTCCTGCCGGTGAACCTGAATCTGGATTGGGACTTCCCCATCTCGCGCTCCATCCTGGACCACGGCGCCATCCTCGGCTTCCTTGGGCTCGCCGGTCTCGCCGCCGCCGCATGGATCCTGCGCCGCCGCTTCCGCCTCGCTTCCTACGGCTACTTCCTCTTCCTCCTGTTCCTCGCCCCTACCTCGTCCATCCTGCCCATCAAGGATCCGGTCGCCGACCGCCGCATGTACCTGCCCCTGATCGGCCTCATCCTCATCCTCATGGACTTCGCCTCGCGCCTCAAAATCGAACGTAAGGTGCTCGCCGCCACCTGCGCGCTCGTCGCCGTGCTCGCCGGTGCCGCGACCTGGGCCCGCGCCGGCGTGTGGAGCGACCCCGTCACTCTCTGGGAGGATACGGCCCGCAAGTCGCCCGCAAAATATCGCGTCCACTTCCAGTTGGGATTCGCCTACTTCCAGGAACAGCGCTTCGATCTGGCCGCCGCTGAGTTCGAGAAGGCTTCCACCCTCGGCCCGCCCGATTACGACCTGCTCATCGATCTCGGCCTCGCCTACGACGGTCTCCATCAGTATCAGAGAGCGCTCGATACCCTGCGCCGCGCCGCCACCGTCGATGCCACCGCCCACGTCTACTCCCAAATCGGCAAGGTCTACGCCGAACAGAGCCGCTGGCGGGAGGCCATGGACGCCTTCGCCCAGGCGCAGCGCATCGACCCGAAATTCGCCGCCGTCTACGCCTATCAGGGCCTGGTCCACCTGGCCACCGGCGATGCCGCCGGATCGCTCGCCTTCTTCCAGCAGGCCTTGGCGCTCGACCCCACCCTCCAGCCCGCGCGCGACGGCATCCGCCAGGCGCAGCAGATGTTGGCCCGTCAGCGATAGGTGCCCATGCGCATCGGCGTCAACGCGCTCTACCTGATTCCCGGCGGAGTCGGCGGCACCGAAACCTACCTGCGCGCCTTGCTGCCCGCGCTCGCCGACTTGGGCGGCGGCCACGAATACTTCGTCTTCACCAACCGCGAAACCGGCCCGGACCTGGTGCCCGCCCGGCCCAACTTCCATCACCACCCGCTGCCCGTGCGCGCCGCCAACCGCCCCGCGCGCCTCCTCTGCGAACAGACCCACCTTCCGCTCGCCGCCCGCCGCCTGTGCCTCGACGTCCTCTTCAACCCCGGCTTCACCTCGCCCCTCGCCGGCGCGCCCCCCCAGGTCACCGTCTTCCACGACCTGCAACATAAGCGCCACCCCGAGTACTTCCGCTGGTTCGACCTGCCCGCCTGGAACTTCTTCCTTTATGGGAGCGCCCGCGCCGCCCGCATCCTGATCGCGGTCTCGGACGCAACCGCGGCCGATCTCGACCGCTACTACCACTGCGCTCCCAAGGTGCGGGTCGTGCCCCACGGCGTCGCCGCGGACTTCTTCGCCATCGCCGCGCGCCGCCGCCCCGAGCCTTTCCTCCTCGCCGTCTCTACCCTCCACCCGCACAAAAACCTCGACGGCCTGCTGCGCGCCTTCGCCCTCTTCCGCAAAACGCACCCCGAATACCGCCTCGTCGTGACCGGACTCCACGGCTTCTTCACCGGCCAACTCCGCTCTCTGCGCGACGATCTCGGACTCGAAGGCGCCGTCGAGTTCCCCGGTTGGATACCCGCGGCGGACCTGCGCGATCTCTACGCGCGCGCCGCCGCCTTCGTCTATCCCTCGCGCTTCGAGGGCTTCGGCATGCCGGTGCTGGAAGCGCTCGCCGCCGGCGTCCCCTCCGCCTGCTCGCGCATCGAGCCGCTCGATACCCTCGCCGCCGATGCCGCGCTCAAGTTCGATCCCGCCTGCATCGAGGAAATCGCCGCCTGCCTCGATCGCCTTGTGAGTGACGACGCGCTGCGCGCCCGCCTCGCCGCCGCCGGTCCCGCCCGCGCCGCCCGATTCACCTGGCGCGCCACCGCCCAACTCACCCTCGACGCCATCCTTGAAGCCGCCTCGCCCAATGCTGCCCGCGGCCCCGCGCCCGAGTAGAATCGAAGGGCATGGA
>JBBIQR010000211.1:0-1964 GCA_037442245.1 Candidatus Solibacter sp. | reverse complement strand
TTCGGGAACCTGGACCAATCCCGTGCGCGCGCGTCTCGCCGCGGGCCAGCCGGTGTTCGCCGCCACCGTGACCACGCCCTCCGTGGAAGCCGCCGCCCACCTCGCCACCCTCGGCTTCCATTTCCTCTGGGTCGAGATGGAGCACTCGCCCGTCACCCTCGAGACCCTGCGGCTCATCGTCCTCGCCGCCCGCGGACTCCCCGCCGCAGTCTTCGCCCGCGTCCCCGTCATCGAGCTGTGGACCGCCAAGCGCGTGCTCGATCAGGGCGTCGCCGGCGTCATCTTCCCCTTCACCACCACCGGCGAAAAGGCCGCGCTCGCCGCCGCGTCATGCCGCTACCCGCCCGCCGGACGCCGCGGCTCCGGCGCGGCCGCCGCCGTCCGCACCTGGCCCGTGCCCGGCAGCTACTACGATTCCGCCGACCGCGAAGTCATGACCGTCTGCGTCATCGAGGAAGCCCGCGCCGTCGAAGAAATCGAAGACATCGCCGCCACCCCCGGCATCGACGTCCTCTTCATCGGCACCAGCGACCTTTCCTTCTCGCTCGGCCTCCGCGGCAAACAGGACGACCCCACGCACGAGCGCGCCGTCGCCCGCATCGCCGATGCCGCCCGCCGCCACGGCAAATTCCTCGGCCGTCCCGCCAGGAACCCCGAACAGGTGCGGCGATTCATGGAGCAGGGCTTCCTCCTCTTCCAGATGCCCACCGAAATCGGCCTGATGGAAGCCGGCGCGCGCCAGTTGCTCGACCCGCTCGGCATCCCCGGCACTCCGGCGGACCGCCGCGCACTCTACTAGGGAGACCCGATGAACGCGACCCTCGCGACACTTCTACTCGTCACCGCCGCCCACGCGGCCGATTTCACTCACGCCACCGTCGTGGCCCCGCCCGGACTCTCCGGTCCCGAGCGCAAAGCCGTCGCGCTCCTCGTCGACGCCGTCCGCGAACGCACCCGCATCGCCTGGCCCGTCGCCGCCGCCGACCCCGGCCCCGGCCGGCCCGTCATCACCGTCTCGCGCGCCGCCGCCGGCGCCGCACTCCCGCCCGAAGGCTACCGCCTCCGCACCTTCGATCACGGCGGCGCGCCCGCCGTCGAAATCGCCGGCAACGATGAGCGCGGCGTCCTCTTCGGCGTCGGCGGCTTGCTCCGCGCCCTCGAAATGCGCCGCGATTCCGTCACCCTCCCCGGCTCACTCGACGTCCGCACCGCCCCCAAGTACCCGCTCCGCGGCCACCAGTTGGGCTACCGCCCCAAGACCAACTCCTACGACGGCTGGAGCGTCCCCATGTGGGAGAGCTACATCCGCGACCTCGCCGTCTTCGGCGCCAATGCCATCGAACTCATCCCGCCGCGCTCCGACGACGCGCCCGACAGCCCCCACTTCCCTCTGCCCCAGATGCAGATGATGATCGAGATGTCCCGCCTCGCCCGCGACTACGGTTTGCAGTGCTGGATCTGGTACCCCGCCATGGATCCCGACTACTCCAACCCCGCCACCGTGGAAGCCGCGCTGCGCGAGTGGGGCGAGGTCTTCCGCCAACTGCCCCGCATCGACGCCGTTTTTGTGCCCGGCGGCGACCCCGGCCACACCGAGCCGAAATACCTCATGGCGCTCCTCGAAAAACAAACCGCGAACCTGCGCCGCTATCATTCCCAAGCCGAAATGTGGGTCTCGCCCCAGGGCTTCAACGCGCCCTGGATGGAGGAGTTCTTCGGCCTGATGGACCGCCGTCCCGCGTGGCTCAAGGGCATCGTCTTCGGCCCGCAGGTGCGCGTGAACCTGCCCGAATTGCGCCGCCGCATCCCGTCCCAATACCCCATCCGCTTCTACCCCGACATCACCCACAGCATCACCAGCGAGTTCGCCGTCAACGATTGGGACGTCGCCTACGCTCAGACCGAGGAGCGCGAGGTTATCAACCCGCGCCCCCTCGACGATGCCGCCATCTTCCGCGGCTTGC
>JBBIQR010000210.1:2891-8531 GCA_037442245.1 Candidatus Solibacter sp. | reverse complement strand
CGCCGAAATCGACGAAGCCATCGAAAATCTCAACCTGGCCCTGGCCTGAGCGGCGGATCCGTTCCCCTGGCGGCCCAAAAGCCGCTACTCTGTCTTTCAGAGGCCCTTGATGACCAGGATTACGATTCTCGCGGCGGTATCGCTCGCCATCGCCGCAGGACAGGGATTCGCGCAGACCGCCGCCGTCTCCGCGGCGCGAATGAAAGCGCTGACCGATTACAGCGGCGCGATGGAGGATCTGGCGCGTTCCGCCACCCCGGCAGTGGTGCAGATTCTGGTGCAGGGACTGGCTCCCGTGAAGAAGGGCGATACCGAACGGATGGGCTTCGTTTCCGAGGAAGAAGCCACCGGTTCCGGCGTCATCGTCGACCCCACCGGGTACATCGTGACCAACGCCCACGTGGTGCAGAACGCCCGCCACATCAACGTGAAACTGCTGCGCAGCGACGCGCGCGGCGAAGAGCCGCACGCCCATCTGCTTCCCGCGAAACTGATCGGAATGGATACCCAGGTCGATATCGCGGTCATCAAAATCGACGCGCAGAATCTTCCCGTCCTCTCCTTCCGCGATTCCGATACGCTGCGGCAGGGTGAACTCGTGCTCGCCGTGGGCAGCCCTCTGGGCTTGCAGAATTCGCTCACCCACGGCGTGGTCAGCGCCACCCGCCGGACACTGGATTCCTCCAGCCCGATGGTTTACGTGCAGACCGACGCTCCCATCAACCCCGGCAATAGCGGCGGACCGCTGCTGGACATCGAGGGCCGCGTGGCCGGCATCAACACCATGATCTTTTCCGAAAGCGGCGGCAACGAAGGCATCGGTTTCGCCATCCCCGCGAATCTCGCCAAGGACACCTACCAGCGGCTGCGCAAGGACGGCCACGTGCACCGCGGCATCATCGGCGTCATCCCGGACAGCATCACGCCGGTTATGGCCGCGGGGCTCGGTTTGAGCCGCGACTCCGGCGTGATTCTCTCCGACGTCGCGCCCCGCGGTCCGGCGGAAACCGCCGGGCTGCGCTCCGGGGATATCGTGCTGGCCATCGACGGCAAGCCCATGCGCGAGTCGCGCGATCTCGCGCTCGCGGTCTTCCAGCGCGCGCCCGGCGACGAGTTGCACATGGACATCCTGCGCGGCGCCGAACGCCTGTCCATGACGGTGGTCATCCTGGAACGGCCCAACGAGCCTTCCCAACTGGCGGATTTCGCCAACGATGCCGGCCTGGTCCGGCAGTTGGGCATCCTGGCGGTGACCCTCGACGACAAGGTCCGCGCCCTCCTGCCGGACCTGCGGCGTACCGACGGAGTCGCTGTCGCCGCCGTCCCCGCGGAATACGCCGGGCTGAACCCCGGGCTGATTTCGAACGACGTCATCTATGAGCTGAACGCCAAGCCGCTCGCTTCGCTCGACGACCTCCGCACCGCGTTGAAAGACAAGAAATCCGGCGACCCCCTGGTCTTCCTGGTAGAGCGCATGGGACAACTCGTCTACGTCACCGCTACGCTCGAGTAGCCGCCGCGGAACCCCTCAGCCGAGCCGCCCGATCAACCGGTACAGCGCGACGCTCACCGCGAAAAGCACGGCCGAGACCAGCGCGCCCGGCAGCGCCACCCCGCCGTGGCCGGCCAGGTAGCTCTCGAGCGTCGCCGTCAGCAGCCACATCTGGATCATCAGCACCAGCACCAGGAATACGATCGCCGCGTCCACCACGGTGCGATTGCGCCTGCGGCTCGCCGGGCGGATCATGACTCCTCCCCGCCGGTGAGCATCCCCACCGCGACCCACTGCCCGCCCTGCCGCTCCAACACGACCCGCGCCAGGGGACGCGGCGGCGGACCTTGCAGCACGCGGCCGTCCTCCACACCGAAGAATCCCTGGTGGCAGGGACACTCCAGACGGTTGTGCTCGCGCGAATAATAGACCGCGCAGGAGAGGTGCGTACACTTCTGGCTGTACGCCACGTAGCGGTCCGCCGCGGGACGCACCAGGATGCAGTTGTCCTCCGGTCCCGGATACTGGAACAGCTTCACTCCGCCCACCGGAACCTCTTCCGCCGCGGCGACCGGCACCGCCGGATACTTCTGGCGCGCGCGGCCCATCAGCGACTTGGCCCAGATCCAGATGTGGCCCGCCAGCATGCCGAAGCTCGTCAGCACCAGGAACTTCGAGAACTGCCGGCGCAGAACGTACTTGTCCTCCGACGCCTGAACGCTGAATTCCTCAGTCCACAAACGCTTCTTGGGATTGCTCTCCCCGGGCATGCTCCTCCTCCCACATGTAATCCGCCGCATCCACCGAAAGCGCCCCGGCGCCGGGCGGCAGCATGATGCTCACTTTGGTTCGAACCGTCTGGTTGCCGAACTGGAACACGTTCACCGGCAACTCGCGGCGCTCGCGCGCCACCTGCTCCGGCGGCACGTAGGTCAGCGCCTGGCTGGGACACACCGTGGCGCACATCGGCCGCAGCCCCACGCTGGTGCGGTCGTAGCACATGTCGCACTTCATCATCAGTTCCTGATCCACATGCACCTTGGGGACGCCGAACGGGCACGCCAGCACGCAGTTGGAGCAGGCCACGCACCGCGGCTTGAGCGCGCTGCGCACCACCCCGTCCTCGCCGCGCTTGATCGCATCCGCGGGACACACCATCGCGCAGGTGGGCTCCTCGCAGTGCATGCACACCATGGGCACCGTTGCGATCATGTCCTCGCGGTCCAGGTAATCCACGTGGATCATGCTCACGCCGCGGTGGCTCTCGCATTCGGCGCACGCCGTCATGCAGGAACGGCAGCCGATACAGCGCGAAGGGTCGACGTAGAACTCGCTCCCGAACATGCCGCTACAGCCTCCCTTCCACGACCGGCAGGGAGCCCACGATCCCGGTCTCGGCTTTGCGGATGGCGGAGAGATCCGGCGGAGCGGCGGTCTTTTCCAACCGGCAGGCGGACACCTTGAACTCCGGGATCTTGCTGCGCGGGTCGAGCGTGCGGTGCGTCAGGTTGTTGGCGCTGCGCGCTCCCGGCCAGTGATACGGGATGAACACCGTGTCCGGCCGGATCGTCCGGACCACTTGCGCCTGCAAGGTGACCGAGGCCCTCCGCGTGGTGACCTTCACCCAATCCCCGCTCTGGATGCCCAACGGTCCGGCCAGCCGCGGATGCATCTCGCAGCGCGGCTCGGGATACAGGTCCACCAGCGGCCCGATGCGCCGCGTCTGCGTGCCGGAGAGGAACTGGCTGACCACGCGTCCGGTGGTCAGGTAGATGGGGAAATCGCCGGTCACCGGATCGCCGCTCGGGCGGTACCCGGTGACCTGCATGTGCGCCTTGCCGTCGCCGTGAAAAAAGCGGCCGTCTTCGAAGAGCCGCGGCGTGCCGGGATGATCCAGGCTCGGGCACGGCCAGAACACACCGTACTCCTTTTCCACCCGCTCCCACGTGATTCCGTAGTAATCGGCGATGCCCCCGCGCGAAGCCACCCGCAACTCCTCGAAAATCTCCCGCGTCGAGGCGTACGGAAAATATTGCCCCTTGCCGAGACGGTGGGCGAGGTCGGTCACGATCTTCGCGTCCGACCGCGCTTCCCCCGGCGGCTCCACCGCCTTATTGATCTTCTGCACGCGTCCTTCGGAACTGGCGATGACCCCTTCGTCCTCCTCCTGCGTACTGCCGGCGAATACCAAATCCGCGTGCTGCGCGGTTTCCGAAAGGAAGAAATCGATCACGCCGAAAAATTCCAGTTTCTCCAGCGCCTCGCGCGTGTGCCCCGCGTCCGGCAGCGAAACCAGCGGGTTGAAACACATCGAGAACAGCGCCTTGATCTCGCCCGAGTGGATCGCGTTCATGATCTCCTGCGCGGTCAGCCCGGCTCCGGGCAGCGATTCCTCGGGGATGCCCCACACTCCCGCGATGTAACGCCGCGCTTCCGGATCCGCGATCGATCGCGCGCCGGGTAGCTGGTCGCATTTCTGGCCGTGTTCGCGCCCGCCCTGCCCGTTTCCCTGCCCCGTGATCATGAAGCAGCCGCGTCCCGGCGCGCCCATGTTGCCGGTGGCGAGACAAAGATTGATCACCGCCAGGCAATTCTCGACGCCCTTGGAGTGGTGCTCGATGCCGCGCGCGTGGATCGCCATCGCCTTCTTCGCGCGCCCGAACATCAGCGCCGCCTTGACGATGTTCTCCGGCGGCACGCCGCACACCCGCGCCGCGGTCTCCGGATCCCACTGCGCCGCCGAATCGCGCACCGCCTCCCAGCCGGTCGTGTGGCTGGCCAGGTATTCGGTGTCCACCAGGTTCTCGCGCACGATCACGTGCATCATGGCGAGCAGCAGCGCCAGGTCCGTCCCCGGCCGCACCGGCAGATAAAGATCCGCGTTGCGCGAGATCGGCGTCATCCGCGGATCCACCACCACCAGGCGTCCGCCGTTGTCGCGCATCCGCCAGATGTAGCTGGTGGCGATGGGCGCGCACTCGGCCACGTTGGCGCCGAGCACCAGCAGCACCTCCGTCTCCGGGACGTCGGACATCGGGTTCGGCGCGCGGTCCACCCCCAGCGCCAGCTTATACGCCGTGCCGGCCGAGACCATGCACAGCCGGCCGTTGTAATCGATGTTGCGCGTCCCCACCGCCACCCGCGCGAACTTGCCGAGCAGATACGCCTTCTCCGTCACCATGGAGGCGCCGCCGTAGATCGCGATCGCGTCCGGACCGTATTTCTCGCGGATGGCCGTGAGCTTCTCCGCCGCGATGTTCAGGGCGTTGTCGTAAGTCGTCTCCTGGAATCCCTCCGGGGTGCGCAGCAGCGGATGCAGCAGGCGGTCCGGATGCGGCCCTTGCAGGTAGCGTTTCACGCCCTTGGGACAAAGCATGCCGCGGTTGTACGGAAACTCCTCCCACGGCTCGAAGCCGACCACCTGGTTCTCCTGCACCTTGAGCTGGATGCCGCATTGCTGCCCGCAGAAGCAGCAATGCGTCTTCACCAGCTTGAAATCGCCGCGCGCCACGCGGTCCCATCCGCCGGCCGGCACGTAGTTGCCGTGCGGCCCGTAGCGCTCCAGGATGGGCGCCGCGGCGTCAGGCCTTTTGGCCATCGAACTCCTCCTTGGTGCGTAGTTGAGCGACCGCGTAGGTCGCCCGCTTGCACGCCGGACATAGCGCGGTCCAGTGGCCCGCCGGCCCTGGAACCCGGTAATCGAAGCCGAGCTCTGGCAGCACGCGTTGCAGGTCTTCGACCTGCATCCGGGAAGCATACCGTTGCCCGCAGCGGGCGCAGCCGGCGGCTTCCCCCTGCTCGCCCGAATATTGGTACAGCTTGACCCCGAGTTGCGCGGGCCGCTGGAAAATATGGAAAAACTTGCCGAACGGCAGGAAAAGCAGCGCCCCCACCACCGTGATCGCGTGCAGGATCGCCAGGAATCCGTAGAACGCGCCGCGCAGCCACAGCGTGGACGCGGTGAGCGCCAGCCCGCTGATCGAAATCGCGAACAGCAGGATCAGCGGCAGAAAGTCCATGCTGAAATCCTGCAGCGTCAGCGCCCCTTCATCGCGCATGCGCCGCCACAGCGAGAGCGAGATCCCCGCGAGCACCAGAATGGCCGCGATATCCAGCCTGGTAACGGGTTTCGTCGCTACCCAAATGCC
>JBBIQR010000210.1:0-2881 GCA_037442245.1 Candidatus Solibacter sp. | reverse complement strand
CCGTGAAACAGCAGCCACGCCTGCACGCCGCCCAGCGGAAACGATCCGGTCGGGAAACCGAAGAGGTAGGTGACGTACGTCATCTGGTCGCCCGGCGCGCTGCGGAAGTAAATCCACCCGAAGACCAGCGGGAACGTGATCGCCACCGCCAGCAGGCAGCCCCAGAACAGGAACTGGTGCATCCACCAGCGCAGCCGGGACCGGCGCCGGATGAAGTTCTGCGCCACGATATGGGTCGCGCCGGTGCGCGCCACTATCGCCAGCGATGTCCCGATGCCGTGGCGCCGGATCAACTCGAACGTGCGGTCGAAGAAGCGCCGCGCCGGCGGCTTGTTGAGCCACACCGTGTAGTGATAGACGATGCCCCACGCCGCGAAGATCACGGCGAACGTATAGATCACCAGCGCGGCGTCGAAGTTCTCCAGGTTGCGCGAGCCCACCACGATCGCCGCTACCAGCAGCGCCGTCGTCATGGTGGCGATGGCGCCGGCGCGGATGCGGTCCGCGGCGAATCCTCCGGACTCGGCCGGCGTCTCCGCTTCGAGCGCGCGCTGCCGCGGCACGAAGGTGCGCTGGTTCAGCCCCCACATCACCGCGCTGGTCGCCGCCAGCAGAAAGAATCCGGGCGCCACGCTGCCGGTGGCGTCGCGGAAGGTGCCCAGCAGAAGCGGCGGAAAGAATCCGCCCAACCCGCCCATCGCGCCGACCAGTCCCGTCACCGTCGCGGTATTGCCCGGGAAGAACTGCGGCACCAGCTTGAACACCGCGCCGTTACCCAGCCCGAGCAGCGCCGCGCACCCCAGCGCCCCCACTGTGAACGGCACCATCGAAAGCCACGCCAGCAGCATGGCAAACGGAATCACCCCGAGGAAAACGCCGCTCAACACCCGCGCGCCGCCGATGCGGTCAGCCAGGATGCCGCCCACCGGACGCATCGCCGTAGCCAGCACCACGAAGCCCGCGGCGCGCAGTCCGGCGTCGGCGGGCGCCAGCCGGAACTGGTCTTTCAGCAGCGAGGGCAGGTAGATCGAAAAGGCGACAAAGCCGCCGAACGTGAGAAAGTAGAACGCGCTCAGCACCCAGGAGAGCCGCTCCGTCGCCAGCACGTGGATCATCGGACCCAATCCGGCGGGCGGCTTCGTGCGCGGCGCGTCGCGCGCCAGCAGCGCAAACACCGCCGCCCAGACCAGCGCCAGTCCCGCCACCCCGAAATAGACGTTCGCCCGGCCCACGCTCGCCGCGATCACCGGCCCCAGAAACACCGCCGCCGATTGCCCGATGTTGCCCGCGCCGTAAATCCCCAGCGCCGTGCCTTGCCGCTCCGGCGGGAACCAGCGCGATACGTACCCCACCCCGATCGCGAACGACGATCCCGCCATCCCCAGCAGGAACGCGAACCCAATCAACTCCTGGAACCCGTGAGCCAGTGGCACCAGCGCCGCCGCCGCGGCGGAAAACACGATCAGCGCGGTGAACACCGTGCGCGCGCCGTACCGGTCCGTCAGCATGCCCATCGGGATGCGCGCCAGCGACCCCAACAGCACCGGCACCGCGACCAGAAACGCCGTGCTGCGCGCGGTCAGGTGCAATTCCGCCCGGAACGCCGGGGCGAAGGCGCTGATCAAGCCCCAGACCGCGAAGCAGAGGGCGAACGAGATCGTCCCCAGCGTCAGATTCCGGTTTGCCGCCCCACGCTCCACTGCCACAGGCGATTCCTCCCGAATCCTTAGTTTGACAGGCGCGACGCACCCGGCGTTGTGACTTCCATCACCCCTGACTCGCGGCGCACGCCGCGGAGCGCCGGGCTATCCCCCGATCAGCACCGTGAACATCCCCAGCATGATCACGCCGCCGTGAGCCGTCATGTCCAGCATGCGCGCCGCGGGAAGCATGCCGATCAACACCGTCGTGGATGCCTTCACAATCACGTCCGGCGGTCCCACGCACAGCGCCATATCGGTCATGCGGGCCGCCGGCAGGCTGCCGATCAGCACCGTCACCTCGCAGGGCGGAAGGATCGGCCCCCCGACGTGAGGAATGGGCGGAACGCCGGGCGTGACCATCGGGCACATGTGAAAGTCCGTGACGCGCGCGGCCGGGAATCCCATGTCCGATGAGTATTCCACGCTACCGCCCCTGTGCGCAAGCGCCGGACGTGATACCCTGTGAAACCGTGGAGCTACCCAAACCTCCTTCGCTGCCCCAACCACCCTCCCTGCCCGCCGCGAGCGCGGAGTGTACCGCCACCACGCAACCGGCGCAGCCCGGCGCGCCCGCCCAGCAGATGGGCTACAACATCGCGCGCTCCGGCGACGGGAAGATGCGGATCGATTACGGCGCCACCAGCGTCATCACCGATCCCGCCTCGGGCAAAGCCATCCTGCTCGATCACCTGAAGAAGGAAGCCCGCACCATTCCCCTGCCGCAGGCGCCCGCCCCGCCCGCCATGCCGCAAGCGTCAATGCCCGGGATGCCGGGCGCGCCGCAGCCCCCGTCCCTGCCGCCGGGCACGACCGTGAAGGACCTCGGCAAGCGGCTCGTCGAAGGCCATGAGGTGGAAGGCAAGCAGTTCACCATGCCTCCGCCCGGACTTCCCTCGCTTCCCGCCCCGCCGCAACTCCCCGCCGTGGCCAAACCGGCCCTGCCCGGAATGCCGCAGGCGCCGCAAGCGCCTCAGCCGCCCGTCCCGGCGGCCATCCCCACGGTCACCGAAGCCTGGACCAGCACCAAACTCCACCTGCCCGTGCTCACCCGCACCACCGGCCCCTTCGGCAAACAGACCTGCCACTGCAGGAACCTGTCCGGCATGGAACCGCCGGCCTCGCTCTTCCAGGTTCCGGCGGACTACAAGCAGGCCATCCCCAAGCCGCCCAAAATCTGA
>JBBIQR010000209.1:0-8576 GCA_037442245.1 Candidatus Solibacter sp. | reverse complement strand
TCCGCCGGCGCCCCCGGACTCGCCGCCATCCACTACGTCCTCCCCGCGCCCCCGCCCTGCATCGAATCCACCCCGTCGCCCGCTCCCGCTCCCCTCGCCGTCTTCCTCGGAGACCGCGCCACCCTCGCCCTCTACCCCAGTTTCTGCCGCCTCTACCCCGCCGCCGGCCCCCCAGTCACAGTAGGGTAGGCCTCCCGGCCTACCCTTTCGACCAAACCGGAATCCCGGTATCCGAACCGGCCTTACGGCAAAACCCGAATCCGGATGTTCCGGAACCATACCTCGCTCTGGTGATTCTGTAGCGACACCGGACTCTCCTCCGGCGCCATCCCCGGAAATCGCTTCTGAACCTCCGCCGCGTCCAGCCGGAACTCCGCGACCTTCGTCCCGTTCAACCAGTGCTCCACCCGCGCCCCGTCCACCACCAGCCGCGAATGGTTGAACCCGCCCCTCTTCACCGGCACCTTCGGCTCGGGCGCGAAGATGGCGTACACCGCCCCCGCCACCCGTGCCGGCGACGACGCCGCATCCGGGTTCTCCTCCCCCGCAAGCTGATACTCCAACCCCCGCGCCCGCGCCTGCCGCCCCTGCCGGTTGTTCCACTCGTCCACTTTCTGGATCAGATACTTCACGCCGGAGTTCCCCGTGGCGCCCATCATCCAGTCCCACTCCAGCTCAAACGAGCGGAACGTCTCCACCGTCCGTATGTCCTGAAACCCGTCGTCGCGCGGCACCGCCTTCAGACACCCGTTCTCGATCGTCCAGCACTTGGCCGGAAACGGCTTCCCCGTAATCTCGATCCACCCGTTCGCCGTCTTCCCGTCGAAAAGCGTGCGCCAGTCCGCCGCGCCGCACAACGCCGCGGCCATTATCCCCACCCAGATAGCCCTCTTCATCGTCCCTGCTTAGACGTCCCCGAATTCCTTCTTCCACACCGCTTCGCCCGAACGATACATCGCCGTGCGCCCCAGGATTGCAAACAGCGTGCTGATTCCGCTCCGCTCCGTCACGTTCTCCACCTTCCCGGTCTCGACCCGCGTCAGAAACGCCTCGATCCCGTCGTAGGTGATGTCGCGCGGCGAGTTCATCGTCTCCGCGTTCCCCAGCCCCTTGTGATGCACCATCCGCGCCCGCGACGTCTCGATCGTCCCCTTCGTCCCCGTGAACTCCTCCCCGATATGGTTGAATCCCCGCGGCGTGATCTGGTTGGCTTCGTAGTTCACGTGCATCCCGTTGGGGAACTCCATCGTCAGGTTCAGGTGGTCGCTGATGTCCATCGTCGTCCGCACCTTCCGCCCGCACATCCCCAGCACGCGCACCGGACGCGCGTTCAGGAACCAGTGCAGCACGTCGAAGTTATGGCAGTCCTGCTCCACGATGATGTCGCCCGAGTATTCCTTGTAGCAGAACCAGTTCCTCAGCTTCTCCACCTTCGGATCGTCGTAGGGCTTGCGCGTGAACGGATCGTTGGCGATCCAGAAACCCCGCGCCGTCGAGAGGTCCCCGATCTGCCCCTCCTGAATCCGCTTGTACGCCTCCAGGTACACCGGACCGTAGCGCTGCTGGAAACCGAATGCGATGTCCTTCTTCGGATCCGCTTTCTTCCCCGCCGCGATCACCCGCTTCACGCCCGCCAGGTCGACCCCCGCCGGCTTCTCGCAATACACGTGCTTCTTCGCCTGAATCGCCGCCTCCAGCATCCGCGGATGCTCGAACGGCGGGGTCGCGATCAGCACCGCGTCCACGTCGCTCGCCAGCAGCTTTTCGAATTCCTTGTACGTGTTCGGCTTCTCCAGCTTCAGCACGTTGGTGGCGTTCTCGATGCGGTCCGGGAACAGGTCGCAGAGCGCCGTCACCTGCGCCCGTTTGTCTCCGTGAAAAATGGTGGCGTCGTAGGTGCCGCGTCCGCCGCACCCGATCAGCCCCACCGTGATCTTCGAATTCGCCTGGTAGCCGCGCACCGTCTGGGGCGCCACAATCGTGAACGCGGTCGCGGCGGCCGCGCCGCCCCGCATCAGCTCGCGCCGGGATATGGAATTCAAGGTTAAGACCTCCAGACCGGATTATAGCCGTATTGGCTCTCCGCTCCGCGGGCCCCCTGCCGCCCCCTATTGGTTCTGGTTGGCCCATACGTGTAGGAGTTGGCCCAACCGTCAAACGAGCCGTCTGGTGAGACTGAGAAGGATTGTCAGTCCCGCCGGTAGGATCGCGACAATGAGGTGGGGAGGGAATATGCGGAAGGAGTTCCGGCTCGCGATCGCGGTTGTCGGATTGAATGTGGTAGCGCTGGTGCTTGCGGCACAAGCAGCGTTCGCCCTACTCCGCGGCCCGCAGTACGTGGGCGTCGGCCCAAACGGGACGGTCGAGCACGCGTCACTGGTCGAGATCAATGGCCCTGGCGTAATCTGGAAGGTACTCTTTCCCGTGGCGCTTGCGCTCGCGGCTGTCGTCGTGCCAGTTCAGAAGGTGCGGGTGGTTACGACGATTCTCATTTGGGCGTTCGTGCTTTTGGGTAGCATGACGATCGGCCTGCGTTACTTCGCTGCCGCTGCCGCAATGCTCGCGGCCACCGGTGCCGGGTATTTCGCGCAACGGATGCGCGCGACGCGGCGCGACGGTTAGCGGCCGGGGTCGGGTTGGGGCCCGGGTTTGGGCGGCGCGGGTGACCAGCGCATTCTCGATTTCCTTGTAGCGGTCCCGGTGGGGACGGTCTGGCGATTGCGCCAGGTGACCGCGCGACCGCAGGTGGTGCGGCGGCGCGTGGAGGCGCACTTCCTTTTAGTGGGCGTGGATTTGCGCGCCGTGCCGCTGGATTTCTGGGCGGTGCTCCTGGCGGGGGGCCTTCTTCGCGGGTGCGGATTTACGCGTCCGGGCTTGAGTTGCACCATCTGCTCGGGAGAGTCAAATCGAAAGACTGGTTGGACCGCTCAGCTTGCCCAAGGTCTATCGCTGTTTGCTTACTTCGAGGTTACCGGCTGCTTGGCTTCGATGTACAGCATCTCCGCCGCCTCCCCGGTATTCAGGATACGGTGGCGCTTGGCCTCCATCCACTGTGTCCGCCCCGCGCCGAGCGCCACCTCGAACGTGTACCCTACCGGATTCACCACGCTCAGCCGGCACGCCGTCAGGCAGACCAGCACTCCGTTGCGCGCGTCGTGCATGGGCAGCGATTCGCCCGCGCCGAGCACGATCCGCAATACCCGCACCCGCTCGTTTTCCTCCTCCACCCGAACGTGCTTCGTGTCCAGTTTGGCCAGGTCCCGGATCGGGCTGTCGCGGACAATCACGTCCGGCGGGAAATTCGGCAGCCGCGGGCGGTCCTGCCCCGCCGCTGCCAGGCAAAGCGCGAAAACACTCCAGACGCGGCCTCGCATAGACGAATCCGCACAATAGTTTACGACTTTTTGCGCATTTCCGGGTTAAAAGAAGAAGTACGGGCCTCTTTATGTGGAATCTGCTGCTCGCCGGGCTCCTCGCCGCCGCTTCATTGCCCGCCGCCGGCGGCCCATCGGTCTTCGAGACGCCCGGCGTCCCCGCCCCCCAAAACCGGATCGACGAACTCGTCTTCGCCCGCCTCAAACAACTCGGCATCGCGCCCGCCGCCCTCGCCTCCGACGCCGTCTTCCTGCGCCGCGTCTACCTCGATACCACCGGCTCCATCCCCACCGCCGCCGAAGCCGCCGCCTTCCTCGCCGATACCGCCCCGGATAAGCGCGGCGTCCTCATCGACCGCCTCCTCGACCGCCCCGAGTTCGCCGATTACCAGGCCATGCGTTGGAGCGACCTGCTGCGCATCAAGGCCGAGTTCCCCATCAACCTCTGGCCCAACGCCGCCCAGGCTTACTATCACTGGCTGCGCGCGGCGATCCGCGAAAACCTGCCCTACGACCAGTTCGCCCGCCTCCTCCTCACCGATAGCGGCAGCAACTTCCGCGAACCGCCGGTGAACTTCTACCGCGCCATGCAGAGCCGCGAGCCCAAAGCCATCGCGCAGACCGTCGCCCTCACCTTCATGGGCGCGCGCGCCGAACGCTGGCCCGCCCAGCGCCTCGACGCCATGGCCCGCTTCTTCTCGCGCATCCAGTACAAGGGCACCGGCGAGTGGAAGGAGGAGATCGTCCAACTCGCCCCCGCCACCACCCCGCTCACCGCGACGCTGCCCGATGGCACGGCCGTCCGCACTCCAGCCGATCAGGACCCGCGCGACGCCTTCGCCCGCTGGCTCATCACGGCTGACAACCCCTGGTTCGCCCGCGCCGAGGCCAACCGCGTGTGGGCATGGCTGCTCGGCAGGGGCATCGTCGAGGAACCCGACGACATCCGCGACGACAACCCGCCCGGGAATCCCGAACTGCTCGCCTACCTCTCGCGCGAACTCGCCGGCGCGAAGTTCGACGTGCGCCATCTCTACCGCCTGATCCTGAATTCCGCGACCTACCAGCTTTCGCCCGTGCCGCGCGGCTCGAACCCGGACGCCGCGGCGCACTTCGCCTGCTATCCGCTGCGCCGGCTCGATGCCGAGGTGCTGATCGACGCGCTCAACCGCATCACCGGCACCGGCGAGAACTACTCGAGCGCCATCCCCGAGCCGTACACCTGGATGCCCGACGACCAGCGCGCCGTCGCCCTGCCCGACGGCAGCATCACCAGCAGCTTCCTCGAACTCTTCGGACGCCCGCCGCGCGATACCGGCTACGCCTCCGAACGCAACAACCGCATCACCGATGCGCAGCGCCTGCACCTGCTCAACTCGAGCCAGGTCCTCAACAAAATCGGACAGGGTCCGGCCATGCAGGCGCTCCTCCGCGACAATGCCCGCAATCCGCAGGCGCTGGTCAACCAGTTGTACCTGACGATTCTTTCGCGCTACCCGAGCCCCGAGGAGTTGCGCGCCGTGGCGGAGCACTCGCGTACCGCCACCGCCAAGGGAGCCGCCGCCGCGGTCGACCTGGCCTGGGCTTTGATCAATACCACCGAGTTTCTCTACCGGCACTGAACCAGGGAGGAAGCCCATGATGAGGATGCTGCCGCTGACGCGGCGCCAAACGTTGCAGGGAGCCATGTTCGGAGCCGCCGGCCTCATGCTCGGCGGCAGACTGCCCGCCGCCCCCGCCCCCGCGCCTCCCGCGGGCAAGGCCAAAAGCGTCATCCAGATCTGGATGTGGGGCGGACCGGCGCACCTCGATACCTTCGATCCCAAGCCCGAAGCCGGCAGCGATTATTGCGGCCCGCTCGACAAGCCCATCGAGACCAACGTCAGCGGCATCCGCATCTGCGAACTCCTCCCGCTCCTCGCCAAACACGCCGACAAGTATTCGCTGATCCGCGGCATGACCCACGGCGTCTACGCCCACGAGACCGCCTCCTATACGGTGCAGACCGGGCGCAACGCCGGCGGGCGCGACGTCTTCCCCAACGCCGGCGCCGTGGTCAGCCTCTTTAAAGGATATGGCGCCGGCTACAAGGGGCTGATCCCACCCTACGTCGTGCTCACCGAACCGCAGGGACGCTTCGACGAAGCCGGCTTCCTGGGATCGAAGTTCAAACCCTTCGCCACCGGCGGCGATCCCGCGCAGGCGAAGTTCGCGGTCGAAGGCGTGGTCGCCCCCGGCGTCACCGAGCAGCGGCAGAAAGAGCGCCGCGCCTACCTGCACCAGATGGATACGCTGGGCCGCATCCTCTCCGGCGACCGCACCGTCAAGGCGTACACCGATGCCGAGCAGCAGGCCTACGAGCTGATCCTCGGCGACGCCGGCAAGGTCTTCGACCTCTCGCAGGAGAAGGACGATGTGCGCGACCGCTACGGGCGCACCACCTTCGGACAGTCCTGCCTGGCCGCGCGCCGCCTCGTCGAGCGCGGCGTGCCCTACGTCACCATCAACTACCGCGGCGATTGGGACACCCACAAACAGAACTTCCAGACCATGCGGCGCCGCCTGCCGGAGATGGACAAGGGCATGTCGTCGCTGCTCCAGGATCTCTCCGATCGCGGCCTGCTCTCGAGCACCATCGTATGGTGGAACGGGGAGTTCGGACGCAGCCCGAAGGTGATGTGGGAAGCGCCGTGGAACGGCGGGCGCAACCATTGGGGCTCGGTCTTCTGCTCGCTGGTCGCGGGCGGCGGATTCCGGGGCGGGCAGGTCGTCGGCGCCAGCGACGCGCGCGGGGAAGAGGTCAAGGACCGGCCCGTGTACCCGGCGGACCTGCTGGCCAGTATGTACGAACTCTTGGGCATCGACTCTGCGGCGAAATTGCCGCATCCGCTCGGTTTGGATATGCGCGCCATCCCGGTCGAGAGCGAAGGGGTGAAGATGGCGGGCAGGCTGAAGGAGATCCTGTGATCCGCGGCGGTGCGCTGCTGCTGCTGGCGGCGGCGCCGGTCTTTTCGCAGCCTCCGGCGCCGCACGCCGGCTACGTCTATCCCGCGGGCGGACGGCAGGGCGCGACGCTCGATATCACGCTCGGCGGCCAGAACCTGCTCAACGCGAACAACGCCTACATCTCCGGCGACGGCGTCACCGTCAGCGTCGCGGAGTATCGCCGTCCCATGAACGGCAACGAGGCCAACACGCTGCGCGAGGAGATGCAGGCGCTCAACAAAAAGCGCCAGGAGAAGCCGGGATCGCTCACCGCCGAGGAGCGCGCGCGGCTCGAAGAGATCCGGTTGAAGCTGCTCAAATTCATCCCGCGGCCGGCGAATCCGTCGATCGCCGAGAACCTGACCCTGCATGTGGAGATCGCGCCCAACGCCGCGCCCGGCGCGCGCGAACTGCGGGTCGCGACGCCGGCGGGTACGACCAACCCGGTAGTCTTCCTGGTGGGGACGCTGCCCGAGGCGGCGCGTCCGCAGGCCGAGCCGTGGTCGGCCCCGGGACTCGTGGTGCGGCCGAGAGCGCAGCGCGCCCTGACCCTCAGCACCACCTCGACTCCGCCGGTGGACCTGACTCTGCCGGTGGTGGCCAACGGGCAGATCATGCCCGGCGCCGTGGACCGCTACCGCTTTCCGGCGGTGAAGGGGCAGCACCTGGTGATTCAGGCGGCGGTGCGCGAACTCATCCCGTACATCTCCGACGCCGTGCCCGGTTGGTTTCAGGCGGCGCTCACGCTGCGCGATCCTTCCGGCCGCGAGATCGCGCAAGCCGATCACTGGCGCTTTCATCCGGACCCGGTGATCGAATGCGACATCCCCGCCGACGGCGTCTACCTGCTCGAGATCCACGATTCGATTTTTCGCGGCAGGGAGGATTTCGTTTACCGGCTGACCGTCGGGGAGGTGCCCTTCCTCACCGGCATTTTCCCGCTGGGCGGGCGCGGCGGAGCCAAAGCCGCGGTGCAACTGGCGGGCTGGAACCTTCCGGTTGCGCGGCTCAATCCCAATACCAAAGGCAAGAGCGGGATCGAACTTCTCGGCGTACCGGGATCGAACGCGCTGCCCTTCGCGGTGGACGATCTCCCGGAGGCGATGGAGAAGGAAGGCAACGATCAGCGGCAGTCGGCCCAGCGGGTGAAGATGCCGGTGATCGTCAACGGGCGCATCGGCCGCCCCGGCGATACCGACTGGTTCCGTTTCGAGGGCAAAGCCGGGGAAGAGGTCGTGGCCGACGTCATGGCGCGCCGTCTGGATTCGCCGCTCGATTCGGTGCTCCGGCTGTTCGATAAGAGCGGGCGGCAGCTTGCGATCAACGACGATTACGACGATGGCGGCAGCCCGCTACAGACGCACCACGCCGACTCCCACATCGATTTCAAACTGCCCGCGAACGGCGCGTACTACGTGGAACTTGCCGATGCGCAGCATCAGGGCGGCGCGGAGTACGGCTACCGGCTGCGCCTCAGCCATCCGCGTCCGGACTACGAACTGCGGGTGACGCCGGCGAGTCTGGCGGCGCGCAGCGGCGGGAGCGTGCCGCTGACGGTGTACGCGATCCGCCACGATGGCTTCGACGGTGAGATCGAACTGCGGTTAAAGGAAGCGCCCGGCGGATTCGGCATCGCCGGCGGCGTGATTCCGGCGGGGCAGAACAGCGTGCGGGTGACGCTCTCGGCGCCGGTGGGAAGGCTGGAGAGTCCGCACCGCGTGGCCATCGAAGGCCGTGCGACGGTGGCGGGCAAGGAGGTGCGCCGCACCGCGGCGGCGGCGGAAGACATGATGCAGGCGTTCTACTATCACCACCTGGTGCCGGCGGACGCGCTGCTGGTGCGGGTCATCGTGGCGCCGCCGCCGGTGCCGTGGAAGGCGTTTCCGGAGAAGACCGCGGTGCGCCTGGCCGCGGGCGGCGAAGCGCAGATTCAGGTGCCGGTGCCGGCGCGGCGCATGATTGAGCAGGTGCAGTTCAGCCTGAACGATCCGCCCGAGGGCATCACGGTGGAAAAGGTGGTGCCGGGCCGCGACGGAGTGGCGGTGACGCTGCGCGCGGACGCGAAGGTCAAGCCGGGGTTGAAGGGCAACCTGATCCTGGAAGCCTACGTGGAGCGGCAGGTCAACCCGCAGCGCGCGCAGCGCTGGAAACAACCGCTGGGAACTCTGCCGGCGCTGCCCTTCGAGGTGGTGGGGAAGTAGCGCCCGGCATCCGGCC
>JBBIQR010000208.1:0-8693 GCA_037442245.1 Candidatus Solibacter sp. | reverse complement strand
ATCCTGGTAGTCACCAACCTCCTGCTCTCCGTCCGCGCCGCCGAGGCCCGCGCCGATATCGCCCTCCGCTTCGTCTGGACCAGCGTGATCCTCTACCTGATCGTCAGCATTCAAGGCTCGCTCCAGGCCGTGATGGGCTTCAACCGCTATATCCATTTCACCGACTGGGTGATCGGCCACTCGCACCTGGCCATGATCGGGTTCGCGTCCTTCGCCGCCATGGGAGCGCTGGCGCACATCTGGGAGCGCACCGCCGGCGCGCGCTTCGATCGCCGCGCCCTCACCTGGTCCTACTGGCTGCTCACCCTGGGTCTCGGCTTGATGGTGGTGGACCTGACCGCCGCCGGACTCGTGCAGGCCGATCTGTGGCAGGGCTCGCTTCCGTGGATCGAATCCGTGCGCCTTTCGCGCCCTTACTGGATGCTCCGCACCCTCGACGGCGCGCTCCTGATCCTCGGCTTTGCCGCCTTCGGCCTGAGCCTGCTCCGTGGACCCGTGCATCCTGCGCCCGCCGTGCCCGCCGCGGCCGATGCCCCGTCCCCCGCCGGTCCGCGCTCCTGGCTCGGCACCGCCTACGCCGCCACCTTCGGCGCCGGGCTGCTCTTCTTCGTCGTATCCTTCGTCGCCCTGGGTGTCCTGCCCGCGCTCGGACTGCGCGCCGAAATCGCCGCAGGCACCCCGCCCGGCGCGCGCCTCTCGCTCACCCCCGCCGAACTCCGCGGCCGCGCCATCTACGCCCGCGAAGGCTGCGCTTACTGCCACACCCAACAGGTCCGCGAAACCGCCGCGGACATGCGCCGCTTCGGTCCGCCGACCGCCGCGTGGGAGACCCAGCAGGAGTATCCGCAGATGTGGGGCACCCGCCGCATCGGCCCCGACCTCGCCCGCGAAAGCTCCCTGCGCCGCCCCGATTGGCAACTCGTGCATCTCTACGACCCGCGCGTGACCGTGCCCGATTCCGTCATGCCCGCCTATCCCTGGATGTTCGCCGGCGCCGCGGACCGCCCCACCCGCGACGCCCTCGATGTCGCCGCCTACCTCGCCAGCCTGGGACGCCCCGCCGCCGAGTCCGCGCCCTCCACTGCGATGGCCGCGCCCGCGCCTCCCGCTATTTCGCCCGGCGACCCTCGCGAAGGGCTGCTCGTCTTCCAGCACAATTGCGCCGGATGCCACGGCGAACGCGGCGCCGCCGATTCTCCCGGAGGCCAGGCGCTGAGCCCGCCCGCCTTCCCTCTCGCCGCCGCGGCCCTGGCCGATTCCCTCGTCTGGCGCGCCCTCCGCGAAGGAGTCCCCGGCACTTCCATGCCTGCCTGGACCTCCCTGCCCGCCCACGACCTGAGCGCGGTGGCCGCGTATGCGCTGCAACTCGGCGATGCCGGCGGCTTGTCCCCCGCCGAGCAGCGCGCCCCGGCGGACGTCCTCGCCGATGCCGGCAAGCGCGTCTACGATATGCACTGCACCGGCTGCCACGGCGACACCGGCCGCGGCGATGGCCCCGATGCCGCCCGCCGCCTGCCGCGCCCGGCTAACTTCCTCGAGATGCAGCCCTCCTACCCTCTGGCCGCACGCGCCATTCACCTGGGTGTGAACGGCACCGCGATGCAGGCGTGGCCCCTGCTCACGCCCGCCGAAATTCAGGCGGTCACTTACTACATTCGCTCCCTGTACCGCGGCGCGCACCCCGGGGAGGCGGCGCGATGATCGAAGTGCTGCTCGGCGCGGTCACCGCGCTCGTATTCGGACTGGTGCTCGCCCGGCGCCTCTCCCCCGAGTTCCACCGCCGCGGCGAACTGCCCAAATACCGGTTCCTGGCAAGTCTCGAAGATAATTCAAGTAGAAAAGAGGAAGAACAGTGACCCTATCCCGTAAAGAGTTCATCCGCGGCGCGGCCGGTCTCGCAGCCGTTGCCGCCGCCTCCCGCGCCAACGCCCAACTCGTGTACCGCCGCTCCGACTGGAAAATCGAGGAGTTCCAGAAACTCACCCGCTCCCCCGCGCGCGTCAAGCAGGTCTTCGACGTCACCGCGATCAACGGCGGAAAGTTTCTCAACAACATCAAGAATTCCCTCAACGGCCTCCACTTCGGCTTCGATATTCCGCTGCCCGAGATTCAGATCGTAGCCGCCCTGCACGGTCCCGCCAACATGCTGAACTTCGACGACTACGTGTGGCGCAAGTACCGCATCGGAGAATGGCTGGAAGTCACCGATCCCTCTACCGGCGATTCCGCCGAACGCAACGTCTATTACGACAGCAAGGCCGGCAAGGACCTGCACTACGGCTCGCAGGACCCCAACGCCGAAAACTCGCCCTACCAGGACGCCAGCGTGCAGGGACTTCAGGCGCGCGGCGTCAAATTCCTGAGCTGCCACACCGCCACCGAGGAGCAGGCCCGCATCCTGATCCAGAAGTGGAAGCTCAAGGAATCGCGCGAAGAGATCGTCAAGGATCTCCAGTCCCACTTGCAGCCCGGAGTGCTGGTGGTGCCCTCCATGGTCGCCTCCGTAGCTCTGCTGCAAAGCGAAGGCCATTACACCTATGTCACGCTGTGATCTTCGCGCCGCGGCGCTCGCGGCCGCATGGGCCGCCGCATTGGCCGCGCAGCCCGCCCCGCCCTGGAGCGCCGGAGCCAACAACCCCGCTCCGGACCGCGGATTCGTCTTCCAGGTGCCGGACGTGGACAACGTCCCCGACCTCCACGGCGACCCCTGCGATGCCAGGCTCGTCCTCTTCATCGGCGGCAATCAGTTCATGGTGCTCCCCGACCTGACCGCCGCTTTCGTCCGCCTCCATCCCGGCCTCCGCGGCCGCATTTTCTATGAGACCCTGCCGCCCGGCATCCTGCGCAAGCAGCTTGCCGCCGGCGGACGTCTCACCCTGGGCAACCTCACCCTGCAGGCGCGCGCCGATGTCTACGCCGCGGGCGCCCGCGTGTTGAGCGAGATGGAGCAGGGCGGACAGGTCGAGCACACCGTCCGCTACGCCTCCAACCAGTTGGAGATCATGGTGCGCGCCGGGAATCCGCGCCGTATCCAGTCCCTGCGCGACCTCGCCGCCGCGGACGTGCGGCTCTCCATGCCCAATCCCGAGTGGGAAGGCGTGGCGCGCCAGATCGCCGCGTCCCTCGAGCACAGCGGTGGGCCGCAACTGCTCCAGGCGGTGATGCAGACCAAGGTCCGGCAAGGCTCCACCCTCCTCACCCAGATCCACCACCGCCAGACCCCCATGCGCATTCTCGCCGGCAGCGCCGACGCCGGAGTCACCTGGGCCTCCGAGGTCCGCTTCCAGGAAAAGATCGGCAACCCCATCGCCGGCGTCGCCATCCCCGCCGCCGACAACACGACCGCCATCTACGCGGCCGGCGCTCTGCGCGATGCGCCGCATCCGGAAGCCGCCCGCGCCTGGCTCGATTTCCTGCTCTCGGACGAAGCGCAGGCCATCTACCGCAAATACGGCTTCAGCCCGGCAGGCTCAGTCGCGGACCAGCGGGGAAAACCATGACGCCTACCCGAACCCTCGCCATCCTCGCACCCGCCACGATCCTCGCCCTCGCCGCCTCCGGTTGCGGCGCGCCCCATCCCACCGCCGTCGAGTCGCAGCCCAAGCCCGCTTCGTGGACGGCGCCGGACCCCGCGTCGATTCCCGCGGGTCCGGTCGGCGACAGCATTCGCCTCGGCGCCAGCATCTTTGACGAGACCCCGAAGTACGCCGCAGCCTACGTCGGCAATCGCATGAGTTGCAACGATTGCCACGTCTCCGGCGGTACCGCCGCGTGGTCCGCCCCGATGGTCGGCCTGACCGGCCTCTTCCCCATGTACAACGACCGCTCCCAACGCGTCATCAGCCTCGAAGACCGCATCCAGGATTGCTTCCTGCGCAGCGAGAACGGACACCGCCTCTCGTGGAACGGCCCGGAGATGATCGCGCTCGTCGCCTACATCCAATGGCTCTCCCAGAAGCAGCCCGCGGGCGTCGCCTTCAAAGGCCGCGGCCTCGAAAAACTGCCCGACCTCCACGCCGATGCCGCCGCCGGCGCAGGCGTCTACTCCAAACAATGCGCGGGCTGCCATGGCGCCGATGGCGCCGGAAAGCCGCCCATCCTGCCGGCCTTGTGGGGACCCGATGCCTACAATCAGGGCGCAGGAATGAACCAGGTGAAAAAGATGGCCGCCTTCGTGCACCACAACATGCCGCAGAATCACCCCGGCACCCTCACCCCGCAGGGCGCCTACGATGTCGCGGCCTACGTCGCCGGCAAGCCGCACTCGCCCTTCGCCGAACCCGAGACTAAGTAGCACCCCCGCGAATCCGGCGCGCCCGCCTGAGGACGCGCTATAGTCTGAAGCGGTGAGGACGAAGCACATCACGAGAGGCCGGCCGGTGCTGGCCTTCGCCGCCGCGCTGCTGGCGCTGCCTCTGCCCGCGCAGCCGCCGCTAACCGAAATCCCCATCCGGCTTTCGACCGGAGTTTCCACCCGCACCGCCAAGGTGGCGGACCGCGTGGATGCCCGCGTCATCGCCGGACCCTGGGCGGCGCCCGGCGCAATCGTCCATGGCGCCGTCGCCGAGGTCCGTCAGGCCGCGTCCCCGGACGTCCGCGCCGCCCTGCTGCTCCACTTCACCGCCATCGAAATCCGCGGCAAACTGACCCCGCTTGCGGCCCGCGTCGCGGACGTCGATAACGCCCGCGAGACCGTCGATGAGCACGGGCGCATCCTCGGCATTTTCGAGGCCGACACCTTCGCATCGCGTCTGGACGCCGGGATCGACGACCTCGCCCGCAACTCCTCCGCCCTCGCCGGCGTCCTCGGCGGCATGAAGGACTCGCTCTGGCAGCCTCCCGCCCTCGACATCGTCTACCCACCCGGCGTCGAAATGACCCTGCGGCTGACCGCCCCGGCATCTCCTCCGGACGGCGCCGCGTCCGCCCCCGGCCCGCTCTCCGAAGCCGATGCCCGCGCGCTCGCCGCGGTGGCCGCACGCTCGCCCATTCAGACCGAAGCGCGGGAACCGCGCCTGCCCGGCGACCTCACCAATCTCCTCTTCGCCGCCGACGAGGGCACGCTCCGCCGCGCCTTCAAAACCGCCGGCTGGTCCGCCGCCGCCGGACTGACCCCCTCCAGCAAGATGCAGACCCTGTGGGCGCTGGCCGAGGAGCGCGGCTACCGCGAGGCCCCGGTCTCGGTCCTGCTGCTTGATGGACGCCCCCCGGACCTGGTCTTCGAAAAAGCCAACAACACCATCGCCCGCCGCCATCACGTTCGAATCTGGCGCATCGCGGAAACCTTCCGCGGCCGCCCCCTGTGGCTCGCCGCCGCCACCCACGATACCGCCATCCGCTACTCCGAAGCCGCCCGCACCTTCGTCCACCGCATCGATTCCGAAATCGACCGCGAACGCGCCAAAATCGTGGACGACCTCGTCTTCACCGGACGCGTCCGCGGCGTGGCCCTGTTCCCCCGCTCCAACGTCCCGCCACAGTCCCACAACGCCACCGGCGACCCCGTCGAAACCGACGGCGCCATCGCCGCCGTGTGGCTCCGCTGACCCGGCCGCTGATCCGCCGCCTAACCACTTGCAGTTGGCCCGCAATTTGTCTAAGCTATCCAGACAATCATGACCACTCGGCTTGGGATTCTGTCGCTCACCCTCCCGGCGTTGCTGGCTGCCTCTCCGGCAATCCGGCGCACGGACGCGCGCCTGCCCCTCTACTTCGAAACCGGCGCGCACGGCAGCCTGGTAGCGCGCCAGGGACCCTATGAACTCGCGGTGGAATCCGGGGCAACCACCCTGACTGTCCGCGACCGCGCCACCGGACGCGCGGCGCGCGTCACCACGCGTCTCTCGGGCGCCAACACCACCGCGCACCCCGCCGGCGACGACCCGCTCGCCGCCCGCGCCAACTACCTCTTCGGCAGCCCCGCCCAGTGGCGCGTGGGCGTTCCCCTGTATCGCCGCGCCCTCACCCGCGACGCCTATCCCGCCATCGACCTCGTCTTCCACGGCGCGGCGGACACGCTCGAATACGACTTCGTGGTCCATCCCGGCGGCGACCCGCGGCGCATCGCCCTCGAAATCTCCGGCAGTACCGCACTCTCGCTCACACCCGCCGGCGATCTCGCCATCGCCACTCCCGCCGGCTCCATCCGCTGGCACAAGCCCGCCATTTACCAGGGCGCAGGCGCTCTCCGCCAACCCGTGGCCGGCCGCTTCGTGCTCCGCGGACGCCGCGTCACCTTCGCCCTCGGCCCCTACGACCACTCTCGCGACCTCGTCATCGACCCCGCCCTCGCCTACGGAACCTATCTCGGCGGCAGCGATAACGAAGCCAGCCGCGGCGTGGCCCTCGATTCCGCCGGCAACATCTATATCACCGGCGATACCTTCTCCCTCAACCTGCCCCACACCGGCGGTTCGCTCCAAGCCTCCTACCACGGCGGCACGCTGGGCGGCGATATCGGCGGCGATGCCTTCGTCGCCAAGTTCACCTCCGCCGGCGCGCTCTCCTACGTCACCTACCTCGGCGGCTCGGCCGACGACGCCGGCACCGCCATCGCCGTCGATAGCGCGGGCAACGCCTATATCACCGGCTACACCGCGTCCACCGATTTCCCGGCTACCAGAGGCGCGCTGCAAACCGCGTTCGGCGGCTCCGGCGGCAGCGGCAAGTACCTCAACGGGATGGGCGGTCCCTTCGGCGACGCCTTCGTCGCCAAGCTCAACCCCGCCGGCAACGCGCTCGTCTACGCCACCTATCTGGGCGGCAGCGCCGACGAGAAAGGCGTGGCCATCGCGGTCGATAGCGCCGGCAACGCCTACGTCGGGGGCACCACGCTCAGCACCAACTTCCCCGCTATGAACGCCTACCAGAGCGCCTACAAGGGCGGCGGCGGCTCGCCCGCGTTCGTCGCCGGCGATCCCAGCCCCTTCCTCCTCAACGGCGACGGATTCCTCGCGGCCATCAATCCCGCCGGCTCCGCCCTGGTCTTCTCCACCTACCTGGGCGGCTCGCTCGACGACGGCGTGACCGCCCTCGCCCTCGACGCCTCCAACAACATCTACGCCGGAGGCTTCACGCTTTCCTCCAACTTCCCCGTGCAGTCGGCGTATCAAACCACCTACGGCGGCAACGACCCCGCGGCTGCCCAGCCCGTCATCGCGACCGGCGATGGTTTCGTCGCCAAGTTCACCTCCGCCGGCAAACTCGTCTACTCGACCTACCTCGGCGGCTCGGGCGACGATGCCGTGATGGGCATCGCGGTGGATGCGCAGGGCGCGGTCTACGCCACCGGCTTCACCTCCTCCGCCAACTTCCCCGGCATCGCGGCCAAGTCGGCGCAGAGCACCTTTGCCGGACCCGCCCACGTCCACGATCAGACCGGCTTCGTCTGGGGCGACGCCTTCGTCGCCAAACTCGCGCCCACCGGCGTCAGCCTTGTCTACTCCACCTACCTCGGCGGCAGCGGCGAGGACGCCGGCATGTCCATCGCCATCGATCAGGCGGGCGACGCCATCGTCGGCGGCTTCGCCATGTCCTCCAACCTCAAGGTCACCTCCGACGCCGTGCAGAAAACCTGGGGCGGCAGCGGTTCTTCGAATTTCACCGACCCCACCGGCGACGGCTTCCTCGCCAGGCTCAGCCCCGACGGCAGTTCCTTCCTCTACCTCTCTTATTACGGCGGCGAAGCCAGCGAGGCGATCACTTCCCTCGCCATCGATGGACAAGGCCGTGTCGTCGCCTCCGGCAACACCACCTCCAGCCAACTCCCCGTCACCGCCAACGCCGCGCAGAAAACCTTCGGCGGCCAGAGCAGCATCACCCCCACCGAAACCACCGGCGACGCGTTCGTCGCCATCTTCACCGGCATCGCCAGCGTCGCCGCGCCCGCGCCCGCCATCACTGCCGTCGTGAACGGCGCCAGCTTCCAGCCCGGAGTCACCGCCAATGCGTGGATGACCATCACCGGCAGCCTGCTGGCTTCCGGCATCGACAACTGGAATAACTCGGTGGTCAACGGAGTCCTGCCCAGCAAGCTCGATGGCGTCTCCGTGATGGTGGGCGGCAAGCCCGCGTTCATCAACTACATCAGCGGCGGCCAGATCAACGCCGTGGCGCCCGATATCCCGGCCGGTCCCACAACCGTGATTGTGACCAATTCTTCCGGCACCAGCGCGCCCTTCACCGTCGCCGCCAATGTTCTCGCGCCCGCCTTCTTCCCCTGGTACGCCGGCAGCGGAACCGTCTACGCCGTGGCCACCCGCACCGATTACTCCTATGCCGTGAAGAACGGGACCTTCTCCGTCCCCACCGTGGCGGCCAAACCCGGCGAGGTCATCATCCTCTGGGGCACCGCCTTCGGACCCACCAATCCGCCCACCCCGTCCGGCGTCGCCGCCCCCGCGTCCGCGCCCACCGCCGACCCCGTCACCGTGACCATCGGCACCACGCCCGCCCCGGTCTACTCGAGCTACGGCTACCTCGCCCAGGGCTACGCATCCGTCTATCAGATCGCGATCACCGTGCCCGCCACTCTGCCGGACGGCGATTACCCCGTGGTCGCCACCATCAAGGGCGTCTCCTCGCCCTCCACCACGATGCTCACCGTGGCGCATTAGCCGTGGGTTAAGCCGGGTTAAGCCGCGGTTAGTGTCCCGGCGCGCGCCCCGTCGAATCGCGCAGCACGAATTCGGGGT
>JBBIQR010000207.1:0-8771 GCA_037442245.1 Candidatus Solibacter sp. | reverse complement strand
GCTCGCCGGTAAGCGAACACGAGCGGAGTGCTGAGCTTGATGTCACCGGGACGGAGGCCCACGGTGCGGCCGGCAATCTCCACGTTGACGACCTGGCGCTCATCGATCCACGCGGCGATGCGGTCGGGCGTGACGCGCGGGCGCAGCGCGGCGCTGGCGCTACCCCGGCGGGCGATAGCCTGTTCCAGCAGGAGTGGATCGACGCCTGCAAGGGGAAGAACGCCAACGCCGTGCACGGAACGAGCATGAAGACGCACTGCGACTTCGATTATTCCGGAACCATGATCGAGCAGATGCTGCTTGGCCTGGTGGCGCATCGCGCCGGCAAGCGGTTGGATTACGACGCGAAGGCCGGCCGGGTGACCAATATGGACGAGGCCAACGACTGGCTGAAACGGACCTACCGCTCCGGCTGGACGCTGAACGGCTGAGCGGCGCGGCGTGTGAGCAGACCATCCGCGGCGCCATTGCAGGGATTTTTGGTTGGCAGCGCCGGGCCGCGGTAGCGGCACTTCATACGGACCATCTCTCCGCTGGATGGTGAGAGGCGCGCTGAGGATCATACGCCCACCCGCCGCGCGCCGAGGCTGCCGCGGCATATCGCACGGCCGGGCGGCGCCATGGAGGGTGACATCCCCGCGCGATCCGGCGCGCCTCCCTGGCGCCCCTGCTACGATAGAAGAACACCTTTGATAGACACCGTTCCGGACATCCTGGCCCGTATTGTCGCTACCAAGCGCGAGGAGATCGCCCATTCGGCGCCTCTCATCGAAGAGTGGGAGCGCGCCGCCGGAGCACGCCTTGCCGGAGCCCGCGATTTTCGCGCCGCGCTGGCCGCGCGGTCGCCGGCGATCATCGCCGAAGCCAAAAAGGCTTCGCCCAGCAAGGGCCTGCTCGCGCCCGATTTCGATCCCGCCCGCATCGCCCGCTCCTATGAGCGGGGCGGCGCCGCCGCGCTGAGCGTCCTCACCGACGCCGCCTACTTTCAAGGGTCTCTGGCCGACCTGCAGGCTGCCCGGGCGGCCGTCTCGCTGCCGGTGCTGCGCAAGGATTTCACCATCGCGCCGAGCCAGATTCTGGAAGCCGCCGCACACGGCGCCGACGCCATCCTGCTGATCGCCGCCATTCTCACGGAGCGCGAACTCCGCGACTTCCGCGAAACGGCCGGGCGCTGCCGGATGGCCGCGCTGGTCGAGGTCCACGACCGCGCCGAACTCGACCGCGCCGCCGCCAGCGGCGCCACTCTGATCGGGGTCAACAACCGCGACCTGCGCACGTTCGCGGTGCGGCTGGAAACCTCGCTCGAGCTCGCTCCGCACATGCCATCCGGCGCGCTGCTGGTGAGCGAAAGCGGCATCCACACGGCGGCCGATATCGCCCGGCTGCGCGCCGCCGGTTACGCCGCGTTCCTGGTGGGCGAGCACCTGGTGCGGTCGCCCGAACCCGCGGAGGCGCTCCGCGCGCTGGTGGCGGCATGATCCTCAAGATCTGCGGCATTACCAACGCGGCCGACGCCGCCGCCGCGATTCAGGCCGGCGCCACCGCCATCGGCTTCAACTTTTACCCGAAAAGCCCGCGCTACATCGCGCCCGAACGCGCCGCCGCCATCGCGACACCCAGCGCGCGCCGCGTGGGCGTGTTCGTGAACGAATCGCCGGAGCGCATCCGGGAGATCGCCCGGCTCGCGGCGCTGGATATCGCGCAACTGCACGGCGACGAATCGCCCGCCGATTACCCCGCGGCCCTCCCCATCTGGAAGGCCGCGCGGGTGGACGCCGCTTTTTCCTTCGCTCCGTACGAAGACCTGCCCGCGGAGGCGATCCTGCTCGACGGTCCAGCCGCGCAACTCTACGGGGGCTCCGGCCAGACCTTCGATTGGAACCTTGCGGCGCGCGCCGGCAAACCCATCATCGTCGCCGGGGGACTCGACGCTTCCAATGTCGCCCGCGCCATCGCTCTCGCGCGGCCCTGGGGCGTGGACGCCTGCTCGCGCATCGAATCCTCACCCGGAATCAAGGACCACCAGAAAATGATCGACTTTCTTCTCGCGGCCAAGGCGGCGCTCCGCGCATGATCGCGCAGCCCGATGCCGGCGGCCACTTCGGACCCTACGGCGGACGCTACGTGCCCGAGGTCCTGATGGCCCCCATCGAAGAACTCGAGCGCGCGTATCTGGAAGCGCGCGGCGACCCGGCGTTCCAAACCGAACTTGCCGGGCTGCTCCACCACTACGCCGGACGTCCCACGCCGCTCTATTTCGCCAAGCGCCTCACCGAAACCCTGGGCGGCGCCCGCATCTACCTGAAGCGCGAAGACCTGCTCCACACCGGCGCGCACAAGATCAACAACTGTCTCGGGCAGGCGCTGCTCGCCCGCCGCATGGGCAAGCGCCGCATCATCGCCGAAACCGGCGCCGGGCAGCACGGGGTCGCGACGGCAACGGTCTGCGCGCTGCTCGGGTTCGAGTGCGTGGTGTACATGGGCGAGGAGGACATGCGCCGCCAGCGGCTGAACGTCTTCCGCATGCGCATGCTCGGGGCGCGCGTGGAAGGCGTGGCCACGGGCAGCGCGACTCTCAAAGACGCCATCAGCGAGGCCATGCGCGACTGGGTCACAAACGTGGGCGACACCTACTATCTGCTGGGGAGCGCGCTCGGCTCGCATCCATACCCCATGATGGTCCGGGACTTCCACCGCGTGATCGGCGAGGAAGCGCGCCGCCAGATTCTGAAAGCCGAAGGCCGGCTGCCCGATGCCGCCATCGCCTGCGTCGGCGGCGGCAGCAACGCCATCGGCCTGTTCCACGCGTTCATCCCAGACGCTTCGGTCCAGTTGATCGGGGTCGAAGCCGGTGGACGCGGCGATGCCCTGGGCGAACACGCCGCCCGGTATCGCGGGGGCGCACCCGGCGTCCTGCAGGGAGCCTACAGCTACCTGCTCCAGGATGAAAACGGCCAGGTCGCTCTCACCCACTCCGTTTCCGCCGGTCTCGACTACGCCATGATCGGTCCCGAGCACGCATGGCTGCGCGACCAGGGGCGCGCCGAATACGTCGCCGCCTCGGACGCGGAGGCCCTCGACGCCGCCCGCCGTTTGTCGCGCACCGAAGGCATCCTGCCCGCGCTCGAAAGCGCCCACGCCGTAGCCGAAACCATCCGGCGCGCACCCGCCGCGGCGGGCAAAATTTTCGTCGTCAATCTGTCCGGACGCGGAGATAAGGACATCGATATCTACCGCGAGAATTTCCAGGAGCTGGACCCCCAGTGACCCGCATCGGCCGCATGTTCGAACGTCTGAAGCGGGAGAACCGCAAGGGGCTCATCGCCTACCTGACCGCCGGCGATCCCGCGCCCGCGCGCACGCCCTCGCTGGCCGCCGCGCTCGAACGCGGCGGCGCCGACCTGATCGAGCTGGGCGTCCCCTTCAGCGACCCCATCGCCGATGGTCCCGTGATCCAGCGCGCCGGCGAACGCGCGCTGAAGGCCGGCACCACTCTCCGCACCGTGCTGGAAATCGCGCGCCGCATCCGCGAGGCGAGTGAGATTCCGCTGCTGCTGTTCACCTATCTCAACCCGGTGGTGCGCTACGGACTCGACCGGCTGGCCGAGGATGCCGCCGCCGCGGGAATCGACGGCTGCCTGCTGACCGATGCCAGCGTCGAGGAGGCCGAAGCCTACGCCGCCGCGATGCACCGCTGCAATATCGACACGGTGTTTCTGGCCGCGCCCACCAGCACCGCGCGCCGCCTCGAACTGGTGGCGCGCTACTCCACCGGTTTCGTCTACCTGGTTTCCCGCACCGGCGTCACCGGCGAGCGCGATTCGCTTTCGGCCTCGGTCGCGCCGCTGGTCAGGAACATGCGCCAAGTCACGGATCTGCCTCTGGCGGTGGGCTTCGGCATCTCCCGCCCCGAGCACGTCGCCGAACTCGGCCGGCAGGTGGAGGCGGTCGTAGTGGGCAGCGCGCTGGTGCGCGTCATCGAACAACATCCCGGTCCCGGACTGGAGCAGCGATTGGAAGACTTTACCCGTTCCCTGAAGAGCGGCTTCGGAGCGCAGGCATGACACAGGACGAAGCCCGCGCCCGGCTGGAAGAGTGCCGCGTTCGCATCGACGACATCGACCGCCGCATCGTCGAACTCGTCAATGAGCGCACCCGCGTGGTCGAGGAGATCGGCCGGGTGAAGCGCGAAGCCCAACTGCCGATCTACGAACCCAAACGCGAGGAGCAGGTGTTCGCCAACATCATGGCCTCCAACCACGGTCCGATTCCCTCAGACTGCGTGCGCCGGATTTTCGAACGCATCATCGACGAGATGCGCACCATCCAGCGGCGCAAGATCATGCCCCACCCGGAGGACCCGCAATGCTAGTCGTCATGCAGCAGGGCGCCACCGAAGAGCAGGTGCAGCATGTCATCGACCGGCTGGTCGATCTCGGCTTCGACGTCCACCGTTCCACGGGCGTCATCCACACCGTGCTCGGCGGCGTCGGCGGACGCTACGATTTCGATCTGGCCATCTTCGAAGTCATGGAGGGCGTGAAAGAAGCCCACCGCATCGTCTCTCCCTTCAAACTTGCCAGCCGCAGCTTCCGTCCGGAAGGCACGGTGGTGAAGGTGGGCGGCGTCTCCATCGGCGGGCCGGAAATCGCGGTGATGGCGGGACCGTGCAGCGTCGAAAGCCGCGAGCAGATCGAGCGTTCGGCCGAAATTGTCGCCCGCGGCGGAGCGAAGATCATCCGCGGCGGCGCTTTTCGTCCGCGCTCCTCGCCGTACGCCTTCCAGGGACTCGGGGAGGACGGGCTCAAGATGCTGCGCGCCGCGGCGGACGCTCACGGTCTGCTGGTGGTCAGCGAGGTCACCGACCACACCCAGATTCCGCTGGTCGCCGCCTATGCCGATATCCTGCAGGCCGGCGCGCGCAATATGCAGAACTACAACCTGCTGCGCGAACTCGGCCGGCAGCCGAAGCCGGTGCTGCTCAAGCGCGGCGTCTCCGCCACCATCGAGGAGTTGCTGCTTTCGGCCGAGTATATTCTCACCGGCGGCAACTACAACGTGATCCTGTGCGAGCGCGGCATCCGCACCTTCGAGACGTACACCCGCAACACGCTCGACATTTCCGCCATCCCGGTGGTGAAGAAGCTCTCCCACCTGCCGATTGTGGCCGACCCCTCGCACGGCACCGGCCGGCGCGATAAAGTCGCCCCCATGGCCTGCGCCGCCATCGCCGCCGGCGGCGACGGACTGTTGCTCGAAGTCCACCCCGATCCCGAACATGCGCTGAATGAAGGCGCGCAGTCGCTTTTCCCCGGACAGTTCGAGGAGCTCATGGGCCGTCTGCGGCTGATTGCTCCCGCGGTGGGGCGTAAGCTTTAAGAGGATGCAGCACGTCACCATCGTCGGGACCGGCCTGATCGGAGCTTCTTTCGGGCTGGCGCTGCGCCGCAACGGCTTCGCCGGCGCGATCACCGGAGTCTCCAGCTCCCACGCCATCGCCGACGCGATCGCCAGCGGCGCGATCGACCGCGGCGCGACGCTCGAAGAGGCCGTGCCGCAGGCCGATCTGGTCTTTCTCTCGCAAACTATCGGCCGCATTCTGGATACCGTGCGCCGCCTGGACCCGCTGGTCAAACCCGGTGCGCTGGTCACCGACGCCGGCTCCACCAAATGCGAGATCGTGGACCTGGCGCGCGACCGCATTCGCCGCGCGCAATTTCTGGGGGGCCATCCCATGGCCGGCAAGGAGCGGCGCGGCGCGTCCGCCGCCGACCCCGATCTCTTCCGCGGCCGCACCTGGGTGCTGACCCCCGACGATCCCAGCGAGATGGAGACCGCGGCGGCGCGCGACTTCCAGTCCTGGATCGAGAAGATCGGCGCCCGCGTCCTCACGCTCGATAGCGACGAGCACGACCGCGTAGTCTCGCTCACCTCGCACCTGGCGCAGCTCGCCTCCACGGCGCTCGCCGCCACCGTCGCCGATAAGATCGGCGCGCAATCGCGGCTGCAGGTTGCCGGCCCGGGGCTGGAGGATATGACCCGTCTCGCCATGGGATCCTACGACCTCTGGCGCGACATCCTGGCCACCAACCGCGACCATATCGACCGCGCGCTGGCCTCCTACATCCAGAAACTGGAGCACATCCGGGAAAACATCCGCACCCGCCAGCTTCAGGAGGAGTTCGAGCGCGCCGCCGCGCTGGCCTCCAAACTCCGCCGCCGTCCCCGTCAGGCAGGCTGAGCCCGGTTCACTGCCGCACGTTCCACCCTTCCACCTCGACCGCGGGACGCGCGCCGCCCAAATCCCCGGGCGCGTATGCCGCGCCGATGGTCCGGGTCTCTCCGGGCAGCAGCGCGAAGTAGTTGTCCTCCCACAAGACCGGCAGGATCTCCTCGCGGTCCGTGTCGCGCACTACTTTCAGCCGCACTCCAAATGCCAGCGCCCGCGAGGGATTCGTGACCGTGACGGTGGTCGCGCCGGGTTTCGACGATGACGACACCTGTAAGCGCACCGGCGGCAGCGTGGCCAGGGCGGTGAAATCGGCGAAGGTCCCGGTGGGCGTGTGGTAGTAAGTCGATTGATCCCACTCGAGCGTTTCCGGCGCCGTGGAAAGCCAGTAAAAGTTTTCGCTGACCAGGTCGTCCGACGGGTCTTCGAGGCGCAGGTGGACGAACCATGTGCTGCTCAGCCCGTCAAGCTCCGGAATCGGAAACACGCGCGTGCTGGAATCCGGGCCTACATCCACCTTGGCCTCGCGATTCCACTTCCGCGTCATATCCAGGTTGTAGACGCTGGCGGCGACCTTCATATTGGCGAACTCACGGTAGTAGGAGTTGACCACCGCGATCGAGCGGTCGTCGTAGCTGTACTGCACGTGCAGCGGTTCGTTGGCCTTCTTGGCGCCGAAGTAGCTCCCGCCCGGCCGGAGATACCAGTCGTAGAGGTGCCAGATCAGGCCCGGCCACGCGTTGTTCAGCATCCACTGGATGACCCCGGTGGACGTGTACTTGTTGCGGCCGTAGGCCTCGAACATGGCGCGGTGCCCTTCATACGCCATGATCTGCGCCTTGCGCGCGAACTCCCCGGCCGAGTTCGAAGGGCCGTAGCGCCTGTCGAGCGCCTCGGTGAAGACGCGGATCGTCTTGAAGGAGCCGCCTCCGGCGTGGTAATTCCACTCCGGTCCGATCGGCCACAGCTTGTCCGCGGGGATCATCCGGCGCAGGCTCTCGATCGGCGGCGGCGCCGGTCCCGGGCTGGTTTCCGTGTTGAAACCGTGCGCCCCGCCGCGCGTGGTGTCCGTCAGCCAGTACGAGGGAGCCACGTACTCGTAGGGTCCGGTCATCTTGACGCCCGTATCTCCGGCGGGCGTCTTCTTCGCGGTGGCCGAGGACTGCACCGGATTGGGCCACTCGACGTCGCGGATCACATCGAGGTACAACTGCTCGATCTTCGGCGGAGGCGGGTTGTCGCTGCCGTACATCCAGTCGAACACGGAGGGGTGACGCGCCAGCCGCCGCAACTGGTCGCGCAGGGATTCGGCGGCGATCGTCTCGTCCTCGGCGTCCCAGTCCTTCCACTTCTCCCAGTGATCGCAGCAGCACCATCCGGCCAGCACCAGGATGCCCATCCGGTCGCACAACTCCAGAAAGTGCTCGTCCTCGAGCTTGCCTTCGAAGCGGATCGCGTTCAGGTTCATGTCGCGCACGTAGCGGAGTTCGGCCAGTTGCCGCTCGGGCGACGAGCGCAGCATCAGGTCGAAGGTGTAGCCCGCGCCGCGGATCAGGATGTTCTTCCCGTTGATGTGAAACAGGCGGTGCCCGCGGGCATCGAGTTCGCTGGTTGCTTCCCGGACGCCGAAATCCAGGTGGGCGGAATCGCTCGCGCGCCCGCCGGTTTCAAACGAGGTGTCGAGCGCGGTCAGCGTCTGCGGGCCGGTCTGCGCCGGCCACCAGAGGCGCGGATGGGCCAGTTCCACGGCGGCGTGGACCACGCGCGTTTCGTGCGCAGCGAGCCGCAGCGGCTGCGCGAACTGCTGCCCCTCGATCGCGCCCTTCCACACACCGCCGATGGCGCGATCGGAGAAGTTGGTGAGTTCGGCGCGCACCGTCAGCAGCGCCGCGCCGCCGGAGAGCCGAGTCGTCACGAAGGGGTAGCGCAAGACCACGGGACCCGTCGCCGCGACCCAGACGTCGCGCCAGATGCCCATCATTTTGTCGGGCGGCATCGGGTTCCAGTCGACGAATGTGATGGCGAGATCACCCGGTTCGGGAGGGAAGACATCCACCACGAGTTCGTTGTCCGCGCCCGCCTTCACCGCCGCGGTGACATCGAACTCGAAGAGCCGCCACGCGCCGGCGAAGTGCTCCTTTGTGGCGATCGGTTGGCCATTGAGCGTGAGGTCGGCGCGGAAGTTGATGCCGTCGAAGCCCAGCCGTACGGTCTTGCCGGCGAAGTCCGCGGGCAGGCGGAAGCTGGTGCGATACTGCCATGCGCGATGGAACGGGCTGCCGGGCGGCATGGCCTGATTCGCGAACATGGTGCCGATCGCGTAGCTTACGCCCGGCGCCGAACGCAGGTTCATTCCGAAGTAGGGATCGGGATAGACCCCATGGGCCACCAGCGCGCTGAAGACCGTGGATGGCGCGGCGATCCGGTAGGTGGGGCCGCCCGCGGAGGAGGCCAGGGTCCAGTTGTCGCGCAGCACGATCCGGGATTCGGGCGCGGCGTGCGCGGCGGCAGCCAGCGAAAGCAGAAGAAGCGGGCGCACCAT
>JBBIQR010000206.1:0-8787 GCA_037442245.1 Candidatus Solibacter sp. | reverse complement strand
GCGCGGATGGCCGCGCTGCTGCGGGAGATCTACGCCGGCACGGATTGGAAGACGGACCCGAACAAAGCCGCGGCGCGCGCGGCGTACTACCGCGAAGGCCTCAAGCGCAACCTGGATCCGAACACGGAACTGCGCGCGCGGATCGATCTGGGCGAGCACCTGCTGGTGGCCGGCGACAGCGCCGCCGCGGTGGATACGCTCGAAGGCGTGCGCGTGCTGGCCCAACAGAAGGGGATCCGGCTGAACGAGGATGCCGGCCGGCGGTTGCGCGAGTTGCTCGCCATCTCCTATCTGCGGATGGGCGAGCAGCAGAACTGCCTCCTCAATCACAATGCGCAGTCCTGCATCTATCCGCTGCGGGGAGGCGCCATTCATCGGATCGCCCGCGGGGCCGAGGGCGCGATCCGCGAGTACGGCGCGATGCTGTCAGAAAATCCGGGCGACCTCGCGGCGCGCTGGCTGCTCAACATCGCATACATGGCGCTGGGACGGCATCCCGAGGGCGTGCCCTCGCGCTACCTGATCCCGGATACCATTGTGCCGGACGAATACGATATCGGCCGGTTCCAGGATGTGGCGCCGGCCGCGGGCGTAGCGGCGCGAACGCATTCCGGTGGAGTGGTGGCGGAGGATATGGACGGCGACGGATACTTCGACCTGATCGTCTCCTCCTCGGGTCCGCTCGATCAGATCCGCTACTTCCACAACAACCGCGACGGCACGTTCACCGATCAGACGATTGCCGCCGGGCTGGAGGGCGAGGTGGGCGGACTCAACGTGGTCCACACCGACTACAACAATGACGGGCGTCCGGACCTGCTGGTGCTGCGCGGCGGATGGTGGGGCGAGCAGGGCCGGTACCCGGCGTCGCTGCTCCGCAACAACGGTCCCGATGCCTCGGGACAGGTGACGTTCACGGATGTCACCTTGGAAGCCGGCCTGCTCTCGCCGCATCCGACGCAAACCGCGGCGTGGGCCGATTACGATAACGACGGCTACGTGGATCTCTTCCTGGGCCACGAATCGAGCAGGGAGGGGAAGCATCCGTGCCAGTTGTTCCACAACAACCGCGACGGCACATTCACCGATGTCGCTCCGCAACTGGGGCTGGCGGACCTGGGCTACGTGAAGGGGGTGGCATGGGGCGACTACAACAACGACGGGAGGCCCGATCTGTACGTCTCGATCAAGGGCGCGCCGAACCGTCTCTTCCGCAATGACGGGCCGGCATCGGACCGGCCGTGGAAGTTCACGGACGTGACCCGGCAGGCGGGCGTGGCCGAACCCAGCGAAAGCTTCGCCACGTGGTGGTTCGACTACGACAACGACGGCTGGCTGGACCTGATCGTGGCCGGCTACTACACGGCCACGGCGGGCGACATCGCGGCCTTCCACCTCGGGCTGCCCAACCATGCCGAGGTTCCGCGGCTGTATCGAAACAATCGCGACGGCACGTTCACCGACGTCACGCGCGCGGCGGGCATGGACCGCGTGATCCTGGCGATGGGCGCCGGCTACGGCGACCTGGATAACGACGGCTGGCTGGACTGCTACTTCGGCACCGGCACGCCCGAGTACGAATCGCTGATGCCCAACCGCATGCTCCGCAACGATCATGGACGGCGATTTCAGGACGTGACCGTGTCCGGCGGGTTCGGACAATTGCAGAAGGGTCATGCGATCGCGTTTGCCGATTTCAACCGCGACGGCAATGAGGATGTTTACGAGGTGCTGGGCGGCGCGTTTCCCGGCGATGAGTTTTTCAGCGCGATGCTCGAGAATCCCGGACATGGGAATCATTGGATCGGGCTCAAGCTGGTGGGGACGAAGTCGAACCGCGCCGCTATCGGCGCGCGGGTGCGGGTGGAGGCGGTGACGGGGGCGGGGCGCGAGGTCTTCCATCAGGTGGTGCAATCGGGCACGAGTTTCGGGGACCGGCCTTTCGAGTTGCACATCGGGCTGGGCGCCGCGGCGGCCGCCGATGCCGTCGAAATCCGCTGGCCGGCGGGCGGCAGCGAGACCATCCGCGGGCTGGCCGGCGGCCGCGTATACACGGTGGTGGAAGGCTCCGGGCGGGCGGACGAGGTCCCGCTGCGTGCTTTCGCGTACCCGAAGGCGGGCGTCCACCATCATGATTAAGCTGGGAGAGAGGAGATGCGATGCGAGTCACGGCAGTTTCGTTGACCGGGCTTCTGGCTCTGGCGGGGTTGGTTTTCGCTCAGCCCGCGGGAAGTCCGGCGGACAAGCCGTGGTGGCAGAACGCCGTCATTTACGAGATCTATCCGCGCAGTTTCGCCGATTCCAACGGCGATGGCGTGGGCGACCTGAACGGGATCACGAGCCACCTGGACTACCTCAAGGACCTGGGGGTCGACGCGGTGTGGATCACGCCCTTCTTTCCGTCGCCGCAGGTCGATTTCGGGTACGACATTTCCGATTACGAAGGCATCGACCCGGCTTACGGGACGATGGCGGATTTCGACCGGCTCATCGCCGCGGCGAAGGAGCGCGGCATCCGGGTGCTGCTCGATTTCGTGGTGAACCACTCGTCCGACAAGCACCCGTGGTTTGTGGAGTCGCGCTCGTCGCGGAATAATCCCAAGGCCGATTGGTACGTGTGGAAAGACCCGGCCGCGAACAATCGTCCGCCCAACAACTGGATCTCGATTTTCGGCGGTTCGGCGTGGGAATTCGAGCCGGGGCGCGGACAGTTCTACTATCACGCGTTTTACAAGCAGCAGCCCGACCTCAACTGGCGCAACCCGGACGTGCGGCAGGCGATGTACGGCGTGATGCGGTTCTGGATGAAGCGCGGTGTTTCCGGTTTCCGGCTGGATGCGGTTCCCTCGCTGTTCGAGGATGCGCAACTGCGGGATGAGCCGGTAGCGCGTCCCGGCAAGACTGCGTATGGCGATCCGATCCTGACCCGGCAGTACACCGACAACCTGCCTGAGTGCGAGGGCGTGTTGCGCGAGATGCGCAAGGTCACCGACGAGTTTCCCGGCGGCGTGATGATCGGCGAAACCTACGTGCCCACGGTGCGCGACCTGGCCAAGCTTTACGGAGCGCACCACGACGAACTGCACCTTCCGATGGATACGCAGTTGGGGTTCGGGCCGCTTTCCGCCACCCGGTATCGCACGAAACTGCTCGAAGCCGAGACCGAATTGAACGGCGAGACGCCGCTGGTGGTGTTCAACAACCACGACAACCCGCGGTCGATTTCGCGGTTGGGCGACGGCACCCACCCGGAAGAGATGGCGCGCATGTTGGCCGCGCTGACCCTGACGCCGCGGGCCACGGTGCTGCTCTATTACGGCGAAGAACTGGGGATGCGCAACGACGACCCCAAGCGCAAGGAGGACGTCCGCGACGCGACGGGAATCCGCGGATGGCCAAAGGATAAGGGCCGGGACGGAGAGCGCAAGCCGATGCAATGGGACGGCGGCAAGAACGCCGGTTTCAGCACCGGCGATACGACGTGGCTGAGCGTGGCGCCGGGATACGAGACGCTGAACGTCACCGCCGAAGCGGCCGATCCGAGCAGTCTGCTGAGTTTCTACCAGGCGCTGATCCGTCTGCGGCGCGTGAATCCGGCGCTGCGCGACGGCGACTTCCATCTGGTGAATCCCCAGGACAAGGATGTGCTCTCTTTTGTAAGGCGCGCGCCGGACGGATCGGCGGCGCTGGTGGTGCTGAATTGCGCCTCGCGGGCACGGCGGATCGCGATTCAGGGCCTGGCGGAGACGCGGGCGGACGTGCTGCTGAGTTCCTACGCGGCGGCTCGGCAGGCGGTCAACCTGAGGGGAATCGCACTGCCTCCTTACGGGGTGCTGGTGGCGCGGTTGCGGCGGTAAGGGGAGCCCTATTCGCCGCAGGAGCGGCGTTCGACCAGGGAACAATCGAGCAGGATGTCGCGGGCGGGAAGCCCCGGATGGGCGAGGCGGCTGAGCATGGTGTGCATGGCCACTTCGCCGATCGCCTTGCAGGGCTGATGGAGGGTGGTCAACGGGACGCGCAGATGGCTCGCGTAGCGCACATCGTCGATGCCGATGATGCGCATTTGCGCGGGCACGCCGATCCCCAGGGTATCCAGGGAGCGCATGAGTTCGGCGGCGGTGGAATCGTTGGCGCAGGCGAAGCCGTCGGGAGTTTCGGCGGCGATCACCTCGGCCAGTTTTTCGTGGTCCTTGGGATCGCAGCGGACCACGGCGGCAGCCGGGCACCCGTGGGCCGCTGCGGCTTCGCGAAAACCGGCGATGCGCGCTTCCACCGTCGGCGCCGAATGGGGGCGGCAGAGAAATGCCGGGCGGCGGCAGCCTTTCTCGATCATGTATTGGGTGATGCGGTAGCCGGCGCGGTGGTTGTCGATGCCGACCAGGTCGAAGCCGGAGCGCTCGGGGTAGGCATGGAGTCCGCGGTCGAGCAGGACGATCGGGATCCTGGCCGCGGTGAGGGTCTGGCAAATCCCCAGGTTGACCGCGTCCATATCGGCGATCAGCTCGATGGGCGCGTAAAAGACCCCGGAGACCTTGCGGTCGATGTACTCGGCGCAGAGTTGGCGGACGCGTCCCAGGGAGGCTTCGGCGCCGCTCGGCATGTCGCCCCAAAGCAAGGTATGGTCGGCGGAACGGCCGGCTTCGGCCATGCCCTGACAGATGGGCCCGAAGATTTCGGTTTCGCCCAGGGCGGGGATGAGCAGGCCAAACATGTGGCCGGAGGAGCGCTTGTGGGGCTTGACGTAGGTTCCGGAGCCTGCCCGGCGGTCCAGAAGTCCTTCTACCTGTAGCTCTTTGAGAGCACGTTGTACAGTCAGCCGGGAGACCCCGAACCTCTCTCCCAATTCGGTTTCGCTGGGTAGGCGGGAACCTGCGATGTAGAGCCCGCTGGAAATGCCTGCGCGCAGTTCCCCGATGATCCGCTTGTACTTAGGGATTTCCGGGTGTCCATTCGTGTTTTGGTCGTCGGCCATGCCTACACAACTATAACCCAGGGACACTCCCCACTGCCGGGGGGTGTGAGAGGGTATCTTTCAGCCAGCTTTTTGCAGAAAACAAAGCAGTTTACTCCGCAATCCCGGCATTCACCCGTCTGTAATTAGACAATACCGCCACCCCCCGAGTCAATGAAAATCATCTATACAAATTTTCAAAATTGGTATTGACAGTTTATAGGGGCGCTAGTATGATTCAACTATTCTCCGTAAAGCTATGCAAAGGCAAGCGGGGAAAAAGGCTTCGCGGACCGCAGGGGAAAAATCCAAGGTTGAGATCAGTCCACGTCCGCCGAGTCTCGTTCGATTCCGGGCCCTCAGTAGAAACAAAGGAGATAGTCGCCATGTCAAGCGATCGCTGTCGAGTCCTCTTGGCCATACTGGCGCTGGCATTCATGGCTGGCGCCAATGTCGCGCACGCTCAGCAGGTCTTCGGCAACATCTATGGAACCGTAACGGATCCCAACGGCGCCATCGTATCCGGCGCCAAGGTCACGATTGCGAATATAGCCAAAGGCACCCAAACCGAGTTGCAGACCGATGCCTCGGGCAACTACACCAAGGGACAACTCATTCCCGACACTTACCGGGTCACCATCGAGGCCAAAGGCTTCTCGAAGGTGGTCTCGAATCCGATTGTCGTTCACGTCGACGAAGCTGCCCACTTCGACGCCGCGCTGAAGGTCGGCGACGTTTCGACCGAAGTGGAAGTCACGGCGGAAGCGCCGCTGCTGCAAGCGGACCGCGCCGACGTGGCGCAGACGTTCAGCGCGCAGCAGATCAACGATCTGCCGAACATCGGCCGCAACATGCAGTCGATGGAGCTGCTGAATCCGGGCACGGCCAAGATCGGCTGGCAGCACGCTTCCGACGAAAACCCGCAGGGCAGCGTGCAGATGGTGACCAACGGCCAACTGTTCGCGTCGATGGGGTACGAACTCGACGGCACGACGAACCAGGACCCGATCCTGGGCATCATCGTGATCAACCCGACGTTCGATTCGATCGCCGAGTTGAAGCAGGCGAACCAGAACTTCGACGCCGAATTCTCCTACGTGGGCGGCGGCATCGCCAGCTACTCGACCAAGTCGGGGACGAACGATTTTCACGGCGACGCTTTCGAATACCTGCAATTGAACACTCCCGGGTTCCAAAGCTTCGCGGGCGACCCGTTTGCGAACCACCTGAGCCCGACCTACCGGCAGAACCAGTTTGGCGGCAGCGCGGGCGGGCGCATCATCAAGGACAAGCTGTTCTTCTTCGGCGATACCCAGTTGAACCGGGAAGCGCAGGGCGCCTCGGTGCAGACCAGCGTGCCGAACTCGTTGAACCGGGCCGGCAATTTCAGCGACTGGCTGAACATCCCCGGCGCGGGGACCACCTACCAGATTTACGACCCGACGACGGGCAACGCCGCCACCGGCGTGGGGCGCACCCCGTTTGCCAATAACGTGATTCCGACGAACCGGGTGAGCACGCAGGCGCTGGCGCTCCTGAAGTACTGGCCGACTCCGAATGCGCTGCTTTCGCCGGCGACGCCGATGTACAACAACTACGCGGCGGGCGGCAACCTGGCGGTCACGGGCAATTCGTACAATACGCGCGAAGACTACTATCTCAACCCGAAGAACACGATTTTCGGACGCTTCAGCTACCAGGGCTTCACGGAAATCGGTCCGGGCGCGTTCGGCGACGTGGCGGGCGGTCCCGCGTTCGGCCACTACGCCGGAAACTCCGCGGCTTCGAATGAGAGCCTGGCGGTGGGCTGGACCAGCACCATCAGCCCCACCATCGTGAACGAGTTCCGCTTCGGCTGGATGCGCTACCACGTGTTCGACACGCCGAACGGATACGGCACGCAACCGGCGAAGGACGCCGGCATCCCCGGCCTGAACCTGGACACCACGTACACGTCGGGCCTGCCGGCTTTCACCATCAACTCGCCGGGCAGTTCCTACCAGCTCGGCTATTCGCTGGGGGTCAACCAGTGCAACTGCCCGCTGACTCAGAACGAAACCCAGTTCCAGTTCGTGGACAACCTGAGCAAAATGGTGGGCAAACACAACTTCAAGTTCGGTGTGGACCTGCGCCGGGCCACCAATCTGCGGGTACCCAGCGACACGCACCGCGCCGGTGAACTGACGTTCAACGGCGGCATCACCGGGAACGTGCCGGCGGTGGGGCAGAACCAGACGCAGGGCATCGGTCTGGCGTCCTTCCTGCTGGGCGACGTATCCAGTTTCGGCCGGTACGTGAGCACCAGCACGGACGCTGCGGAGCACCAGCCGCGCCTCTTCTGGTACGGCCAGGATAACTGGCGCGCGACCAATAAACTCACCCTCACGTTGGGCATGCGCTGGGAGATGGTCTTCCCCGAATCGGTCAACGCGGCGGGCAACGGCGCGACGCTGAACCTCGGCGACGGCAAGATGTACGTCTTCGGCGTGGGCGGCGTTTCCATGCACGGTATCCAGAGCATGAACTGGCACAACTTCGCCCCGCGCGTGGGCGTGGCCTACGAGTTCAATCCGCGGACGGTGGTCCGCGCCGGCTTCGGAATCTCGTACGACCTCGGGGTGTTCGGCTCCAACTTCGGACACAACGTGACGCAGAACGTGCCGGTTCTCGCCAACCAGCAGATGAACGCGCCCAACGGGTTCACGGACGTGTTCACGCTGTCGCAGGGTCCGGTGACGCTGGCGCCGATTACAGTCGGCCAGGACGGCACCTTCCCGCTGCCGGCCGGAATCAACCCGAAGTTCCGTCCCAGCACCATCACGCTGCCGACGACGTATCAGTACAACCTGTCGATCCAGCGCCAGGTGACGGATAAGATTGCGGCCACCGTGGCCTATGTCGGCAACTCCAACCGCCACGCCTTCATGGGCACCAGCAACACGATCAATCCCAACGAGGCGTTCTTCTTCCCCGGCGTATCCAACACTAACCTGAGCCGGCCCTACTATCCCAAGTTTGGCTGGACGAACGACCTCTCGTATTACTGCGACTGCGCCAACGAACATTACAATTCGCTGCAGGCGACGGTCAAAGTCAACGCGTGGCAGGGTTGGACGCTGCAGGGCAGCTACACGTATCAGCGGCAATGGGGCGATGGCTGGGGCTACGACTCCAACTATTACTTCATTTACAACCGGGCCGCGGGCCAGGGTTACAGCAATACGCTGCCGCGCAGCCAGATCACGCTGGCGCAAACCTACGAGCTTCCGCTGGGCAAGGGCAAGAAGTTCGGCAACAGCATGGGTAAGCCGGCCGACGCGGTACTGGGCGGCTGGACCCTGAGCGCCATCACGACTTACTACAGCGGCTTCCCCTTCTCTCCGACTCTGGAGAACTACGGGGCGGCCGGCGGACAGCCGAATACCGGTCCCAACAACCGGCCGAACCTCGGATCCGGCGATCCCTACGCGGGCGCGCAGGGTAACCGCAATCAGTGGTTCGTGGGGTGTCCCAGCGGGACCTGTACGAGCAGTTCGGCGTTCCTCTTCCCGTCGGCGAATACGTTCGGCAATTACCCGATCAATACGCTGTTCGGACCCCATTTCATCCAGTTCGACATGACCATGGAAAAGACGTTCAAGCTGAACGAGCGCTTCGGTCTGACGCTGCGCGGCGACGCTTCCAACGTTTTCAACCATACGAACCTGGGCATGCCGAACGGCGACGTGCAGAGCACCAACGCCGGCCAGATCACCGGTCTGGCGGCGGGCGGTACGATGCGCCGCATGCAGTTCTCCGCCACGATCAGGTTCTAACTCCCTCGAAACAGATCGTGG
>JBBIQR010000205.1:0-8812 GCA_037442245.1 Candidatus Solibacter sp. | reverse complement strand
CTCTGTCCGAAGGCGCTCCGCACGCGCGTCTGCGCGGCGCGGTTTGGTTCTGGTAGGATACTTTGCCATGGTGCGTCCCCTGCTTCTACTGCTTGGCGCCGCGGCGTTGGCTTTCGCTCAACCCGCTCCGGCTCACGGCAAGCGCGTCCACCGCCTGCTCATCCACAACGCCATCGTGATCGACGGCAACGGCACGCCCGCCAGCGGGCCGAAGGACATCGTGATCGAAGACAACCGGATCGCGGCTGTGATCCCGCTCGATCCCGTCTCGGCCGGGCGCGGGGGCGGGCGTACGGCCGCGGGGGTAGACGCGGTGATCGACGCGACCGGGCGCTACGTGCTTCCCGGGTTGATCAATGCGCACGCGCATCTGCAGGAGGAGCGGGGCGGCAAGCCGCAGCCGATCGAGTACGAACTCGACCTGTGGCTGGCTTCGGGCATCACCACGGTCCGCGACGTGGGCAGCGACACGAAGCGGGCGATCGAACTTCGCCGCCAGAGCGCGGCCGGGGAGATTGCCGCTCCGCGGATTTTCGTGTATCCGATGTTCGGACGCCCCGACACGCCGCAGCAGGCGCGGGCCCGCGTCCAGTCGCTGAAACAGCAGGGCGCCGACGGCATCAAGATCCTGGGCATTGACCGCGATACGATGCAGGCGATGGAGGAGGAGGCGCACCGGCTGGGGCTTCCGATCGCCCACCACGCCGGGGTCGAAGAGACCAACGCGTGGGACGACATCCGCTTCGGCACGACTTCGATCGAGCACTGGTACGGCATCCCCGATGCGGCGCTGCCCGACCGCGTGCAGCACTTCCCCTCGGGCTACAACTACAACAACGAGACGGACCGTTTCCGCTGGGCCGGGCACCTGTGGCGCGAAGCCGATCCCAAACGTCTGGGAGAAGTGCTGGATGGCATGGTCAAGGCGAACGTCGCCTGGGTGCCGACGCTCGATATCTATGAAGCCAGCCGCGACCTGCAACGGGCGCAAAACCAGCCGTGGTTCGCCGATTACCTGCATCCGGCGCTGGCCGATTACTTCCGGCCGAACCCGGCCAACCACGGCTCGTACTTCCTCAACTGGACTTCGACCGATGAAGCGTACTGGAAGGAGAACTACCGCCTGTGGATGGCGGCGCTGCGCGACTTCGACCGCCGGGGCGGACTGATCGGCGTGGGCGACGACGCCGGTTTCATTTACCAGATCTACGGTTTTGGCCTGATCCGTTCGCTCGAGTTGCACCAGGAAGCCGGCTTCCAGCCGATCCGGATCATCCAGCAGGCTACCGGCAACAATGCGCGCATTCTGGGCCGCGAGGACACACTGGGGCGCGTGCGCGCGGGTTACGCCGCCGACCTGATCGTGGTGGACGGCAATCCGCTGGAGGACCTCAAAGTCCTCTACCCTACGGGCCGCATCGAGTGGACCATCAAGGACGGGATTCCCTACCGGGAGCCCACGCTGCGCGACCGGATCCGGCAACTGGTGGCGGAGGGCAAGGCCGGCGCCGCGTCCGGGCGGTGAGCGGCCTGGGGCTAATCCTTCAGCAGGGCATCCACCGCGGCCTGGGCAATCGCTTCGTCCACTTCGCTGGCGGCGCCGCTGCAGGACATGCCGCCGATGGTCTTCCCATCCACTTTGACCGGCACTCCGCCCTGGTTGGGGAAGGAGTTCGGATAGGCCAGCACGGCGGTGTTTCCTTCCTTCAACTGTTGCGCGGCGGCGGCCGACGGGCGCCCGTACATCGCCGCGTAGCGCGCCTTCCGCTGAGCGAATTCGAGCGTGTTATAGCCCACGGTATCGCCTTTTTGCAGGAACAAAAGATTGCCGCTTTCGTCTACGATACAAATCGTCACGGAGACGTTATGTTTCATGGCTTCGGCTTCGGCCACCGCGACCAGCTTTTTCACCGCGGCGAGGTTGAGATACTTCTTGGTGGGCAGTTCCGCCGCGGAGGCCAGCAGCAACGCGCTCAGGAGGCAAAGTAAGAGTTTGGGCATGGGCAACATGATATCGAAATTACACCGGGAGCGACTGGCCGGCGCAGTCTTCGTAATCGCCGCAGTGAAGCTTCTCGTACACTTGTACGCCGATCGCAACTACGGCTACTTCGTCGATGAGCTGTACAATCTTTCGCTGGCGCGCCACCTGGCGTGGGGCTACGTGGACGTGGCGCCGATGATCGCGGCGATCGGCCGCTGCGAACTGGTTTTGTTCGGCGATTCGCTGTCGGCCATCCGGCTGCTGCCCGCGCTCGCCGGGGCGCTGAAGGTGCTGCTCACGGCGATGATCGCGCGCGAACTCGGCGGCGGACGGTTTGCGCAGACGCTGGCAGCGCTGTGCATTCTGGCGGCGCCCGGCATCCTGGCGCTGGACCATTTCCTCAATGTGAACTCCTTCGAAGCCGTGGTGTGGATCGGGCTGGCGCTGCTCGTAACGCGCATCGTCCGCACCGGCGACGACCGGTTGTGGCTCTGGTTCGGGGTTCTTGCCGGCATCGGGCTGGAGACCAAGCACTCGGTGCTGCTGTTCGGCTTCGCGCTGGTGGCGGGTCTTGCGCTGAGCCCGGCGCGGCGCGTTCTGCTGAACCGCTGGCTGCTGGTGGGCGGGGCCATCGCCTTTCTGCTTTTCCTGCCGAACCTGCTTTGGAACATCCACTACCACTTTCCGTTCCTCGAACTGCAGCAGAACATCCGCCGCGAGGGCCGCAACGTGGCGTTCACGCCCGTCAGTTTTTTCGCGCAGGAAGCGCTGGCGATGCTGCCGGCGAGCGTCCCGGTGTGGCTCGCCGGGCTGTGGTACCTGCTGTTTCACCGCGAGGGACGCCGCTATGCCGCGCTCGGCTGGGCGTTTCTGATCGCCGCCGCGCTCATCCTCGGCCTGAATCCGCGGAGCTACTATCTGTTTCCGGCATTCCCCATGCTCTTCGCCGCCGGCGCGGTGGCCATCGAGCGCTGGAAGGTGCGCTGGGTGCGTCCCGTGCTGTGCGTGCTGGTGGTGGCGATGGGCGCGCTGCTGGCGCCGACCCTGATCCCGCTGCTGCCGCCGCAAACCTATATCGCCTATGCGCGCGCGACCGGTCTCGAGCAGCCCCGCATCGAGAATCACCAGCTCGGTCCGCTGCCGCAACTTTTCGCCGATCAATTCGGCTGGGAAGAGATGGCGGCGGCCACCGCGCGGGTCTACTACAGCCTGCCGCCGGAGGTCCGCGCGCGCACGGCAATCTTCGGGCAGAACTACGGGCAGGCGGGCGCGATCAACGTCTGCGGCCGCAAATACGGGCTGCCGGAAGCGCTCAGCCCCCACCAGAACTTCTACCTCTGGGGGCCGCGCGGCTACACCGGCGAAAGCATGATCGTGCTGGGCGATAACCAGCAAACGCTCGAACGCATCTTCGAGCACGTCGAGTGGCGGGCGCACGTCGCACACCGTTACTCCATGCCGTACCAGCACATCGACATTTTTTACTGCCAGGGGATGAAGCAGCCGCTGGCGGAGGTTTGGCCCAAGCTCAAGAAGTGGGATTAGCAGCCACAGGCTGCGAGGCCGCGCCCGGCGCTACAATACGCCGCAACGATGGCAACCACTCCCACCCGCCGGCAGGTTCTGGCGCTGCCTTTCGCCGCGGCGGCCGCGGCCGCCAACGCGCCGCCCATCCGCAAGGTCGAGGTCTTTTCCGCGCCCTACCGGGTCACCAGCTACTTCCGGTTCTTTCCCAAGCCCGAGCGCCCCACCGTGATGGTGAAGATCACGAGCGAGGATGGCTCCTTCGGCTGGGGCCAGAGCGTGCCCATCCCCACCTGGAGCTACGAGACGCCGGAATCGGCAGCGGGCGCGATCCGCGATTACCTCGGTCCGGCGCTGGCCGGCCGGAATCCGTTCGACATCGCGGGTTGCCACGAGGCGATGAGCAAGGTGATCGCGCCGTCGTTCTCGACCGGCATGCCCATCGCCAAAGCGGGGATCGATCTCGCGCTGCACGACCTGATGGGCAAACTCGCGAAATGCTCCGTGCCGGAGTTGTGGGGCCGCGCGCCGCTCCAGCGCATCACGATCAGTTGGACGGTCAACGCGCGCACCATGCGGGAGGCCGAAGAGGTGGTGCACGCCGGGCTGGCCAAGGGCTACCGTCACTTCAATCTCAAAGTCGCCCCCGATCCGGCGTTCGATCTGGAACTGTGCCGCTACGTGAAGAAGACGGTGCCCGATACCTTCCTCTGGCTCGACGCCAACGGCTACTACGACCTCGCCACCGCACTCAAGCTCGCGCCGAAATTCGCCGATCTCGGGGCCGATGTCTGGGAGCAGCCGATCGCGCCCAACCGCCTCACCGGTCTTGGCGAACTGAAGCGTCAGGGCGCGCTGCCGATTATCTTCGATGAAGGCGTGGTCTCGAGCGTCGAACTCACCGAATTCATCCGGCTGGGGCTGCTCGACGGTGTCGCGATGAAACCCGCGCGCACGGCCGGATTGTGGGATGCGCGGCGGCAGGTCGAGATCCTGCAACAGGCCGGCCTGCTCTTTCTGGGCAGCGGACTCACCGACCCCGACGTCTCGCTGGCGGCATCCCTGCAACTCTTCGGCGCCTATCATCTGGCGCGCCCGGCCGCGCTCAACGGCCTGCAATTCCTGGCCAGCAGCTATCTGAAGGCCCCCTTCGTACTGCGCGACGGGATGCTCGAGGTGCCCGCCGGTCCCGGTCTTGGCGTCGAAGTCGACGAAACCCAACTGCGAAAGGTTGCTCCGTGAAGCCGCTTCTTCCCCTGCTTGCACTGTTGCTCGCCGCCGCGCCCGCGCGCGCCCAATTCGAGTTCCGGGACCTGGACGGAAAGTCGCTGCAACTCAGCGAAAACGGCGCGCCGGTATTCGTCTTCAACTACGGCGCCATGCTGCCCGCGGGCGTGCCCGCCGACCGCACGCGCTGCTGCTACTTCCACCCCGTCTACGCGCCCAACGGCGCGGTGGTCAGCGACGATTTTCCGCGCGACCACTACCATCATCGCGGCATCTTCTGGGCGTGGCCGGTGGTCACCGTCGACGGCAAGAATTACGACGGCTGGCTGCTCAAGGGAATCGGCCCGCGCTTTGAAAAGTGGACCGCGCGCGACGTTTCGGCGGCGGGCGCCACGCTTGCCGCGCAGGACGGCTGGTACGTGGGCGAGCGCAAAGTGGTCGAAGAAGAGGTGCGGGTGACGGCGCATCCGGCCGCCAACGGAAAGCGCGATCTCGAATTCACGCTCACGCTGCGCCCCACCGGCGCCGACGTCTCGATCACCGGGACCAGCGAGGGGAATAAAGGATACGGCGGCTTCAACCTGCGATTTGCGCCGCGCACCGGCACGACCGTCGCGGCCGCGGACCGCTCCGATGTGCCGGATAGCGACCACGCGGCGTATCCGTGGGCGGAACTCGCCGGCGATTTCTCCGGCAAGCGCGCCAGCGCCCGCATCGCCATCGATGCCGCGAATCCCGGGTTTCCCAATGCGTGGTGCCTGCGCCATTACGGGTTCCTCGGCGTCAACTTCCCCGGTCTCACGCCCTACCACCTGGACGCCGCGCGCCCCCTGGTGATGCAGTTTCGCGTGACGCTGGCGGCGGGCGACGCCGCGCCTGCCCGGCCGAAGATCCTGGTCTACACACGCAACGGCAAGGGCTACGTGCACGACAACATCGAGGACAGCGTGAAGGCCATCCGCAAGATGGGGGGAGAAGGCGGCTTCGACGTGGACGCTACCGCCGACCCGAATTTCTTCACGCCGAAAACGCTCGCGCAGTACCGCGCCATCGTCTTCGCGAATACGAACAACGAAGCCTTCGATAACGACATTCAGCGCGACGCTTTCAAACACTACATCGAATCCGGCGGCGGCTTCGTGGGCATCCACTCGGCGTCGGGTTCGGAGCGCAACTGGCCGTATTTCTGGAGCGTGATCGGCGGGCGGTTCCTGTATCACCCGAAGCTACAGCCGTTCACGGTGCGTGTGGTGGACGCCGCGCATCCGGCAGTCAAGGGGCTGCCCGCCACGTTCGAGTGGGAGGACGAATGCTACCACCTGGAATATCTGAATCCCGACCTGCACCCGCTTCTGGTCACCGACCCCGGTAAACTCGACGACAAGGATCGCGCGCGGCACCCGTTCGGCCTGGTGGGACACGACCTGCCGCTCTCGTGGACGTTGCAGGTGGATGGCGGGCGCGAATTCTACACGGCTCTCGGCCATAAGAAAGAGCACTACACAAACCCGATCCTTTACCAGCACATCCTCAACGGCATCCGCTGGGCGATGGATCTCGAGTAACCCTATGAGCAACCGCCGCCAGTTTCTGAAATCCGCCGCCGCGGTCTTCCCGGCGATCGTGCCATCGAGCGTCTTCGGACAGTCCGCTCCGAGCAACCGCATCCAGGTGGCGCAGATCGGGTGCGGCCGCATTTTCCGCGCCAGCGAGTTCGCCGGCATCATGCGCAATCAGGGCGCGGCGCGCTATGTGGCGGTCTCGGACCTGGATCGCGTGCGCATGGAGGACGCGAAGACTGCGATCGAGGCCGCTCAGAAAGCGGCGGGCGTCAAGACCTACAGCCACTACCGGGAGATGCTGGAAGACAAGTCGATCGACGCCGTTTGCATCTCCACGCCAGACCACTGGCATGCCCAACCCGCCATGGAAGCCGCGCTTGCCGGCAAGGACGTGTACCTGCAAAAACCGGCGTCGCTCACCGTCCAGGAAGGGCGCCACATGGCGGACCTGCTGAAGCGCACGAGCCGCATCCTGCAGATCGGCAGCCAGCAACGCTCGGAGGTGCAGTTCCGCTACGCCTGCGAATTGGTGCGCAACGGACGGATCGGGCGATTGCGCCAGATCTTCATCGGGCTGCCGGTGGATCCTTCGGGCAAGGACGAGCCGGAGATGCCGGTGCCGGCGACTCTCGATTACGATACGTGGCTCGGCTCCACGCCGGCGGCCTACTACACGGAGCAGCGCGTGCATCCGCAGGCGCCCGGTATCCCCGCCCGCTACGCCCGCCCTGGTTGGCTCCGCTGCGAGCAGTTCGGCGCCGGCATGATCACCGGATGGGGCGCCCACCACGTCGATATCGCGCATTGGGCGATGGACACGGAATATTCCGGTCCGGGGGCGATTCAGGCGCTGGCCGGTTTTCCGCGGCACGGCTTATGGGATGTACACGGCGCTTTCCACGTCCACGCGCAGTACGCCAACGGAGTGAGCATGTACATCGGCGACCAGTATCCCAACGGGCTGCGCTTTATCGGCGACGACGGGTGGATCTGGGTCACGCGCGGGCGCTACGTCAAGGGCGCGCGGAACGAGACGCTGAATGCGAGCGATGCGAAGATCCTGCAATCGGAGATCGCGCCCGGCGAGATCCACTTACATGCCAGTCCGAACAACGACCACCATCTGGACTGGCTCACCAGCATCCGGACGCGGCAGGCTCCGGCGACCAACGCGGAAATCGGCCACCGCTCGAACACCACGTGCCTGCTGGCCCATATCGCGATGAAGCTCGGGCGGCCGCTCGAGTGGGATCCCGCCGCCGAGCGCTTCCAGGGAGATGAGGAGGCCAACTCGCGCCTCGCCCGTCCGCAGCGCGCACCGTTCGGCACCGCCCGGGTGGGCGTGTAGTTGGGTAGGGCAGGCCACGGGGCCTGCCCTTTGGAGGGGACCGCTTAGTTGTCGCTTTCGATCCGCATGCCGTAGAAGCTGCGGCGCACGAAGTAGAGCGACACCAGGAAGAAGACCGCGGAGAGAATGTTGGTCAGCACCGCGCCCTGCTTCGCCGTGAGGTCTACCGCCAGCGAAACCGCCAGCAGCCCGAACAGGGTGGTGAACTTGATGATCGGGTTCAGCGCCACACTGCTCGTATCCTTGAAGGGATCGCCGACCGTATCGCCCACCACCGTCGCCGCGTGCAGTTCGGTGCCTTTGGCGCGGAGTTCGGTCTCGACCACCTTCTTCGCGTTATCCCACGCGCCGCCGGCGTTGGCCATGAAGATCGCCTGGTACAACCCGAACAGCGCGATCGACACCAGGTAGCCGACGAAGAAGAACGGCTCGAGGAAGGCGAACGAGAGGGTCGCGAAGAACACGGTCAGGAAGATGTTGAACATGCCCTTCTGCGCATACTGCGTGCAGATCTCGACCACCTTCTTCGAGTCCGCAACGCTGGCCTTCTCCGAGCCTTCGAGCTTGATGTTTTTCTTGATGAATTCCACCGCCCGGTAGGCGCCGGTGGTCACGGCCTGCGCGCTCGCGCCGGTAAACCAGTAGATCATGGCGCCGCCGGCGATCAGCCCCAGCAGGAACGGAGCGTGCATCAGGCTGAGCTTCTCCATGTTCTGGGTCAGCCCGCTGGTGAGCGCCACGATGGTCGAGAAGATCATGGTGGTGGCTCCGACCACCGCGGTGCCGATCAACACCGGCTTGGAGGTGGCCTTGAAGGTATTGCCCGCGCCGTCGTTTTCTTCCAGGTTGTCCTTGGCTTTATCGAACTCGGGCTTGAACCCGTAGTTCTTTTCGAGATCGGCCGCGATGCCGGGAATGGTCTCGATGGTCGAGAGCTCGTACACGCTCTGGGCGTTGTCCGTCACCGGACCGTAGCTATCGACCGCGATAGTCACCGGACCCATCCCGAGGAAGCCGAAGGCCACCAGACCGAAGGCGAATACGGCGTGGGTATTCGGCAGCATGAGGTTGCCGAAGGAGCCGCTCACCAGGAAGCCGATCGCCATGAGGCCGAGCATGGCCAATCCCAGCCAGTAGGCGCTGAAGTTGCCGGCCACGAAGCCGGAG
>JBBIQR010000204.1:0-9020 GCA_037442245.1 Candidatus Solibacter sp. | reverse complement strand
CGCCGGTCTCACTCTCCTCCTGGCGGCAGCGGCGCACGCGGGCGTGATTTACAGCTCAGTCCCCAATCCGCTCCCGCCGAACATACCCTCACTCGGCTATGAAGCTACTTCGACGTCCGAATTCGGCGGCCTGATTCAGTTCGCCGGCGTCGATCGCCTGCTCCAATCCGCCACCGTCGTCATCAGCGAGTGGGCGCCGGAATCCGCTTACGAACCGGTTGGGACCTCGACCGGGTTCAGCCTCCCTCTGACCCTGAATATCTACGACGTGGGACCGGGTGATACGGTCGGGGCGCTGCGCGGCTCGTCCCAGGTGACCCCGACGATTCGTTGGCGGCCCGAGGCCGATCCCTCCTGTGCTGGCACCGGCGGCGTTTGGCGCGGAGCCGACGGGCAATGTTACAACGGCTTGGCCCAGACCGTTACCTTCGATTTCTCCAGCCTGCTGGTTCCCGATTCGGTGATTTACGGCCTGGCCTTCAACACGGAGCATTATGGATACCACCCGACTGGAATCGCCGGCCCGGTCAACAGCACCAATTTCGGCCTGTCCGAAACCAGCCCCTCGGTGGGCAGCAACCCGCTGCCCGGCACCGCGTACTGGAACACATCCTACGGCCCGTTCTACACCGATGGCGGCGCCGCCGGTGTCGGCGTGTTCCGTCAGGATACGAACTGGACGCCTTACTCCGGCGCCATCAGTTTCTCCGCCACCCCCGAACCCGGGACCTGGTTCACGCTGTTAGCCGGGATCTCCCTGTTGGGCCTGAAAGCCAGACGCGGACGCGGAAACCGCTAGCCGGAGCCCTCGCAGGAGTTCCGAACCTGCCATACCGGCGGATGGCTAACCGCTTTTCGCAGCCGTGGCGTAGAGCACCGGAATGCGGATTGCGCCGGCGATTTGGGCGCAGGCGGCTTGGAGGCGGGCGCGCTCTTCCGCGTTCATCGCGTCCAGCGTGGCGCGGCGCCCGCTGCCGAGCGCGATGCTCCACCAGTCGGCGGGGCCGGTGAGGGGTTGGCTGTAATCCTCAAACTCGACCGAGGGATCGGGGATGCCCGCGGCTTCGAACGCGGCGCGCAGACGGCCGGGGTCGGCTAACGGCTCCTCCACGCTCGGATCCTTATATAGATCCGGGCGGATCTGGCGGACCGCTTCCCAGAACACCGTGTTGGCGGGCTCGTACCGTCCCGGCGCCCAAGTGGACGCAACCAGTCGTCCGCCTGCCCGCAGCAGGCGCCACATCTTGTACAGCGAACCCCGCAAATCGGGGAAAAACGCGATGCCGAATCCGCACAGCACGGCGTCGAAGCTCCCGTTGCGGAAGTGAGCCTGGTCGAAATCGGCGTGGCGAATTTCCACATTCGCCAGCGACTCGGCAGCAGCACGCTCCCGCGCGGCCCCTACCATCGCCGCCGAAACGTCCAGCCCGATGACCCGTCCCGCCGCGCCAACCGCGTGCGCCGCCGGGATGGCGCTCGCGCCGGTGCCGCAGCAGACGTCGAGGACGAACTCCCCGGGTTGCAAGTGCGCGCGGGCGGCAATCTGCCTCCCGCAGTACCAGCGATACGCCAGGGCGGGTGCGTCGAAATGGTCCGAGGCGGCGTCGTAAATCGCCGCGATCCGCGACTTGGGCAGCGGCTCCATGCTCGCAGAGTAGCAGGTCCCGGGCTCCAGCCGCGGCCTTACTGGCAATTAGGACCCGAATATTCCTGTTTGGCACGTAGCGTGCAGGATTTACAGCCGACTTCTACTGGAGGGCTATTCATGGCCAAAGGTTTTGTCGCCATCACGGTGGAGCGGTGTAAGGGCTGTGGCTTCTGTGTCGAGTTTTGCCCCACCAAGGTGTTGGCGCTCTCTTCCGCTTTTAATTCCAAGGGTTACCACGCGCCCCAGGTCGTCCAAGCCGACAAATGCAGCGGCTGCGACCTGTGTGGAATGTACTGCCCCGACTTCGCTATTTTTGGAGCGCGACATGCACGCTGACCCCCGCGGAGTTCTTACAGGTGTTCATTTTCTCGACGGAGATCACGCATGTTGTGAGGGAACGCTCGCAGCCGGTGCGCGATTTGCCGCAGGATACCCCATCACGCCCTCGACCGAAGTGGTCGAGCGATTTGCCTGGCGCATCCCGACCGTGGGCGGCGTCTTCATCCAGATGGAAGACGAACTCGCCGCCTCCATCACCATGCAGGGCGCGGTGTGGGGCGGCGCCAAGGCGTTCACCGTGACCTCGGGTCCCGGCTTCTCGCTCATGATGGAGCACATCGGATACGCGGCGGTCACCGAGACCCCCTGCGTGTTCGTCAACGTGCAGCGCGGCGGACCTTCCACCGGGCTGCCGACGCTGCCCGCTCAGGCGGACATGATGCAGGCCAAGTGGGGCTCGCACGGCGACTACGGCATCATCGCGCTGTGTCCCAACTCACCGCAGGAGTGCTTCGACCTGACCATCAAAGGCTTCAATCTGGCCGAGGAGTTCCGCGTACCGGTCATGCTGATGCTGGATGAGTGCGTCGGCCACATGACCGAGAAGGTCGTGATCCCCGAACCGGACCGGATCGAGATTACGCCGCGCCGCTACACGAAGAAACCGGCGAACGAGTTCCGGCTGTTCGAGCCGCGCGAAGACCTGGTGCCCGATATGGTCAAGGCGGGCGACGGCTACCACTTCCACGTCACCGGACTGACGCACGACGAGCGCGGCTACCCGAGCATGACGGTAGACACGCAGGACAAGATGGGCAAGCGGCTGCTGGACAAGCTGAAGCCCTTCACCAACGGCCGGGCGATCTTCGAAGCCGAGAACCTGGAGGACGCCGAAGTCGTGGTGGTGTCCTACGGGATCACCTCGCGGGTGGCGCAGCGGGCGATCGAAATGGCGCGCGCCAAAGGACTTAACGCCGGCAAGTTCCGGCTGATCTCCGCATGGCCCTTCCCGGAACAGCACATCCGCGAGATGGCGGCGAAGGTGAAGGCTTTCGTCGTGCCCGAACTGAACCTCGGGCAAATGGTGCGGGAAGTGGAGCGATGCGCGGGCGGCGCCGCCAGAACCATCGGCGTACCGCACGCGGGAGGAACCGTGCATAATCCGGAAGTCATTCTCAAGGCGATCGAGGAGGCGGTGCGATGAGCGAGTGCTTAGTGGACATTCCGGCGGATGCCGTCAATCCGGTCGAGCCGTATTTGCGCAGCGAGCGCATCCCGCACATCTGGTGTCCGGGATGCGGCATCGGGACCACGGTGAACTGCTTCGCCCGGGCGTTGGACGCGTCCAAACTGGACCTGAACAAGGTGGCGATCGTCAGCGGCATCGGGTGTACCGGCCGGGTGGCAGGCTACGCCGACCTGGACAGTTTCCACACCACCCACGGGAGGGCGATCCCTTTCGCCACCGGCCTGAAGCTGGCGAACCCCGAACTGCAGGTGGTGGTCTACTCCGGAGACGGCGACCTGTTCGCCATCGGGGGCAACCATTTCATCCACGCGGCGCGCCGCAATATGGACCTTAAAGTCATATGCGTCAATAACTTAACATATGCGATGACGGGTGGGCAGACGGGTCCGGCGACGCCTGACCACGTGATTTCCACAACCTCTCCCTACGGCGTTTTCGAGCCGGCCTTCAACCTGGTGCAGCTTGCCGAAGCCGCCGGCGCGGCCTACGTCGCCCGGTGGACTACGTTTCACGTGAAACAGCTTGCGCGCAGCATGGAAGAAGTCATGAAGAAGCGCGGGTTCTGTTTTATTGAGATTATTTCCCCGTGCCCCACGCTCTACCAGCGGCGCAACAAGATGGGCGACGGGCTGGACACGATGAAGTTCTATAAGCAGGTCAGTAAGATCCGCAACGGCGCCCCGACCAGCGAGTGCGGGCTGACCAAATCCGGCGAGATCGTGGTGGGCAAGTTCGTCGACCGCGACCGTCCGGGCTACTTCGAGATGCTCAACGCGCAGATGACGGAGTCGTTGGGCGATCGGTACGTGATTCCGGAGGCGTCTTCATGCGGCGATTGTTGAGCGAGATTCGGATTGCGGGATTCGGCGGGCAGGGCGTGATCCTGGCCGCGAGCGTCATCGGCAAGGCGGTGGCCATCTTCGAAGGCGGCTACGCCACCATGACGCAGAGTTTCGGTCCGGAAGCGCGCGGCGGATCGAGCAGCGCGCAGGTGATCCTTTCGAGCGACCCCATCCTGTACCCGTACGTGAGCCGGCCGGACATCCTGGTGGTGATGAGCCAGGAGGCGTACACGCGCTTCACCCCGCAGATTAAACCCGGCGGCATCCTGATTATGGAGAACGAAATGGTGCAACCCGGGCAGACGTCCGCGCCGGAAGGGGTGCGGGTCTACGGGGTGCCGGCGACGCGGCTGGCGGAGGAGTTGGGCCGGAAGGTGGTGCTCAACATCGTGATGGTCGGGTTCTTCGGTGCGGTGACCAACCTGGTCGATCCGGACGCGCTGCGCAAGGCGGTGGAAGACTCGGTGCCGCCGGCGATGCAGAAACTCAACCTCGCGGCGTTCGATAAGGGATTCCAGTACGGGGCCGAACTCGTCCACCGGATGAGCGAGCCGGAGACCGAACTGGTGCCCGCGCAGGAAGGCGACGCGTAACCGCAGAGTCAGGGCAGCTTCGCGCCCTCGATCCATTTGAGGATCGTCTCGTACTCGGGCGAGGCCTTGGGCCAGCGCTGTCCGCCGCCGTGCGCGGTGGTGTGCGCGTTGGCCACGCCTTCGCTTTCCGCCGTCGAGGTAGGTTTCCGCAGCAGCAGGCTGTTTTCCGGGTCGCGGCGGTCCACCACGTTCTTCACCGTCGCCCACGTGGCGTCGAAGAGGGTGTGGGTGCCGTGGCAGTTCACGCAGGCGTAACCGTCGGCGCCCTTGCGGCGCAGGATGGGCTCGACGTTGGCGCGGAAGTAAGCCTCATCCAGCGGTGTGGAGGGCGCGGCCGGCGCCGCCTCGGCGGCCTGATGCGCGGCCGCATTTTTCGGAGCCGGCAGATGGAAGGCGCGCGCGATCTCCGCGCCGTCCGGCGCCGCATCGAGGCCGCGCGCCAGTTCCATGGTGGCTTCGCTGCGCCCGCCCGCGGCCTGCTCCACCTGCTTGTAGGGCGTTTCGCGCACGATCAGGGAAGCGCGGCGCGCGAGTTGCCGCATCTCGGGATCGGCGGACTGCATCAGAGGAGCGAGCGCGGATGAGAGCAGCGCGGCGCTGGGACCGAAGAACTGAATCTGCTCGATGTCGTTACCGATGCGGCTGACCTGAATCGACTCGGGCTTCGCGGAGGGTTCGAGTTCGTAGACGTCGCCGCGGCGCAGCGGAAAATCGTCGAGCGCGGCGAGCAGGCGCTTCTTCTGCGGGCCGGGACCATGGGTCAGCACCTGCGCGAACTTCTGCGCGAGCTGCGATTCCACGGCGAGGCGGCCCTGAATGGCGCGGTCGCGGTCCTCGGGCCGGCCGAGCAGCGGCACCCAGTTGTTGTACAGGTAGCGGATGTTCTCGTCGGCCAGGTTATAGACGGCCCATTCGAGATTGCGCTCGACCCAGGGATGCTGGGGCTCGGCGAGGGCGGCGAGCAGCGTGTCTTCGATCGCGCCGCGGGTCTTCGCGCCGCCGTTCCAGAACCACGCCTGCCAGAGTCCGCGGACGGCCTGCATGCGGATCGCCGGCGCGGGATCGGCGGTGAGTTTTTCGAGCGCGGCGATCAGGTCCGGCTGCGCCGCCAGAGTGGCGAAGTGGTGCGCGAAGACGCGGGTCGCGCCCCAACGCAGGCGGGCGTCCGGGGACGCGAGGGCGGCGGCGAGCGGCGCGTGCGGTGCGTCCGGATGCGCAGCATAAATCTGGCGCAGCGCCCATGCGGCGGTGCGCTGCACCAGTTTGCTGGGATCGGCCAGCGCCTTCACGAGCAGCGGCGCGGAGCTTGGCAAAGCGAGGCGCCCGAGCACTTCGACCGCGCTCTGCCGCACCATGGTTTCGTCCGACGAGGCGGCGGCTTCGACCTGACGCAGCACGGCGTCCGGGGGCCGGTCCCAGATGGTGTCGAGCGCGGCGGCGAGCCGTTCCGGAGCCGGCGGCAGCGATTCGGGCGAAGGCGCGTCCCAGCCCTTCGCGCGGCCGGAGATCGGAAAATAACTGCTGAGGGCGAGCACGGCGAATTGGGTCTCGCGGAAGGGCGTCTTGAAATTTTCGAAGGACTGCTTCGGATCCATCCAGCCGCCGAAGGGCTGCTGCCGCGCGAGGAGGTAGTCGAGCGCCTTCTTCACCCGCGGATCGTCCGCCGGAACGCCGGCGGCGGAGAGCGCCCACAGAGCGTGTCCGGTCTGGAACTCGACTTCGGGCTCCGCGGGATCGAACCGCATGGACCACTGCCCGTCGGGGCGTTGCAGCGAGAGCAGGCGATCCGCATCGGCACGGATCTCGGCGGCGAAGCGCGCGCGATCGATGTCCGACAACGCGAGTATCCGGTAGCAGAGGTCCACCATGTTCTTCACGCCGCCGCCGGCGATCATCTCGACGAGGCGCGGATCGCGGGTGGCTTTCCACGAATACCAGGCGACCTCGTAGGTGCTGACCAGCGGTGTGTTGCCGTTGGTCTCGTCGGGCGGGAGCGCCTCCTTGCCCGCGTAATAGAGCTTGAGATATTCGGCGATGCCGGCGTGATAGGCAGGGCGCGGCGTACGCGAGACGTACTGCTCGAACATGCCGGTGAGCACGTCCATGCGGCTGAGCACGTTAGCCGGCGCGGAGATGACCCGGGCCCAGACCGCGCCCTGCTGTTCGAAGCCGTAGAAGGGCCGCGGGTTGTTGTAGAAGCGCTCCTCGAGGAACTGAAGCTGGCGGCGCTGCACCAGCGGGTAGCCGTTGGCGATCGAATAGAGCTGCGCGCGCTGCGAGAAATGGCTGGGATGGCAGCCCACGCAGAGCGAGGTTTCCTGGTGGACGCCGCTCACGCGGTCGAACGCGCCGCCGCGGCGGGGCGTGTTGGCGAACCAGGAATCGCCCGCGCCCATGATGTAGTCCACCGCGGCGCGCACTGCCTGGCGCGGGTCGCGGTAGGGCGGCGCATCGTAGACGCGGGTGACGAGCTTGTATTCGGGGTGGTTGGCGCGCACCCGCAGGTAGTAGGTTCCGGATTCGCGCAGCACGCGCGGCGCGAACTTGTTGCCGGAGAGCGCCTGCACTTCGTGCGGCTGCGCGACGGGGTCCTGCCCTTCGAGATAAGGCTCGGGCCGGCCGTTGACGATGCGGAAAACGCCGATGTCCACGGGCACGTCGTCGCGGTCCACGAGTTCCAGTTGGAAGAAGACCAGCTTGGGCGCGGCGTCGAAATCGAAGCGGTACCAGTGTTCGGCGGCGGGCGCCTCGGCGATGTCGCGCCGCGACGCGCCGGGCAGGGGCACGTACTCGGCTTCGTCGCCGGACGCGGCGATGGTTTCGCCGAGCGCGATGGGCGCGGCATCCTGCCAGGTGTGTCCGGGCGCGGCGAAGGGCGCGGGCAGTACGCGCAGGCGGTAGTTGCCGGCGGCGGATTCGGCGGCGATCTTCACGTGCGCGGCGTGCTCGGGACGAAAGACGGCATACAGGTCCGCATCGCCGGCGTGGAGCGTCTTCTGGATCAGGGTGCGCTCGCCTTCCACGACCGACACGGTGACCCGCGCGTCCGCGGAGAGCGCGCCGGGATCGAGGCTGTAGAGCAGGCTGAGGGTCTGGCCGGAGGTGAAGCCGCTGAGCGGGAGGGTCTCGGTCTTCACCGCGCCTTCCCGGTAATAGTTTGAGGGCTGAGCAAATGCGGCGGACAACAGCGCGCCGGCGATGAACGTACGGAGGATTCCCAGCATAGGACAGCGTTTCGTTCATCATACTACTTGCGCGGGAGACGAGTGCCCTAACATGGTGAGGTGCTCCACGTGTGCGGTCCGGCGCTTCCGCGCGGGTTCTACGAGCGGCCCACCATCGAGGTGGCGCGCGACCTGCTTGGCAAGGTGCTGGTACACGGCCGCGCGGCGGGCATCATCGTGGAGACCGAAGCGTACCTGGGCGGCGACGATCTGGCGGCGCACTCCTCGCGCGGCGTGACGGAGCGGACGCGGGTGATCTTCGGTCCGGCGGGCCACGCCTACGTGTACTTCATTTACGGGATGTACGAGTGTCTGAACCTGGTGGCGGAACCGGCGGGCACGCCGGGATGCGTGCTGATCCGCGCGCTGGAGCCGGCGGCGGGGCTGGAGCTGATGCGGCAGCGGCGTCCCGCGGCGCGAAAGCCCGAGGACCTGGCCAACGGTCCGGGCAAACTCACGCTGGCGATGGCGGTCACGCGCGCGCACAACGGCGCCGATGTCACGCGCGGCGCGCTCACGGTGCGGGAGCCGGCGGAGCGGCGCGCGGCCGAAATCGCAGTGACTCCGCGGATCGGCATCACGCAGTGCGCGGATTGGCCGCTGCGGTTTTTCCTCCGCGGCAACCGCTTCGTGAGCCCCGCCAAACCGGTGTTAAGGTAAAAGGTCATGTTCGACTGGAGCCAGGATCCGCACCGCCGATTCAACCCGCTGACCCGCGAATGGGTGCTGGTTTCGCCGCACCGTACGCAGCGCCCGTGGCAGGGTCAGATGGAGAAAACCGCGGTCGAAACGCAGCCCGAGTATGACCCTACGTGCTACCTGTGCCCGGGGAACGCGCGCGCCGGCGGGGTGCGCAATCCGGCATACACTTCCACTTTCGTCTTCGATAACGACTTCGCCGCGCTCAAGCCGGGCACCGTGCCGGACCGCTTCGAGGAGAGCGGACTGCTGGTAGCCGAGTCCGAGCCGGGTACGTGCCGCGTGGTATGTTTCTCGCCGAAACACAACCTGACGATCGCGGGGATGGAGCCGGCGGAACTGCGGCTGGTGGTGGATACGTGGGTGGAACAGTACCGGTCGCTGGGCGCGGACCCGAACATCGGCTACGTGCAGATCTTCGAAAACCGCGGCGCCATGATGGGGGCGAGCAATCCGCATCCGCACTGCCAGATCTGGGCCAGCCGC
>JBBIQR010000203.1:0-9132 GCA_037442245.1 Candidatus Solibacter sp. | reverse complement strand
AGGGTAAGAAGGGTCCGGTGACAATCGCGGCCAAAGGCACCACCGGCGGATCGCCGGCCGGCCGCTGGGTCGTGACGGGCACGTCGGGATGGGCGGAGAATCGCGCGCTCGGTTCGCGCACGCTCGGCAACCGCGACCTGTTCATGAACACGATCAACTGGCTCACGGCGGACGAAGACCTGATCAGCATCCGGCCCAAGGCCGCGGAAGACCGGCCCCTGACGATGACGGCGCAGAAACTGGGCACCGTGTTCTGGCTGAGCGTGGTCATCTTCCCGTTGGGCATCGTGGGAATGGGACTGGCCACCTGGTGGAAGAGGAGATAGGAAGATGAAGCCGAAAGGACTTTTAATTGCAGTTGCTCTTTTGGCTGTCTTCGGCGGGCTCTCGATCTGGGTGTACAAGCATCCGGCTTCCGGCGATAGCAAGACGGCTGACGGAAGCACGACCAAGCTGCTGACGATTCCCGACGATCAATTTCAGGAAATCAAGATCGCGAAGCTGACCGGCGAAGCGATCGATCTGAAGAAGGACGGGGGGAAGTGGCGGATGGCGGCGCCGAAGGAGCTTCCGGCGGACCAGGATGCGGCGGGCTCGATGCAGAGCACGCTGGGCAACCTGACCGCCGATAAACTGATCGAGGCCAACGCGGCGGAGTTGAAGGGCTACGGGCTGGCCACGCCGACGCTGGAAGTCACGGTGGTGCGCAAGGACGGGAAAACGGACCGCATCCTGATCGGCGACGATACGCCCACCGGGTCGGGAGCCTACGCCAAGCTGCCGGGCGATCCGCGGGTGTTCACGGTGAGCAGCTTCACCAAAACGTCGCTCGATAAGCAGCCGGACGACCTGCGCGACAAGCGGCTGCTGACGTTCGACGGCGACAAGCTGTCGCGCGTGGAACTCACCGCCAAGGGGCAGACGATCGAATTCGGCAGGAACGGGCAGGGCGAGTGGAGCATCCTGAAGCCCGGTCCGCTGCGCGCCGACGGGTCGGCGGTAGACGGGCTGGTTTCCAAGCTGAAGGACGCCAAGATGGACCTGGGCAATCCGGGCGAGGACGCGGCGAAGAAGTTCGCGGGCGGGACGCGGGTGGCCGCGGTGACGGTCACCGACGCGGGCGGCAATCAGACGCTGGAAGTGCGGCGCGATCCGGAGAAGAACGTCTACGCCAAGAGCAGCGCGGTGGAGGGCGTCTATAAAAGCAACGTGGATTTGGGCGATGGCCTGGACAAGGGGTTGGACGATTTCCGCAATAAGAAGCTGTTCGACTTCGGCTTCAGCGACCCCGGCAAGGTGGAGTTGACGGGGGCCGCTTATACGAAGGATGGCGATAAGTGGAAGTCCGGCGCCAAGGTCATGGACAACACCAGCGTGCAGAACCTGATCGATAAATTGCGCGACCTTTCGGCCACGAAGTTCGTGGAAAAGGGCGGCGGGACGGCGGTATTCGCGGCGACGGTGACCTCCAACAGCGGCAAGCGGGTCGAGAAAGTGACGATTTCGAAGCAGGGGACCGCGTATTTCGCGCAACGCGAGAACGAGCCGGGCATCTATGAATTGGATGGCAAGGCTGTGGACGACCTGCAAAAAGCGGCGCAGGATATCAAAGAGGCGCCCGCCGAACAGCCGAAGAAGAAGTGACGCCACGGGCGGTCCCCGGCGACCGCCTAGCCTATGAATGGCCTACTGACGGACCTCTACGAACTGACCATGGCGGCCGGCTACTTCGAGGCCGGGAAAGCGGGTCAGGTGGCCACCTTCGAACTGGGCGTGCGGCGGCTGCCGGCGCACCGCAACTTCGTGGTGGCGGCGGGCCTGCCGCAGGTGGTGGAGTACCTGCTGAACCTGCGATTCACGGGGGAGGAGATCGCCTACCTGCGCTCGCTGCCGCAATTGGCCGGCGCTTCGGGGGCTTTCTTCGATGCGCTGCGCGATTTCCGTTTCACCGGCGACCTGTTCGCGGTGCCGGAGGGGACGGTGCTGTTCGCCGGAGAGCCGCTGCTGATGGTGCGCGCGCCGATCATCGAAGCGCAGCTTCCCGAGACGTACCTGCTGAGCGCGGTGACGTTCCAGACCCTGGTGGCGGCGAAGGCGGCGCGGTGCGCGGCGGCGGCGGAGGGGCGGGCGGTGATCGAATTCGGCACGCGCCGGGCGCACACGCCGGAGGCGGGCACGCTGGGCGGACGCGCGGCGTACATCGGCGGATGCGCGGGCACGAGCAACACGCTGACCGGCTTCCGCTACGGCGTCCCGGTGATGGGCACCGCGGCCCACTCGTGGGTGATGAGCTTCGCCTGCGAGGTGGATGCGTTCCGCAAACTGCAGTCGCTGCTGGGCGCGAGCACGGTGCAACTGATCGATACCTACGACACGCTGGAGGGAGCGCGGCGGGCGGTCCAAGTGGGCGGTCCGATGTGGGGAGTGCGGTTGGATAGCGGGGACTTCGCGGTGTTGTCGCGCGAAGTGCGCGGCATTTTGGATGCGGGCGGGCTGACGGCGGCGAAGATCATGGTGAGCGGCGATCTGGACGAGTACCGCATCCGCGACCTGGTACGCGGCGGCGCGCCGATCGATGCGTTCGGGGTGGGCACGCAGCTTGCGACGAGTTCCGACGCGCCCAGCATGGGCTCGATTTATAAGATGGTGGAAGTCGAGATCTGCGGCATCAAGCGGTTCACGGCCAAGTACAGCGAGGAGAAGATTTCCTACCCCGGCGCGAAGCAGGTGTTCCGCGACAAGCACCGCGACGTGATCGCGCGCAGCGGCGAGTGCGGGGCGGGCGAGGCGCTGCTGCGTCCGGTGATTCTGGGGGGGCAGTTGATCGAGCCGCTGCCGGGGACATTGATTTGAGCGCGATTGATGGCCCGGTCGAGCCGCTGGCGGGACTCGATGATGCGCGGCGGCGCGCCGCCGAATCCATCGCGCGGCTGCCGGAGCGTTTGCGCGATCTCGAGGTGGCGGAAGAACCGTGGCCGGTGATTCACAGCCGCGAACTGCGCGCGCTGACCGAACAGACGCGCGCCAACAAACCGCGATGAAGACGGTATTTTTCGATATCGATTCGCAGATGGATTTTGTTTGTCCGGCGGGGGCGCTTTACGTGCGCGGGGCGGAGCGCGTGGTTCCGGCGATAGGGCGGCTCAACCGTTACGCGGCGGCGCGGGGAATCCCGGTGGTATCGACGATGGACGCGCATAGCGAATGCGATCCCGAATTCGCCGCATGGCCGCACCACTGCGTCGCGGGCACGCTCGGGCAGCGCAAGCCGGAGACGACGCTGGTTGAACGGCGGGTGGTCCTGCCCAACCGCGAGTGTGGCGCGGCGATCGCAGGCGCCCAACAGATTCTGCTGGAGAAACAGCACGTCGACATGTTCACGGCGGTGAACCTGGCGCGGGTGCTGGCGGAGTTGGGCGCGGAGGAGTGCGTGGTGTACGGCGTCGTCACCGAGGTATGCGTACGGCATGCGGCGCTGGGGCTGCTCGGCACGGGGCGGCGGGTTACGGTCGTGGCGGACGCGATCGAATGTCTGGACGCCGCCGGGGGAGCGCGGGCGCTAGAGGAGATCACGGCGGCAGGCGGACGACTGGCGCGGGTGGCGGAGATCGACGGCTGACGATGCGCTACATCGAGTGCGACGGCGCGGGCGGACCGGAGGTGATGCGGATCGCCGAAGGGGCGCGCCCGGAGCCGGATGCGCGCGGCGTGGTGATCCGGGTGGAAGCCGCCGGGGTGAATCGTCCCGACCTGTTGCAGCGCGCGGGCAAGTATCCGCCTCCGGTGGACGCTTCTCCGGTGCTCGGGCTGGAAGTGGCCGGGACGGTGGCGGCGGCGGGGGCGGAATCGGGCTGGAGGGAAGGCGATCGCGTGTGCGCGCTGGCGCCGGGCGGCGGGTACGCGGAATACTGCGCGGTGCCGGGCGCGCAATGCCTGCCGGCGCCGCGCGGGCTTTCCATGGTGGAAGCCGCGGGCATCCCGGAAACCTTCTTCACGGTGTGGGCGAACGTGTTTCAGATCGGCGGGCTGCAGGCGGGTGAGCGCATCCTGGTGCACGGCGGCTCGAGCGGCATCGGCACCACGGCGATTCAACTCGCGAGGGCGTTCGGGGCGCGGGTGTGGGTCACGGCGGGTTCGGCGGAGAAGTGCCGGTTCTGCGAGCAACTGGGGGCGGAGCGCGCCATCCACTACCGCGAAGAGGATTTCGCCGCGAGCTTGCGGGGCGCGGTGGACGTGGTGCTGGATATGGTCGGCGCGCCCTACACGGGGCGCAACATCGAGTGCCTCGCGCCGGGGGGCAGGCTGGTGCAGATCGCGGTGCAGCAGGGGGCGGAGGCGAGCGTGAACCTGGCGCGGATCATGCAGAAGCGCATCGTGGTGACGGGTTCGACGATGCGCCCGCGGACGGTGGAGGATAAGGGGCGGATTGCGCGCGAACTCGGGGAGCGGGTGTGGCCGCTGCTGGAGTCTGGCGCGGTGAAGGTGGTGGTGGACCGGGTGTTCGGGTTGGCGGAGGCAGCGGAGGCGCACCGCTACCTGGAGAGCGGCGCGCACATCGGCAAGGTGATACTCCTTTTGGTGTAACCCCCTGGCTGCAAAGGAAATACGCTTTTTGTCCTAGTCCTTTTGCCCTCAAATTCAGGTACGATTGGCACTGTTCACTTTCCGGCGCGTTGCCGATAATGAGACTGCGGTGATTTGAGATGCGCCACCGGCCCTCCTCAGCGTCTCGGGTCTCCGTAATTTGATTTTTCGGAAAAAGCGCTGAGCACTTCAAGCAGAAGACGCCGGCGCCTGGGGCGGGGACGGTTGGTTCTCGCGATGGGCGCCGTAATGGCCGTGGTGTGTCTGTACACCGCGGCCCGGTTCCGCCGGTCCACACCGGCGGCGCAACCGGTGCAGGCGGCGCGCGCGTTCGTCCTGGACGGGATGGCGGTGCGTGCGGCAACGCGGCCGGAGATTGTGCGGGCGGTGTACCCCTACTCGGTGATTCCGGGCGGGGCGTGGTCGCGGGCGGAGTTGGTGGGCGCGCTGGGCCGGGACCCGGTCGCGGCGGCGCACTACCGCGGTTTCCGGGCGGAGACGGCGCACGTGGAGTGGATGCCCGAGGCACGCGCAGCGTACGTATCGTTCCGCAAGGACGGCCGGATATACTGGACGCGCCACACGGTGACGCTGGCGGCGGGGGAAGCGGTGCTGAGCGATGGGGAAAGCCTGGCGCGAGCGCGGTGCGGCAACCGGATTTCTTTTACTCCGCAGCAGCCGGCGGGAGAGGACGTGGATCTGGAAACGCCGCAACCGGCGTCGCGGGCCGTAGCGGAGCGCGACGCGGTGCAACCGCCGGACGTATTCCACCTGCCGATGCTGGCGCACGACGTATTTCCGCCGATGCCGTTGCAGGCAGCCGCGCTGGCGGCAGCGGGGCCGGCGGATTATGCCGGGGGAACTCCGGCTTGGGCGGGAGGATTCAGCGGGATGTCTCCGACGCCTTCGGCGGGCGCACCCGCGCCTGCGCCGCAGGCGTCCGTGACGCCTGTGCCGGGAGGTCCGCCGCTGCCCGACGTCTCGCCCGGCAGCGATGGGACGCCACGCACGCCGCTGGCTCCGCCGGCCTTTAGCGAGGGTACGCCTCTGCCTGGAGTTCCGGCGCTTCCCGGCAGCCCGACGCCCTTTACTTACCCGACGTTCACGACGGTGACGGCGAGTGTGGGGCGCGCGCCGCAGACCGGCGGGGTGCTGACGGCAGGCGGCATCGCGCCGGGTCCGACGGGAAAGCATCCGCAGAGCGGCACGCCCACGCTTCCTCCGGTGGACGGGACCTCGGGCGGCGGCGGCACGACTCCTGGTGGGGGCGGCAGCACGCCCGGCCCTCCGGTTATCCCCGGCCCGTTTACGGTGACGCCGCCTCCGCCGGTCAGCGATACGCCGGAGCCTTCGGTGATCTGGCTGATCATCGCCGGCGCGGGAGTTCTCGCGATACGGCGCGCGATGCGTTAGTCGGGCGTCCGGGCTAAGAATTGGCCATGCCGCGAAAACTCAACTGCATGATGGGGCCGCCGATGAACGCGGATCAACGCGGATGGAAGCAAGAGTCACGGCGGAGGGGACCTCGCGATACGGCGCGCGATGCGTTAGCGTATTGAGTTGGACCCTCAACTCGTACCCCAACGTAGACTCCACACGGGCGCGCGGATGCCGGCGATCGGGCTGGGCACGTTCGGCAGCGACCATGTGAGTCCGGACGAAGTGGCCGCGGCGGTGGCGGGCGCCGCCGAAGCGGGCTACCGGCATTTCGACTGCGCCAGCGTGTACGGCAACGAGGACCGCATCGGAGCGGCCCTGCGCGACACGATGCGGGGCGGCATCGCGCGCGAGAGCTTGTGGATTGTTTCCAAGGTGTGGAACGACGCGCACGGGCGGGTGATCGAATCCTGCCGGCGGTCGCTGGCCGATCTCGGGCTGGATTATCTGGACACGTACCTGGTCCACTGGCCGGTCCCCAACTTCCATCCGCCGGGCTGCGACGTGACCAGCCGCGGGGCGGACTCGCGCCCGTATATCCACGAGGAGTTTCTGCGCACGTGGCGGCAGATGGAGCAACTGGTGGACCTGGGACTGGTGCGTCATATCGGGACCAGCAACATGACGATTCCGAAGTTGACGCTGCTGCTGCGCGACGCGCGCATCCGTCCCGCGGTGAATGAAATGGAATTGCACCCGCACTTCCAGCAGCCGGCGCTGTTCGATTTTGTGCGGGCCGCGGGAATCGAGCCGGTGGGATACTCTCCGGTGGGCTCGCCGGGACGCCCGGAGCGCGACCGGACGCCGGAGGATACGGTGGATGTGGAAGACCCGGTGATCGTGAAGATCGCGCAGCGGCTCGGCGTGCATCCGGCGGTGGTGTGCGTGAAGTGGAGCGCGCAGCGCGGCGCCACCCCGATCCCGTTTTCGATCCGGCGGCGCAACTACGAGGCGAACCTGGCGGGTGTGTGCAGTCCGCCGCTGACCGCGGAGGAGATGCAGGAGATCGCCGGCATCGACCGCAATTGCCGGCTGATCAAGGGCCAGGTGTTTTTGTGGAAGGCGGATCAGAGTTGGGAAGACCTGTGGGACATCGAGGGAGTGATCAAACAATGATTGGCGCGTACCTGCCGGGCGACAGCACGGTGGAACTGAAGGAAGTGGGGGTACCGGAGCCGGGGCACGGCGAAGTGCTGCTGCGGATCAAGGCGTCCACCATCTGCGGCAGCGACATCCGGTGCATTTATCACGAGCACCTGGGCAAGGGGCCGGAAGGCTACCAGGGGGTGATCGCGGGGCACGAGCCGTGCGGGCGGATTGTGAAGGCGGGGCCGGGGTGCCGCCGGTTCCGGGAAGGCGACCGCGCGATCGTGTACCACATCTCGGGATGCGGCGTGTGCAACGATTGCCGGCGAGGCTACATGATCTCCTGCACCAGCACGCGTTGGCGCCGGGCCTACGGGTGGCAGCGGGACGGCGGCATGGCGGAGTACATGCTCGCCGAGGAGAAGGATTTGATCCACCTGCCGGATGAGCTGAGCTACGCCGACGGCGCACAGGTGGCCTGCGGTTTCGGCACGGTCTACGAGGGGCTGGAGAAGATCGGGATCAGCGGCAACGACGCGGTGCTGATTACGGGGCTGGGTCCGGTGGGGCTGGCTACGGCGGCGCTGTGCCGCAAACTGGGCGCGGCGCGGATCATCGGCATCGACGTGGTGGAAGAGCGGATGAAGCTCGCGCTGGATCTGAAGCTGTGCGACGAGGTGCTGGGTTCCGCCGCGGATAACGTGGAGGCGGTGCGCAGGCTGACCGGCGGGCAGGGAGTGGAGCGCGCGGTGGATTGCTCGGCCAACGTTGCGGCGCGCGCCACGGCGATCCGCGCGACGCGCAAGTGGGGACGCATCGTGTTCCTCGGGGAAGGCGGGAGGGTGGAGTTCAACCCGTCGCCGGACATCATCCACGATCAGAAGACGATTTTCGGAAGCTGGGTGACGTCCACCTGGCTGATGGAAGAACTGGTGGAGCGGCTGGTGCGCTGGAATCTGCATCCGGCGGACCTGGTGACGCACCGCTTCCCGCTGGAGCGAGCGGGCGACGCGTATTCGCTGATGGCGAGCGGGCGCTGCGGCAAGGTGGCGGTGTGCTTCGACGAGGAGTTGGGCTAACGTCAAGAGCCGGATTGGGCCGCGGATGGACGCGGATCGACGCGGATGAAACGGGCGGACGGGACGCCCCTAGCGTCAGTGGGTAGCGGGCAGGGCGACGCCGGTGGGCAGTTTCTCGCGGACGCGGCGCGCCTGGGCGAGATGCCGCCGTTCGTGGGCCGCGGCCTGGGCGAACATGGTTCCGAGGCTGACCTTGAGGAACCGGCTGATGGGGGTGACGACCTTCACGCGGCGGAGGTCGAGGCCGTCGGCGCGTTCGATTGCGAGCAGGAACATGCGCTGCACGTGGAAGAACGTCGGCATGACGGCGGTGAGGGGCTGGTTGTGCGCGGGGATCAAGCGTTTGGGCGCCGGCATGGTGTGGCGGGCGGGCGGTTCGGTCTCGCGCAGGATGAAGCGCTCGAGCGCGGGATACTCGAAGGGACCGGCGCCGGTCAGGCCGCGGGCGCGGCCCTGTTCGATGGCGGTTTCGATATGACCGAGTTCGAGGTGGCCGGTCATGGTGAGGTGCGCCAGGCACTCTTCGATGGACCACGCGCCGGGCGCCGGGCGCCAGTTGAACTGCTCCTCGCCGAGGCCTTTGACAAGGTCCGCCGCGTCGCTTGTAATCTGTTCAAACTGTTGACGATAGAGTTCGAGTTCAGGGTGCACTGACTCTGATTATATCGCGCCGGGGGCGGGTCTTCATTTGTTCTCCGAGGCGGCGCCCGCGATGGAGAGGCTGGTGTAGGCGCGCCCGCTGTGGAGCATTTCGAACTCGCGCTCGTCGAACTGAAAATCGTCTCCCATCAGGTCGTCGACGGTGTAGGACTCCTTGGCGAGGCCGGCAGAGCCGTGCTGCTGGGTATTGGCGAACACGTGGTACAGTTCGTGCGCCAGGATGCGTCCCAGGGCGCGGCCGAACGCGGCATCGCGTGCGCCGAAGGGAAGGCGGGCCAGAGCGCGG
>JBBIQR010000202.1:0-9132 GCA_037442245.1 Candidatus Solibacter sp. | reverse complement strand
ACCGACAACAGCGGCAACCTGCGTTACTACGAGCCGGACTTCGTCGCGCTGGCCGAGGCCTACGGCACGGTCTCCGGCTTCTTCGGCGGCAAGGATATTTTCAGCCTCGGCCTGGCGCTCATCGGCGCGCGCTTCTTCGACGGCTTCGCGGGCGAGTTCGGCTTCGGGCGAGGGATCCGGGGCGGGCTCGAAAACGGGGGTGGCTTCTTCGGCCGGCTCCTCCTGAGCGAACACGGGTTCGGGCGCGGCTTCGATGCCGGCTTCTTCCTCGAAGGCCTCGGTTTCGGCTTCGGACATCAGTTGGCCGGGAGCGTCTTCGTCTTCGTGGGTGTACTTGGCCAGCGACTCGCCGGGGAGCACGAAGAAGTCGTCGGCGTCCACCGCGGACGGCTGGTGCGCGGCTTCGGCGGGTTCGGCGGGTTCGACGAACTCCGCCGGTTCGGCCTGCGCTTCGGCGCGGTGCTCGTCCGGCCGGGGAGAATAGTATTTGCTTTCGGGCAAGCCGCCGCGGCCGCCGCGGCCGCCGCGTCCACGGCGCGAACGCCGTCCCCCGCGCCGGTCGCGCCGGTCGCGATCTCCGGCCGGACCGACCATGGCGCTGGCGGGCGGCGCCAGGGGCTGGCTCTCCGCCTCGGGAGCCTCGGCAGGCGGCATGACGGAGACCGGTTCTGCGCCTTCCACGGGGGCAGGCGATTCCGCCGCCGGCGGCACGGCCGCCGGGACAGTGACGGGGCGATCCAGCTTGAGGACTTTCTCCTCCGCCGCGGTGACGATCTTGTCGTATTCGTCGTTGTCTTCGAAGAAATCGGAGACGTAGAGGAACGCGTCGCGTCCCAATCCGATATCGACAAAGGCCGACTGCATGCCGGGGAGCACGCGCGTCACCCTGCCCTTGTGAATCGATCCCGCGAGGGAATATTCGTTTTCTCTCTGGTGGTAAACCTCGACCACCTGATCGTCTTCCAGCACCGCCACGCGCGTTTCGTGGCGAGTCGCCGAAATCACCAATTCCTTGGTCATTCGCTTCCTCCCCGGGGCATGGAGAGGTCTTTGGGAGGGTGGCCTGCGTGTTTACCGCCCCGCGCGGAACTGGCGCCGGCGCGGCCAAATGCTGCAATATCACGCTGACCGGAGGTGGAGATCGACAACCTCAAACACCATCCGGCCGGGAACCACTCCTCTTTTCCCGGTGGGCCGCCATCAGCCGCCACTACCGGGGGTCTCTACAGGCTCCCGTATTCGATCTTTTTTTCCTGCGCGAGCGCCGCGAACCCGGCGAGCGCCCGGTTAATTCACAAACCTTCTGAGGCGGACGTTATTGACCAGCCCCAGCGCCATAAAAAACGTCCAGATACTGGATCCGCCAAAACTCATGAAGGGCAGCGGAATTCCGGTTACTGGAATCAGCCCCGCCACCATCCCCACATTCACCAGAACGTGGAACAGCAGCAGAGCGGCTACCCCCATACAGATGTACATGCCTACCCTGTCCGGCGCCGTCTGCGCATTCTGGACGATGCGCATCAGCAGCACGAAAAACAAAGCCAACATACCGATTACCCCGACGAATCCATGCTCCTCGGCAAAGGCCGCGAAGATGAAATCCTTCCAGGGCACCGGCAGGAAGCGGAGCTGGGTCTGCGTCCCCTTGGTGACTCCCTTCCCGAACATACTCCCCGAGCCGATCGCGATCTGGGATTGGATCGACTGATAACCCTTTCCCTGAGGATCCCCCTCGGGATTCATGAACCCGACCCACCGGGCTTTCTGATAGTCCGGCAGAAAATGGTACGTCACCGGAACCACCAGCACCGCCACTACGGCTATGGCGGCAATATACTTCCAGCGCAGCCCGGCGACGAAACTGCAAGCAAACAGGACTGCCACGTAGGTCATGGCCGTCCCCAGATCCGGCTGTTTCAGCACCAGGATCGTGGGCACCAAAACCAGGCCCGCCAATTTGAGAAGGTCCCGAAGCTCCAGATCGTCAGTCCGAAGATCGGTCAGGTAACGGGCTACCAACAATATTATCACCAGCTTCACCAGTTCCGATACCTGCAAGTGAAAACCAAAACCGAGGGGTATCCAGCGCTTGGACCCATATACCCGGTCGCCTAGCAGAAACGTCAGGGCGAGAGCGGTCACGCTGCCGATGTAAAGGCCGGGAACATAGTGCAGGATGGAGTGATAGTCCACCGCCAGCATGAGCCACATCAGCACGATACCGCCCGCCACATAGAGGACTTGCTTCCACCACGAGCTGGTGCTGTCGGTATCCCGGGTGGCGCTGTAAATCTGCAGGACGCCGACCGAGCAGATCAACAGCACGATCAGCAGGATGGTCCAGTCGATATCGCGCGCGGAAAGATATTTGGTCATGATCTAAGGTTGGGGTGCCGGTTGGGGCGTTCCCGGCGAAGGGGCGGCCGGCGCGGCGCCCGGCAAGTCCAGACCGAGGCGCGCCGAGGTTTCCGCCTGCACCTGCTTCCTGGTTTGGATACGCGCCTTTTTGTCGAAGTATGCGGCCAGGACGTCGCGGACGATTTCGGCCGCGGCCGGTCCGTGGCGGCCGTGTTCGAAGAACGCCACCACCACGATCTCGGGATTATCGCGCGGCGCGAAGGCCTCGAACCAGGCGTTCTCGCGCAGTTCAACGCCCTTACCCACGGAGTTGATGTAGTCGTAGGACGCCAACTGCGCGGTGCCGGTCTTGCCGCAAACCTCGACGTTGGGGAGGCGGGCGCGCCCGCCGGTGCCGCCCTCGTTGACGACGCCGTACATGCCGTCGACCACGGTTTTCACGTGCTCAGGGGTCAGGTTCCAGTCCACTTCCCTGACCTTGCCGGCGGGACGCGCCACCAGGTGGGGTTCGAACCACTTGCCGCCAACCGCCAGACCGCCGATGGCGCGGGTGAGTTGCAGCGGCGTGACCGTGAGGGCGCCCTGCCCGATGGCGACGCTGGGGGTTTCGCCGACGTACCATTTTTGCCGGTAGGTGCGGATCTTCCACTGCTCGGAGGGCATGATGCCTTCGCGCTCGTGCGGCAGGTCGATGCCGGTCTTGTGTCCGAACCCGGCCATATCGCCGTAGAAGGCGATGTTGTCGATCCCCACCTTGGCTCCCAGGGTATAGAAGAAGACGTCGCAGGAGTTGACGATGGCGCCGTGCATACTCAGGGTCCCGTGCACGGCGTGGCAATGCTGATACTTGTCGTAGAGCTTGACGCCGCCGGTGCAATGGGTGGTCCAGGAGGGATCGACGGTACCGGTTTCGAGGCCGGCAATGGCGACGAAGGGCTTGAAGGTCGAACCGGGCGCCTGTTCGGCCTGAATGGCCTTGTTGAGCATCGGATGGTCGGGGTTATCGGCGATCTCGCGCCAGTCCTTGGCGCGGATGCGGGTGGCGAACATATTGGGATCGAACGCCGGGCGGCTGACCATGGCGAGGACTTCGCCGTTGCGGGGATCGAGGGCGACGACGGCGCCGTTTTTGTGGTCGATGCCGAGTTCCGGGTAAGGCGCGTCCATGGCGAGTTCGGCCACCGCCTGCAGATCCATGTCGATGGTCAGCTTGAGGTCGTGGCCGGGAATGGCGGGCTTGATGCCGATGGTCTGGCGCACCTGCCCGCGGTTATCGACGATGACCTGGCGCTGGCCGTCGACACCCATGAGCAGGTCGTTGTACTCGCGTTCGACGCCGAACTTCCCGACCACGGCGCCGGGTTCGTACCTGGCGAACTCGGGCTGATCGAGCTCCTGCTCGCTGATTTCCCCGGTATAGCCGATCACGTGGGCGAGAAAGCCGGCCAGCGGATAGAGGCGTTTCTGCGCCTGAATCAGCACGAGCTCGGGGAAGAAATCGTGATGTGACTCGACGAAATCGAGATCTCCCGGGGTGAGCTGGTCCTTGATGACGATGGGCACATACTTGGGGGCTTTCCGCATACGCGCGACGCGGGCGTAGAGATCGTCGTAATCCAGGTTCAGCCCCTGGGCGATGGGGCGGAGGTGCTCCTCCTTGGCCTGCTCGCGGGCCAGAATCAGGCTGAAGGAGGAGCGGTTGTCCACAATCACGCGGCCGTCGCGGTCCAGAATGCGGCCCCTCGGGCCCGGGATGGGGACGCTCTTGATGCTATTGGCCTGGGCGCGCTCGTCGTAGAACTCCGGGTTCTGCACCTGGAGGCGCCAGAAGCCGGAGATCAGCACCAGGAAAACCGCCACCGCGGAATACTGGAATACGGCGATGCGGCCCGCGGCGAACCGGGTATCGTCGCGCAGGGGCGGTTTGCCGGAGAGCTGATTTTCGAGTTGCGGATCGGCGGGAGGCAGGATCACGGCACATCGAGCGGGAGGCTCTCTTTCAGTGTAGCGTAGCCCGGCGCCGCCCCTGCTTCGCCGCGGTTGGGCGGCAGGGTGAGTTTGCGCGCTATTCGACGACGAAAGCGCCGGAGAGGCCCGCGCCGCCGTTGGTGAAGTAGGGCGAGGAAGCCGCGTTGGTGATATGGCAACTGTCGATGGTCAGGGTATTGGCCACGATGGTGGTGGCAGAGGCGATGGCGCTGCTGCCGTACTTGAGGTTGGTGTACGGCATGTAGATGACGCCGTTGACGGTGAGATCGGAGCTATCCAGAACCGCGTTGCTGGTGGAGGGTCCGCCCTTCCAGATGGCGAAGCCCGCGGTGGGGCCGCTGGAAGGGGCGGTCAGGTTGAACGTGCCGCTCACATAATTGATATTTCCGGAGGAGGCGGGGAAGTAGAAGGTCACGCCGTTGGCGTTCACATTGTTGCTGCTGCTGATGTTGACGTTGCCGCCGGTGATCACGTAGACGCCCGGCGCGAAGGTGGTGTTATCGGCCGAGTTGACCGTGATGCTGCAATACGTGCCCGGCGTAATCGTTTGTCCGGACGAACTGATGTTGGGGTCGGGGGTACACGGCAGGGAGGGCGTGGGCGCGGTCATGCCGGAAAACGGATCGCCGTTGCGCGGCTGGTTGGTCTTGGTTGTTCCGCCGCCGTTATAAGTGATGCTGCTGGAGGGTAGCGCTACGCCGCCCGCCGTGATGACGTTGGCGCCGTTGTTCATGGTCAGGGTGCCGCTCTCGATGTAGACGGCGTTGGCCGCATTGGAATCGTCGTACAGCGCGCAGCCGTTGTCCAGATTGGAACTGATCTGCTGGTAGGCCTTGGGCGCGGTCTGGTTCAGAATGAAAATACAGCCGCCGCCCGAGCCGGCGTAAACGTGAGCGGTGGAGCGCGCGCTCACGGTCATCCACGGCTTGCCCAGCACCGCCGAAAACAACTCTGGCTCCTTTTCTACGACAGTCGCACTCACCCAATAATCCGGCTTGGTTCCGGCGACGGGCACGCTGCTGATGCCGGACGCCATGTAAACGGACTGCTTGCCGCCCTTGCCGCCCTGCACAAAGCCGTTGGAGCCGGCGTACATGCAGCCGACCTGCAGGGTATCGTTGGCGTTGGTCGGAGTAGCCGGGCAGGCGGCGGTAGTCTGGCAGGACACGCCGGAGCCGCAACTGAGGTTGGCCGCTTTCCTGGCCACCATGGCGGCGCCGAACACGGCGGCGTCGGCGGCGGTTTTGGCCGCTTCCCAACGCCAGTAGGCCCATCCGACGTCGACCACCAGTCCGACCATTCCGAACATCATCACGAGTGACAGAGTGATCGCGATGGTCACCTGTCCCGCTTGCGAATTGCGCCGTGACATTCCGTCCATCGTGACTCCTCCCGGTGTTTGTCGAGCCGTCCCCGTGGCGGCCCGCTTCTGAGCGCAAAGGGAAACGGGATCGGGCCGGAAATATAGCCGCGGCGAAAAATTCCGGCCATGAGCCGTTCCATTAGTTCCACGGGCCGGCAATGCAGAACGGACCATAACCAAAGGCAACTAGCGCAGGCGATTTTTTTTGTGGAATCCTTGCGGCAAAACGCCTCCACCGGGAGGCGAACGGGGAGCCTATGCGATCGAAACACCGCGAAAGAGGGGGCGCCGCCCTGGAACTGGCGCTGTTCCTGCCCTGGTTTGTGTTCCTGTTTGTGGGAGCCTTCGACTGGGGGATTTACGCGCACTCGCTGATCAGCGTGGAATCGGCCGCGCGCGCGGCGTGCCTGTACACGTCGCACGCTTCGGCCAACAAAGCCGACAGCACCACGGCGTGCACCTACGTGGTCGCCGAAATGAAGATCTCGCCCAACGTGACCGCGGCCACCTGCGGCGCACTGCCGTTGATTGTGACCGCCGCGGGAGCGACCGGACCGGACAGCCGCGAGGCCAGCACGGTAACTGTGACTTATCAGACTCCTAAGTTGATTCCGATTCCCGGATTACTGGAGGGGCAGGCCACGATTACCCGCGTGGTTACGATGCGGGTGGGGAGTTAGTCATGCGGAAGCGAAACCGGCGCGGCGCCACCATCGTGGAGTTCGTCCTTTGCGGCATCCCCATGCTGTTCGCCTGGATTTCCATCGTGGAGATGGCGCGCGGCATGTGGTATTACCACACCTTGCAATACGCGGTGAAGCGCGCGGCATCGTACCTGACGGTGCACGGCGCCACGTGCGCCACCAAGCCCAACACCTGCACCATCCAGATCAAGGACGTGGCGGGGGTGCTGAGCACCAACGCGATCGGCATTCCCAATAACACGATGAATGTAACATTCACATCGCAGTCGGGCACCAGTGTAAGCTGTAATCCGCTGTCGAGTTGCTCGGCGAATGCCACGCAGTGGCCGCCCACGACGAATTCCGATAACCAGGTGGGTAAGTACGTGCAGATCCGCGCCGACATCACGTTCCACTCCGCGCTTTCGATGTGGGTGCCGTGGCAGGGGGGCGTGCAGTTCGGCGTCTTCGACCTGCCCGGTTTCTCGCAGGAGATGATCCGTTTCTGAGGCGCCGCGGGGGAGTCTTCAGGAGCGCACTTTGAGGCGGTCGAGGAAGACGAACAGCGCGACGCCGACGACGCCGTTGAGCGCGCCTTCGAGCACCGTGCGCGGCCAGTCCAGCACCAGGGGACGGCCCAGCAGGGCGCGCGTCATCACCCAGTAGAGCACCTGGTGAAAGACGTAGAAGAACGAGCCCAGCAGGAGCCGGATGAAGGCGTGGTCGACATCGATGCGCACCCCGACGCTGGCGGCGAAGTATCCCACCAGGGTTTTGATGATGCCGAACATGCCGAGGGGGTGAGGCGCCAGCGAATCCTGGGCGAGACCGATGGCGGTCCCGACCAGGAGGCCGCTGACCTGGCTGCGGCGCACCAGCGCGAAGTAGACCGTGACCAGCAGAGGCATTTCGAGGAACCCGAGAAAGGGCAGGTGCCGGGGGATGTAGACCTGGAACAGGATCGACGCCAGGGCCACTCCGGCGACGACCCAGAGGCGGAAGCGCGAAGTCTGCCCTTCGCGCTCATTGCTGAGCAGGATTCTCTCTCCCGAATAAGTCATCAGCGGTTCTGTCCTCCGCCGGGCGGACCAACGGGCTTCGGCGTCTCACCGGGAGGCGGACCCGGAGGTTTGGCGGCGGCGGGCGCAGGCGCGGAGACGGGCGGCGTGGACGGAGCGGGTTGGGCGCCGAGCCTGGTGAAATCCGGGGGCCGGGCGCCGGCCGGATTCTGGCCGTAGGTGTGATTCTCCGCCGCGCCGAGCGCTTGGTACTGCCCGCGCAGCCGGTCGGCTTCGGTTCCCAGGGAGGCCGCCGGCGATTGCGCCTCGGCCGGTTTGCCGCCGGCCGGGGGCGGGGGCGCGAGGTAGATGGGCTGCAGCCCGGGCGCGACATCGGGGATGGCCTGATGCACGCCTTCGATGAGGATCAGCACGTCCTGCAGGCCGTGTTGCAGACCGCTGGGCTCGACCATGACTTCCTTGAAGGGCTGCGCGTCGCGCACGCTTTTCACGACTCCGACCGGGAAGCCGCGCGGAAACACGCGGTCGTCGCCCGAGGTGTAGAGCATCTCGCCGGCTTCAATCCTGTCTTCGAAGGGGATGTAGTCGACCTTGCACTGCGGAGTTCCCTGCCCTTTCAAGGTGCCGTGCGCGCCGTTCTTCTGGCCGGTGACGCCGGCGGCGAAATCGGGATCGGTGATGAGGAGCACCTGGCTGGCGACCGGATACGCCGCCACCACTTTGCCGACGATGCCGTCCGGCGTCACCACCGCCATGCCGCGCATCACGCCGGCGGTGCTGCCGCGATCCACGAACACAACCCGCGAGTTGGCTCCGGTTCCAGTGCCGATCACGGTCGCGGCCAGCGTCTTGGACGCGGTGTGCGCCTGGAAGAGTTGCAACGCCTTGGCCCGGTCCGCGGTGTTGAGATCGTTCCTCAGCGCGATATTCTCCATCTTCAGGCGGTCGAGATCGGCTTTGAGGCGGCGGTTCTCGTCGTTGGTGTCCTTGAGCAGGACGTAGTTGTGGAGGAAGCCGCTGGAGCCGCTGCGCACGCCTTCGAGCAGGCGCGCCATAGGGGTCACGGCGGTGACCGCCCAGACGCGGATCAGCGGCACGCCTTGCACTTTGGCATCCACCGCGAGCAAGACCAACTGCGCCATGATCACCAGCAGCAGGACGGTGATGTTGCGGTAGCGGTTGAGAAACGACTCCATCGCCGGGCGGGCCCGCCTTCTGTCTTTAGTCTATCGAAATCTTGCGCAGCAGCCGGAAATCGCTGAGCATGCGTCCGGTGCCCAACACCACACTCGCCAGCGGATCGTCGGCGATGGAAACCGGCAGCCCGGTCTCCTCGCGGATGCGCTTATCCAGGTTCTTGAGCAGTCCGCCGCCGCCGGTCAGGACGATGCCGCGGTCGCTGATATCGGCGCTCAATTCCGGCGGGGTCCGCTCGAGCGCCACGCGGATGGCGTTGACAATGGTGGCCACGCACTCGCTGAGCGCCTCGCGGATTTCGCTATCGTCGACCGTGATGGTGCGGGGGACGCCTTCGATCAGGTTGCGGCCTTTGATCTCCATCTTGAGGGGCTTGTCGAGCGGGAACGCCGAGCCGACCTCGATCTTGATCTGCTCCGCCGTGCGCTCGCCCACCAGCAGGTTGTACTTGCGCTTGAGGTACTGCATGACGGCATCGTCCATCTCGTTGCCGGCGACCCGCACGCTGCGCGAGTAGACG
>JBBIQR010000201.1:0-9144 GCA_037442245.1 Candidatus Solibacter sp. | reverse complement strand
CCCCCGCCGGCCGGCCGCGGCGGCCGGCGGGTTCCACTACCGGCGGAGGCGGAGTGGGAACCGGCTCGGCCGGCTTCTTCACGCGGCGATCCAGCCGTTGGGCGATGAAGTCCTGGCGCGCCTTGGCATATTTCGGCGCGTCCGGCTTGACCGGGATGGACGCCCACTCCTCCGGGGTGATTTCGGCGATCTGGGCCAGGTACTTGCCGAAGTGGTTGCGCAGCCGTTCCTGAACCGGTTTCAGCGCCGAGTGGCAGAGCGTGAACAGAATCTCGTCGGGCGCCGCCGCCGAGACAGCCTGGTACACGTGGCTGGCCTTGCGAATGCGGGCCGATTTGAGCGCGCTCTCCAGTTTCTTCGCCCGCGGCTCCAGCTTCTGCCATTCGGCGAGATCGCTCTTGGGCATTTCGGTGGTCTTAATCAGAGAGGCCTTCTCCTTGGGTGTCAGGCCGGCGGTCAGGGCCTGCATGAAGACGCCAAAGCGGGCGGCGCGCCACGGAGCGTCGTCGGGCACCAGCGACTCCGCCTTTTCGAGACGCGTCAGAGCCTGATGGTTCAGTTTGGCGCCCAGCACCGGGGAGAAGAGCTTCAGCAACCCGGCTTCCTCGAGGCCCTTCAGGATCTCTCCGGCGCGGTCCTCGGCGCTGATGCGCCGCAACTCCTCGCTCAGCGACCGCGGCGGAATGCGGGTTTCGACCTCGGCCTCCCGCGCATTGGCGAGTTGCATCCGGGTGCGCTCTTCCACGGCGAACCCGAGCCGTACGCTCAGCCGCACCAGGCGTAGCAGACGCGAGGGGTCGTCGTAGAACCCGTAGGTCGAGACCGCGCGCAATTCCTTACGCTCGATATCGGCGAGCCCGTTCATCGGGTCCAGCAGCAGACCGCGGGACGCCCGGTTGAGGGAGAGCGCGATGGCGTTGCAGGTGAAATCGCGCCCGCGGAGGTCCTCCTGAATCGTGGCCGGGGCCACGCTGGGCCGGGCGCCGCCGCGGCCGTACTTTTCCTGCCGCGACATGGCGATCTGCGCCGTCACACCGCTGGGAAACACCAGGTCCGCGGTCTTGCGCACCTCGTCGGTGTGGACCGTGCGGACGCCGCCGTGGCCGCCGATGGCGTGGGCCACCTTGAGCGCGTTGCCTTCGACCACGAAGTCGAGGTCCCGGATAGGGAACCCGGCCAGCATGTCGCGCATGGCGCCTCCGGTCAGAAACACATTGACGCCGGCTTCACCAGCCGCCGTCTGCACCGCCTCCACCACCCGGTTCTGATCCGGGCTGAGGTGGCTCTCCAGAATGTACATGTAATCGCTCATCGCCTTCGCACTTCCGGCCTTGCGAAATTTTTCTTCGCGCGGTAACCCGAACCGGGCGGATTACGCACGTGGGTGGTGCCTGTCGATGGTCTCCCTGAGCCGCGATCGCATCACGTGGGTGTAAATCTGGGTCGTCGAGATATCCGAGTGCCCCAGCATCACCTGCACGCTGCGCAGGTCGGCTCCGCCTTCCAGCAGGTGAGTCGCAAAGCTGTGGCGGAGCACGTGCGGCGTCAGCCCGTGAAAGATGCCCGCTTTCCTGCCGTATCCGGCCAGGAGTTTCCAGAAAGCCTGGCGGGTCAGGCAGCCGCCCCGGGCCGTCACGAACAGATACCGGCTGGCGCGGCCCTTGAGCATCGCCGGGCGGCCCGAACCGATCCACTGCCGGACCGCCTCGATCGCCGCCTTGCCCACCGGCACCAGCCGCTGCTTGTTGCCCTTTCCCGTGGTGCGTACCACTCCGAAGTTGAGATCCAGGTCCCCCAGACTTACCCGGCACAGTTCGCTCACCCGGAGACCGGTGGCGTACAGCAGCTCCATCATGGCGCGGTCGCGCACACCGTTCGGGCGGGAGAGGTCGGGCGCCTGAATGATCTTCTCTATCTGCTCCAGGCTCAAGTACTTAGGGATCGTCTGCCACTGTTTGGGGGAGCCCAGGTATTCGGTCGGATCGCTTGCCAGGCGGCCCTCCCGCACCAGGAACCCGTAGAACCCGCGCAGCGTGGTAAGGTGGCGCGCGATCGAGCGATTGCTCAGCCCAGCGCGGTATAAAGTGTCCAGATAGAGCCGGATCCGCTCCTGGTCCGGGATACCCGCACCGTCTCCAGAAAATGATATAAACCGTTCTAAATCAGCGGAATAAGCGGAAAGCGAATTGGCCGCCAAGCCCTTCTCGATGCGGCAGAAGGTAAGAAAAGCGGACGTCTGGCCGGGTAGATCCGCGGTAAGGCCTGACGAGCCGGACATTTGAGCCAATGATACAATAAGGCGCGAAATGTTTGAAACATAGTTGTCTAAATTGAGCGATTCGTGGCCGATTCCACCAACAAGAAGGCGCTCGTACGGCGCTACCAGCGGGAAACCCTGGCCGGGTGGATCAAACCCTCCAGTTTTCTCCAGCCCGAGGGCATCGAACTGATGTCGCAACAGGGCGAAATCCAGGTTCTGCCCTATCCGGAAGTCAAAGCCGTGTGTTTTGTGCGGGATTGGGACGCCGGCACGGGCGAGCGGCACGAGTTTCTGACACGGCCGAAGATGGCCGGGCTGTGGGTCCAGGCACGTTTCCGGGACGGGGAAACCATGGAGGGCATTGTGCCCAACAACCTGATGGGGCTGGACCCGGCCGGTTTCAGCCTGATCCCGCCCGACCCGTTCGCCAACGCGCAGAGGATCTTCGTCCCGCGCAGCGCCCTGGTGGGAATCGAGGTGCTCGGGGTGATCGGCAGCCCGCTGCGCAAACGCAAACAGAAGGCGGCGCCGGAGGAGCAGGGGGGGCTTTTCGATCAGCCGGCGGAGCCGTAGGCGGCGGCGATCTGTTTGCGGATGAATTCCAGGTCCTTGCGCATGGCGGCGAGTTCGTTGGCCGGGCGGTAACGCATTTCGAGCGTGATGGGTCCGGTGAAGCGCGCACCCGCCAGGGCGGAAAAGAACCGCCCCCAATCCACCGACCCTTCGCCCAGGGGACAGGGCGTGACCTTCCACCCGGCGCCGTCGCGAGTCCAGGCGGCGTCGCTCATGGTGACTGCCTTGAGGCGGGGCAGCACGATCCGCAAGTCGTTGAGCGCTCCCGCGGGACCGCCGGATTGAGTGGCGCCGCCGGGGTCGAAATCGTACCCGGCCCAGGTGCGGTCCACTCCGCGAAACAGGGCGGCGTAGTCCCACACGGCGGCGCCTACCGCGTCGCCCGCGGCGTTCGGCAGGCACAGCGCCATGTTGTAGGCGCGCGCCATGCTGGCGAGCATGAGCACATCGCGCTGCACTTCGTTGAGGCGCGCCTCGGGGTCGCCGGAGCCGTAACGCCATGTGCCGGAGCGGATCAGCGGGATCTTCATGAAGCCGGCGATGGCAAAGACCTGCCGGCCGAACATATCGTTGGCCGAAGTCGCCGAGGTAGTGACGATCGGCACCTCGAGCCCGACGCCGCTCACGGCCTCAATCTCCCGCATCAGGTCGGAATCGGCCTTCTCCGGAGGCACGTGGGCGCCCGGGACCACCGCGAGGTTGCACCCGTCGAAGCCGATTTCCTTGAGGGTCAGTCCCAGGGCCTCGTACTCGACCTTGATCAGATGCGGGGAGTACAGGCAGACAGCCGGAGTGGTGCGGGGCTTGGGAGCGGCGCGCGGGCGTGGCACGTTCGGTCCGGCGTCCTGCGCCGCCGCCGTGGCCGCCAGCGCCGCGGCTCCGAGTAGTTCGCGCCTGGAGATTCCCATCCGCCTCTGTCAGTATAGCGGCTGTGCCGCGCTCGAACCCCGGCCGGGCCTACTTCTTTGCGCGCGCCGCGTCCTCGGCCTTCTTGATCTCCCTTTCGCGGTCGCCCTTGCGCCAGGTGTCCAGCAGGGTCTGCTCCCGAATACCGGAGGCGCGGCCCAGCAGCATGTAGGCCGGCAGTGCGTATTCGAGCGTCTTCCAGCGGGCCATTTCGATGAGCGCCGGGAAGGCCCGCTCGCGCAACAGCGAGAGCACGGGAGCGTTGACCTGGTCGGTCAGGACCAGCAGGGTATCGACCGCCTGCGTGCGGTCGCTCAACACCACCGAGTCCAGCATGCCGACCAGCCAGACAGAGGCGATCTTCGGCGGCGGTAGCAGGTCTTTGCGGGCCTGTACCGCGATGCCCCGCAGGGAGCGCGCCGCATTGGCCCGGACGGATTCGTCGGGGTCCTGCAGGGCGTATTGGAGATCGCCGATGGCGTCGTCCTTCTTCGGGGCAAAGCCCATGAGGAGGGCGGCGCCGGCGCGGTGCTCGGCGTCGACCGAGTTGCGCAGCACATCGCGCACCAGCGCGGCGTGGGCTTCATCGAAGGCGCGGAAGCCGTCCTCCAGTTTTAGCGCGGCGGGGCCGGCAGAGGCGCCGGTGCGCGCGGCACGGCCGGTTTCGGAAAGGTAATCGCGATACTGACCGAGCACGTCGTCGGGCAGAACCGCGGCGCCGGCGGGAGCGTCGTGAGTATCGAGGTGTTCCGCGCCGCGCTCCTCGATACCGATGAACAGGGTCGCCTGCGAACCGTCGCAGCAGACCGCCTCGACGCGGGCGGCGACCACTCCGGAAATCCGCTCCAGGCGATCTTCCAGATCGCCCTTCGAAGCCGGCAGGCGGTCGCCCGTGCGCAGGCTCACCGCGGAAAGCACCTTATCCGGGTTCAACTTGCGCAGTCCATAGAAGTTGATTTCGCCCACATGCGGCAACTGGGCGAAGGCGACGGACGCGGCGCCGGCTAACAGAACGAGGGATCGGAACACAGTAGTGAGACGTATGGCGCGGAAGCCGGTTTCGCGGCGGGAATGTCTTCGGCAGGGCATGGCGGAGTCACCTGCCGGGGGCGCCCAGGAGAAACTGCGGGAGGATGGCGCCGAGCGCTCCGCCGGCGATGAGGGCGGCGCTGCCCGCGCCCAGAAAATCCGCCAGCAGTCCGGCAAGCGAGCCGATCCCAGCGCCGATAATCGCCACCATGATGCGCTTGCCCATCAGCGCCCCGGTTCCGGTTTGGCGGACGGATCGGGCTCGCCGGTGATGAAGATCTTTTCCTCGGGGCGCGCCAGTTTCAGGCGTTTACGGATCTCCAACTCCTGTTCCTCCGGGTCGGTCGAGAGGCGGCGGATGTGCTCCTTCTGCTTCTCCAACTGGTGGACCAGGTTGGTATTGCTTTTCTCTTTGTCGGCGATCTGGCGCTCTTTATCCTGCCAGGAGCGCATGCCTCGGGGAAACGCCACAAAAGCATAGCCCACCGCCGCAAGGAAAACGATTAAAAGTGCGAAACGGGTCAATGGGGCCTTCATGCCGCAATCGTGCCTGGAAGATAATGGTAACATCGCTGGCCGGTGGAACTTGCGGAAATTTTCCCATGACCGATAAGATTGTTGTACTTTGCACCTGTGCCGCGGCGGAGGATGGCGAACGCCTGGGGCGCGCGCTGGTGGAGGCGGGTCTAGCCGCCTGCGTCAGCATCCTGCCCGGCGCACGCAGCATCTACCGCTGGAAAGGTGAGATGGAAAGCGCCGCGGAAGCACTACTACTGATTAAGTCCTCGCGCGGCCGGTTTCCCGCCCTGCGGGAAGCCATCGAATCCATGCATCCCTACGAAGTCCCCGAGGTGCTCGCACTGCCGGTAGTGGACGGCGCGCCGAACTACCTGGAATGGCTCGACGCCTCCCTGGCGGCGGGGGATGCCGCGTGAACGCGATGACCCCGGTGGAAGCGCTGGTTTTCGACATGGATGGAGTGCTGGTGGATTCGAATCCGCTGCACCGTCTGGCATGGGAAGAGTTCAACCGGCGCTACGGTCTGGAGACGACCGAAGCCATGCACCAGCGCATGTACGGCAAACGCAACGATGAAATCGTGGCGGACTTCTTCGGCGGTTCGCTGCCGCCCGAAGAAGTGGCCGCGCGCGGGCGCGGCAAGGAGCGGCTCTACCGCGAACTGGCCGCCCCGCAAATCGCGGAAATGCTGGTTCCGGGGATCAGGGAGTTTCTGGCACGGTACCATTACTTACCAACCGCGGTAGCTTCAAACGCCGAACCCGATAACGTCAACTTTATCCTCGACCGGGCGGGATTGCGTGAGTTCTTTCACGTCGCGGTGGACGGCCATCAGGTGGAGCGGCCCAAGCCGTATCCCGATATCTACCTGCGGGCAGCGGACTTGCTGGGGGTGCCCCCGGCCGGTTGCGCGGTTTTCGAGGACTCGCATTCGGGCGCCGCCGCGGCCCTGGCGGCGGGCATGAGAGTTATTGGAGTTACTACTACTCATGTTAACTTGCCTGGGACCTCCATAACCGTCGATAATTTCTTGAGCAGAGAACTGGAATCATGGCTCCAAGCCCATACGCGGCCGTTCTAAAACGCTGGCTGGGCTACGCTCTGGCCGTGACGCTGGCGTGTGGAGCGGTTCTGCGCGCGCAGGAAAGCCGCATCAGCCTGGAACAGCTTGGACAGCGGAAAGGCGCGGACTACACCCCACTTTGGGAAGGTCGCGACGTAGTGGTAAGCGGCGTCGTGGCGGCGCCGGTATTCCATTTTGCCGACCGCCATCTGCTGGCGATCGAATCCGGTTCCAGCGGCGCCCTGTTGCGAGTGGGGAGCGACGAGAGTTCGTTGGACGGCTTCCAACCCGGAGACGAAATCGAAGCTTCCGGAAAGGTTGTGAGCAGCTACGGAGTACCGGTCGTGGTGCCGCGGGAAGTCCGGTTGCTCCATCACCAGGCGCCGCCCGCGGCGCTCCAACTCTCTCCCTCGGCGGCGGAGAACCTGGGCTACGTTGGGATGCTCGTACGGGTGGAGGGGCGCGTGTCGGAGGCGCCGGGGTACAACGCCGGCGGGGCCATCATCAGCGTCGAGGCGTCTCCGGAACCGTACCGGATCTATATTCCGCGCGGCGCCGGACAACCCAAGAGCGATTTGAGTGGAATCCATCCCGGGGACTTCGTAGGCGTTGCCGGCATCGCCCTGCAATACGCGCCGGTAGCTCCGCACAACGCGGGATTCGAGGTGGTCGTGGCGCGCGCCGGCGATATCGCCCTGCTCGATCGGTCGCGCGGCATTTCCGGACCGATTGCCGGCGGAGTGGTCGTGCTGGTCGCGCTGATTGCCGCCCTCATGTGGACCCGCGAGCGCCGCCTGGGCAACCAGCGCCGGAAGTTGCGGAGGACCTACCAGCTTGGCGAGGAGATTCTGAGCGCAGGCTCGGCGGCGGCGATCCTCGGGCGCCTCCGCGAAGCCCTGCCCGCGATTCTGGGGATCACGCACACCAGACTGTACCTGTATAACCGCGCCGCCAAGACGTTGGATACGGTGCCGGCCGCCGGCGGCGAACCGGTTTCGATCTCCCTTTCCTCGCCGCCCGGCGGGACGCCGGCCGGCGCAGTCGCCTGCTTCCACTACCGCACCCTGCTGGTGATTCCGGATATCGGCCGAAGTCCCTTCCCCATCGCCGGCGAAGCCGGAGAGCATTCTCCAAGGAGCCTGCTGTTCGTGCCCATGATGGCGCAAACGGACGTGGTGGGAGTGCTGGAACTCGATCAGGACGACCGCGTGCGGGATTTCAGCGCCGACGAACAGGCGCTGGCACAACACCTGGGCAACCAGATCGGCGTCGCCGTGCGGTTGCTGGATCAACGCAGCGTGCAGGAGCAACTGTTCCGCAGCGAGAGACTGGCCGCGGTGGGGCGGTTGATTTCCGGTATCGTCAACGAGTTGCGCGCGCCGCTCGCATCCATCCGCGATCTGGCGCAACGCGCGGCCGACAAGTCGCACGCCGGACCGGCGGAGCGGGAAGTCGCCGCCATCGCCAGCGAAGCAGCCAAGGCCAGCGCCATGGTGACCCGCCTGGTTTCTTTCGCCTCCAACGAACAGGTGGAGGCGCGGCCGGTGGATGTCAACGGGCTGTTGCGCGCCCTGATCGATTTCCGGGAAGGCGATTGGAAGGCGAGCGGAATCCGCGTCCGCGACTTGACGGCCAGCGACCCGATCTATGTGCTGGGGTCCCACGGGCAGTTGGAGCAGGTATTCCTCAACCTCCTGCTGCACGCCGAACAGTCGCTGATGGATACCGCGTCCAAGGCGCTTACCGTGCGCACCAGCCTGCTGGCCCGGCGTCTGCTGGTGGAGATCAGTTTCAGCGCGTCGGTGGAAGACCGCAAACCGGAGGAGACGGCGGCCGTGCTCGGGGTCAGCCGCAGCGTGGTTGCGGGCCATGGCGGCGAAGTGCGGCTCATCGAAAAGAGCCCCTCGGAGCCACGCTTCGAGATCGAATTGCCCGCGCAGGCCAGGGAACGGGTGGCCCCGCAGTTTAATCCGCCATCGGCTGCTCCGGTTCGGGAAAGCGCTCGCGGCATGACCGCGATCCTGATCGAGACCGACGAAGCGGTACGGAACCAGTTGCTGGCCCTGCTCTCCGCTCGCGGGTACCGCGTGGTGCCGCTGGACCATGCCGACGGAGCGCTGGATCTGGCCCAGCGGATGCGGTTCGATATCGCCTTTTGTTCGCTGCGCGCGCCGGGACTCAACTGGGTGGAACTCAGCGAGCGGCTACACTCGCGGGTGGGCGCCTTCGTGCTGCTCAGCGAGGGCTACGACGCCGAACTGACCGCCGATTTCGAAAGCGAAGGCCACTTCGTGCTGGCTAAGCCGGTGCAGGAAGCCGACCTGGAGCGCGTGCTGCGGGCCGTCGAACCGCGCGGCGCCACCATCATCCCGTTCAAGACCGGCACGGCGTGATCGCGCCTGCAACCTGGGCACGGGGCGTTCCGTCTATAATGGAGTGACGGAAGGGATGCCGGAGAACCAGAACCTGACTGATCCGCCGCAGCCGCCACCGGAGCGCTCCAGCCGGGCCTCCCAGGTATGGAGTGCACTCTCCTGGGTCCGCGACCTGGCCTTCAGCGTCCTGATTGCGGTCATACTGATCGTGTTCATTTACCAGCCGGTAAAGGTGGAAGGCACCAGCATGATGCCCACCCTGACCGATCAGGAACGCATCTTCATCAACAAGTTCACCTACCATTTCGGCCTGGGCGACATCCAGCGCGGCGACATGGTGGTCTTCTGGTTTCCGCTGGATCCGCAGAAATCGTATATCAAGCGGATCATCGGGGTGCCGGGCGATGTCATCTCGATCG
>JBBIQR010000200.1:0-9180 GCA_037442245.1 Candidatus Solibacter sp. | reverse complement strand
AAATACCATTGTCTTTCTGCGTAAGCCGAGTATAGTCGTAACATGCGATTACCCACCGGCTTATCGCTCATGCCACCGGGTCTCCGGCGATCCGTACTCGCCGGGCTGCTAACTGCCCTCCCCCTGTTCTCCGGCTCGATCTACGTCACCAACGAACTGCCGAATACCAATAGTCCCGTCAGCTCCGTCAGCGCTTACGATCTCGGTACCGCGGCCTTCCTCGGTAACCTCGTCCCCCTTGCCGCCTATGACCTCCCCGACGCGATCGCCGTCGATCCCGCGCATAACGTCTGGGTCGCCGACGCCGGCGCCGACCGCGTCGTCGAGTTCGACGGCAGCGCCCACCAGGTCGCCGTCTACGACACCCAAACCGGCAGCGCGGTGAGTCCCACTGGACTGGCCGTTGACCCCGCCGGAAACGTCTACGCATCGGTACTCAACGGGACCATTCAGAAGATATCCGGCGGGACCGTCACCACCATCGGGACCGTACCCTTCCAGGCGCGCGGCATCGCCTACGACCCCTACAACGCTCTCTTGTACATCACCACCCAATGGGGCGGCGACATCTACACCATGCCGCTCACCGGCGGACCGGCCACTCTCTTCGCCGCCGGCTTGGGCAGCGGCAACCTGCGCGGTCTCGCCTTCGGCAACGGCAACCTGTACGTCTCCGACACCACTTACTCGCATACCGCCGGCGCCGTTTACCAGTTCACTGGAAGCAGCAATTCCCCGGTATTGTTCGCCGGCAACCTGCAAGGTCCCAACTACATCGCCATCGACCCGGCAGGCAACCTCTATATCGCCGAATACTACGGCAACGACGTCGTCAAGTTCGCCGCGAACGGTGCCGGTTACGGGGCCTACATCACCGGTCTGCACGGCCCCAGCGGCATCGCCATCGATCCCGCTCCCGAACCGGCCACCCTCGCGGCCACGATCGGAGGCGTCCTGCTGCTGCTGGCGGTGCGCCGCCTCGGGCGCGCGGCGCCGGGCGGTGCGCGATAGGATAGACGGAGTGATGACCGCACTCCGAACACTACTTCTTATCGCTGCCGCAACTACCGCCGCGGCACAAACCCATTGGGTCGGGACGTGGGCGACCAGCCCGGCGCCGCAATTGAGCGGGGCGGCGCAGATGTATTCGTCGCAGTTGATTTTTGACAAGCAGACGCTGCGCGAGATCGTGCACACCAGTATCGGGGGCGCCCGCGCGCGGGTGCACCTGTCCAACGCCTACGGCGGGCAGATGGTGGAGATCGGAAGCGTGCACATCGCGGTGCGCGCGGCGGATTCGAGCATCGTCGCCGGCACGGACCGCGTGATGACCTTCGGCGGCCGGACGGCGGTGACGCTCTCGACCGACGCGCCGGCCCTGAGCGATCCGGTGACACTGGCGGTGCCGGCGGGCGGCGACCTGGCGATCAGCCTGTACCTGCCGAAAGCGGTGGCCGGCGCGGGCGTGCATTACGGGGCGCAGCAGACGTCGTATGTGGGTAAGGGGGACCAGACCGCGGCGGAGACGGTGGCGAACCCGCAGACGATCGGTTCGTGGGTGTTTCTGACCGGCGTGGATGTGGAAGCGCCGGCGAGTGCGTCGGCGGTGGTTACGTTCGGGGACTCGATCACGGATGGCGCGCGCTCGACGATGAACACGAATCACCGCTGGCCGGATTTTCTGGCCGGGCGGCTGCGCGCCCGCGGCGGCGACGAGGTCGGCGTGCTGAACGCGGGGATCGGGGGGAACCGCATCCTGCGCGATCCGGCGGATAACATCCGGTTCGGGATGAACGCGCTGGCCCGGTTCGACCGCGACGTACTGGCGCAGCCGGGGGTGAAGTACGTGATCGTGCTGGAGGGGATCAACGACCTGGGACACGCCGGGCAGAGCGCTCCGGCGGCGGAGTTGCCCACCGAGGGAGACCTGATCGCCGGGATGAAGCAGATGATCGAGCGGGCGCACGAGCGCGGGCTGAAGATTTTCGGCGCCACGCTGACGCCGTTCGCGGGCACGCCGTTTCCCGGATACTACACCCCGCAAAAGGACGCTCTGCGCAAGCGGATCAACGACTGGATCCGGACGCCGGGGACGTTCGACGGGGTGATCGACTTCGATAAAGCCGTGCAGGATCCGGCGCATCCCGATGCCATGCTGGCGGCGTACGACGGCGGCGATCATCTGCATCCGGGCGATGCGGGGTACAAGGCGATGGCCGCGGCGATCGATCTGGGACTGTTCCGGTAGAGGCGATTACTCCGGGATCATGGACGCGATCTCCGCGCCGATGGCGAGCGAGGCGGTGGCGGCCGGGCTGGGCGCGTTGAGCACGTGCAGGGCGTTGGGGCGCGCGATGAGCTGGAAGTCCTGCACAATGTCGCCCTCCGGGGAGAGCACCTGGGCGCGCACGCCACTGCCGCCGGAGACCAGATCGCCGGGACGAATTTCGGGCACCAGGCGCTGGAGCGACCGGCAGAACAGTTCGCGGCTGAAGGAGCGGCGCAATTCGAACCACGCCATCGACGGGTAGCGGCGGAGGAAGCGCCAGAGACCGCGGTAGGTGAGCGCGTCTAAGAGGTCGGGCAGGTCGATGTCGGTCTTGCGGTACCCCTCGCGGGAGAAGGCGAGGACGGCGTTGGGTCCGGCCTCGATGCCGCCGTGAATCAGGCGGGTGAAGTGGACGCCGAGGAAGGGAAACGCGGGGTCCGGCACCGGGTAGATCAGGTTGCGGACCAGGTGCTGGCGCTCGGGACGGAGCTTGTAGTATTCGCCGCGGAAGGGAACGATGCGGGTCTGGCGGGGTTCGCCGGCGCTGGCGGCGACGCGGTCGGAGTGGAGGCCCGCGCAGTTGACGAGGAAGTCCGCGGAAAAATCGCCGCGGTTGGTGTGGATGCGCCAACCGGCGCCGTCGCGGGCGATACGTCCGGCGCGGGCGCCGGTGACCACTTGGGTGCCGCGCGCGGCGAGTTTCGCGGCGAGTACTTCGCACACGCGGGGATAGTCGACGATGCCTTCCTGCGGGACGCGCAGGGCGGCGACACCGCCGGCGTGGGGCTCGATTTCGCGCATCTCCTCGGGGCCGAGCCAGCCAAGTCCTTCGAGGCCGTTGGCGGCGCCACGCTCCAGCAGATTGCGCAGGCGCGGGACCTCGGCCTGATCGGCGGCGACCACCAGTTTGCCGCAGACATCGTGCGGGATCGAATTCTCGCGGCAGAAGGCGACCATCTGGCGGATGCCGGACACGGCGAGACGGGCCTTGGTGGTGCCGGGCTTGTAGTAGAGGCCGCAGTGCAGGACGCCGGAGTTGTGCCCGGTCTGGTGGCGGCCGACGCCGTCCTCTTTTTCGAGCAGGGTGATGGCGGCATCGGGAAAGCGCTCACCGAGGCGGTAGGCGGTGGCCAGGCCGACGATGCCGCCGCCGATGATGGCGTAGGAACGGGAGGGCATGGGAGAACAATGAGTGTAGCGTGGCGCTCAGCGGGCTGGCGACGCGCGCCACGCGGCGAGCAGTTCGGCCTCTTTTTCCGGGAGCGGGCCGGCGAGTTTCGTGCGGCCGCCTTCCGTCTGGGCGCGGTACCAATGCAGCGTATCGGCGGCGGTCTCGCGGTAAGGGCGGAAGCGGAGTCCGGCTTTGAGGGCGCGGGCATTGCTCCAGGTGTGGAACCCGCGGGTGTCCGCCAGGTAGGGCGCCCAGATGGGGAAGACATCCTCGGCGTGGGCGTGGATCCATTCGCCGGGCACCCAGGCGAGGGTGGCGGCGCCGGGCGCGGCGGCCCGGCAGGACTCGAGAAGATCGCCCCAGGACAAGCGGGTCGCGGGACCCGTGGCGTTGAAGACGCCGGTGGTGCGGCGTTCCACCATCGTGATGAGCCAGGCGCCGAGGTCGCGTACGTCGATGATCTGCACCGGGTCGGACGGCGCGCCGGGGGCCAGTGCTTCGCCGCCGCGGGCAATACGGACCGGCCAGTAGGTGAAGCGGCCGCTGGGATCGTCGGGGCCGACGATGTAGCCGGGGCGGACGATGGCGGCGCGGCCGGGCAGGGCGGCGTTCACGGCTTTTTCGCAGAGCGCCTTGAGCGGCCCGAAGGTTTGATCGGTGATCTTCTCGATGGCGGGATCGGGCGTGGTTGCCAGCGGCGCGGCCTCGTCCTGATGTTCGGCGCTGTTGGAGGCGTAGACCGAAATGGAGGAGATAAAGATGTAGTGGCGGGTGTTGCGGGCGAGCAGTTGGGCGGAAGCCGAAACCTGGCGAGGGAAGTAGCCGGAGTTGTCAATCACGGCGTCCCACTGGCGGCCGCGCAGCGCCTTGAGTCCGTCGCCTTTTTCCGGGTCTCGGTCGCCGAGCAGCGTCTCAATGCCGGGGAAGAGGCCGGGGCGCGTACGGCCCCGGTTGAAAAGCGTCAACTGGTGTCCGCGGCGGGTGGCGGCTTCCACGGTGGCGGGGCCCAGAAAGCCGGTGCCGCCGAGAATGAGGATGCGTTTGGGGGCGGGCGCGGCGCCGAGCGGCGCGGCGGCGAGCGCGGAAACGAAGGACCGGCGGGTCACGGACATGGCCATACCGTAACACGGTCCACGCACACGGCGGAGCGGTAGCGCCGCGGGCTATAATCGTCATCGAATGGACATTTACGAGGAGCTTGTGCGCCTGCGCCGCATGGGGCGGAAGTGCGCGCTGGCGACGATCGTGGACGTGCGGGGCAGCATCCCGAGCTACGAGAGCGCCAAGCTGCTGGTGCGCGAGGACGGGTCCATGCTGGGAACGATCGGCGGCGGGTGCGTCGAGGCGGAGGTATGGACCGCGGCGCGGGAAGCCATGGACACCGGGAAACCCAGGCACCTGACCTTCAACCTGGGGCAGGACGCGGCCTACGATAACGGGCTGATCTGCGGCGGGCAGTTGGACGTTTTTGTGGAACCGGTGCTGCCCGCGCCGGGAGCGTTCGTCTTCGGCGCCGGACACATTTCCCGGAGCCTGGCGAAGGTGGCGGACCTGGCCGGATTTCGCGTGACCGTGATCGACAATCGCGAGGCGTTCGCCAACCGCGAGCGGTTCCCGGAGGCGGCGGAGGTTCATGCCGCCGAGTACGAGGACGTGTTCCCGAAGCTGGAGATCAACGAGAGCAGTTACCTGATCATCGTCACCCGCGGACACCGCGACGATATGCGGGTGCTGAAACTCGCCACCGGCACGCCGGCGCGGTACATCGCGATGATCGGCAGCAAGCGCAAGGTGCTGGGCGTGGTGAAAGAGTTGGAGAAGGAAGGGGCGCCGCGCGCGGCGCTGGAGCGGATCCACGCGCCGATGGGTCTGGATATCGGAGCGATTTCGCCGGAGGAAATCGCGATTTCGGTGGCGGCGGAGATGATCGCGGCCCGCCGCAACCCGGCGTCCAACTGGCGCGCGCTTTCCATGTCGGTGTTCGCCGAAGGCGCCCGGCCGGCTGTGCTCAAGTAAGTGACCGCGGGAATCATACTCGCAGCGGGGGCTTCGCGCCGCATGGGCCGCGCGAAGGCGCTGCTCCGCTACCGGGAGGAGACCTTCCTGGATACGTCGATCGCGCTGCTGAGCGCGCGGTGCTCGCCGGTGATCGTGGTGCTCGGGGCGGAGGCGGAGCGGATTCGCTCGGCGGCGCGGCGCTCGGCGGACTTCGTGCTCAACGCAGGATGGGAGCGCGGCATGACGGGCTCGCTGCAGTGCGGCTTGCGCGCGGTGCCCGCCGCGGCGGAGGGCGCGCTGTTCACCCTGGTGGATCATCCCGCGGTGGCCGCGGCTACCGTGGACGCGCTGTTGACCGGGCCGCGCCCGCTGCTGCGGGTACCGCGCTATCAGGGACGGCGCGGGCATCCGGTGTGGGTGCGGCGCGACCTCTTCGCGGAATTTCTGGCGCTGGAAGAAAACCGGGCGGCGCGCGACGTGGTTCACGCGCACGCGGCAGAGACGGAGTATCTCGACGTGGATGACGCCGGGATCGTGGCCGATATCGACGACGCCGAGGCGTACCTCCGGCTGACGGGGGCTCCGGCGTGACGAAGCGGCGGCTGGTGAAAGCGCTGTTCTGGGCGGCGGCGGCGGTGGCGGCGATCGGGCTGGCGCTGCCCTACTTCTCGGTCGAACAATACGCGCGGAGGCTGCAATCGTCGCTCGAGCGCTCGCTGGGCAGGAAGGTGGAGTTGCAGGGGGTGCGGTTCAGCCTGTTCTCCGGTCCCGGCTTCTGGGTGCAGAAGGTGGTGATCCACGAGGACCCGTCGATCGGAATCGAGCCGGTGGCGTACATCGACGAGCCGGGCTCGATGGTGGTGAGGCCGAGCATCTGGTCGCTGTTGGGCGGGAAGTTCGTGATTGCGTCGATTTCGCTCGATCAGGCGAGCATCAACCTCACCAAGAGCGGTCCGGCGCAGCAGTGGGGGCGGTGGAACTTCGCGTCCCTGATCAATCCGGCGGTGATGCGCACGGCGCCGGCGATCCACGTGACCAACGGGCGGATTCATTTCAAGTTCGGCGATACGAAGAGCGTGTTCTACCTGACGGAGACGGACCTGGACGCCTCTCCGGCATCGGGCGGTGATTGGAAAATCTCGCTGGAAGGGCGCCCGGCGCGGACGGATCGTCCAGCGCAAGGGCTGGGGTCGTTCCGGATGAAAGGGCGCTGGTACGCGGACCCGGGGCGCGCCGACATCGACATGGTGGTCGAGCACACCCAACTGGGCGAAGTCACGGCGCTGTGGAACGGGCAGGACGCGGGCGTACACGGCGTGCTGGCGGCGCGCATTCACCTGGCGGGCGCGCTGAATCAGATGGGGATCACGGGGCGGCTGGATATCAGCGACGTCCATCGCTGGGACATGATGCCGACGAATTCGCAGGGTTGGCCGCTGAACGTGAGCGGAGTGCTGGACTTGACCGGGCAGCGCCTGGACCTCCACTCGGTGAGCGCGGGGAATGCGCCGATGCCGCTGGCGGTGCACTTCCGGGCGATGGATTACCTTGCGCAACCGCGCTGGGCCGTCTCGATCAACTGGAACAAGTTTCCGGTGGCGCCGATTCTGGAACTGGCGCGGCATATGGGCGCGCAGTTGCCGCCGAAGCTGGCGATGGGCGGCTACATCGATGGCGCGCTGGGCTACTCGGGACAGGGCGGCTTGCAGGGCGGGCTGCGCTTCTACGACACGGTGCTGACGGTGCCGGATTCGCCGCCGGTAAAATTCGAGCAGGCGCAGGTGATCTTCGAGCACGGCCACGCGCGCCTGTTCCCGGCGCTGGTCCGCGGCGAGCGCGACGAAGCCCGTCTGGAGGCGGACTGGTCGCTCGACGACGCGTCGCTGAACCTGGAGATCTCGACCGACCGGATGCAGGTGGCCTCGCTGCGCGCGCAGGTGGCGCTGGCGGACGTGCCGGGGCTGGAGCAGGTGGCGGACGGGGAATGGGCGGGCGATATCCGCTTCCACCGCGACGCGAAATCGTCGGGATGGAGCGGCAGGATCGCGCTGCGCGACGTGGAGATTCCGCTGGAGGGTTTCGCCGAGCCGGTTCATGTGACCGCGGCGCAGATGCAGATCGACGGGGCGCGCCTGTCGATGGACAAGATCGAAGGGCGCGCCGGAAAGACGGCGTTCGCCGGAGACTACCGCTACGATCCGGCGCTGCCGCATCCGCACCGCATCCGGCTGCGCGGGGAGACGTGGGACGCCGCGGCGCTCGAAGCCCTGTTCCTGCCGACGCTGCGGCGCAACACCAACCTGATCGCGCGCACGCTGGGGCGTCCGATGGTGACGGACTGGCTGCGGCAGCGGCGCATCGACGGGACCGTGCAACTGGGCGCGCTGTTGCTGGCTGGCGCACGATTGGAGAAGGTGCGTACGCGGGTGCTGTGGGATGTAGGCCGGGTGCAACTGGAGAACTTCGGGGCCGTCATGGGGAAGGCGGCAATCAGCGGAGACGTGGATGTGAATCTGCGCGGCACGCGGCCGACGTACAAGGTGGTGGCGCAGGTGAAGGGCTTTCCGTGGCAGGCCGGCAAGCTGGATGCGGATTGCTCGGTGGAGACCTTCGGTACCGGGATGCAGTTGCTCGCTAACCTGACGGGCGGCGGATCCTTCACCGCGTCCGGCGCGGACTGGGGCAGCTACGGGGTGGCCCGCAACGTGAGCGGGGATTACGCGCTGGCCTGGAGCCTGGCGGGTCCGCGGCTGCGGCTGACGAATCTGAGCGTGCGCACCGAAGAGGACACCTTCACCGGACGCGGCGGAACGGTGGACGATGGCCGCCTGGCCGCGCTGTTGAACAGCGGCGCGCGGGAGATGCGGATCAGCGGGACGCTGGCCAGGCTCAAGGTCGAATAGCGCTGCCTATTTGAGGGTGGCGTTGAGGACTTTGGCGAGCCGCACCCCGGCGCGCTCGATCTGTTCGCGGACTACCGGGTTTGCCGCTTCCTGGTACTCCGCGCCGAGTTGCAGGGACTCCGGCACGGGCCTGGGCAGCTTGCCGTACACCACCAGTTGCGCCTGGCGGTGGGATTGTTCCGCCCAACTGCGGACGTTGCCTTTGGCGAAACCGCGGGCGCGCGCGGGGGTGAGGTCTTTCGTCATCGCGGCCAAGAGCGCGTCCTGGGAGTCCATGCGGGCGAGCAGGCCGGTGTCCCACAGGCTGTGAAGGTTGGTGGGGCGTCCCAGGAACTGGAGTTTCACGCCGTTGCCGCCCTTGTCGCTATTGTCGGAGCAGTGCAGGGGCTGATGCATATCGCCCACGAAGTGCACCAGAAACAGGAGTGCTTCTCGACGTTTTACCGGATCCGCGGAGCGGTCCTTGAGGGTGCGTTGGAACTCCTCGATTTTGGCGATGATGCAAGCGCCGTCCGGACAATCGCGCTTCATATCGAGGTGGGGAGCGGAGATCGGGATATCGATGTAGTGCCACGGGCCGGTATCGCGCCGCTGGCTGCGGATCTGGTCGGCCCAACTGGCGATGCCCGGGAGGGTGGTATCGGGACCGAGAATCTGCGCCACGGCGGCGGCGGCACGCGGAGACAGACGCGCCATGGCGAGGCGCGCAATCAGGGTGTGGCCCTCGCCTCCCCAACCGAAAACACGCGGCACGAATATCAGCCAGAGACCGAATACCAACCTGCGCATTGGTAGAATTTTAGCGCGGTACTGGCTTACACCAGCCCGTTTCTAATTTC
>JBBIQR010000199.1:0-9227 GCA_037442245.1 Candidatus Solibacter sp. | reverse complement strand
TGGTCTCCTCGAAGAAGGGCTCCTCTAGCGGCCGGCCGCCGAGGTAAAGCCATTCCACGCCGGGCTCGCCTCCCTCCCAGTACATGCGGTAGGGAAGCCAGCCGTCGAAGCGCAGCGCGCTCACCGTCCGGTTCCCCTTTCCAGCCAGGAACGCCGGTTGAACTGCGCGGCGGCGTGCAATTCGTCCCCGGAAACCGCGATCCCCCGCTCTCCGGCGCGTTCCACCACGAGCGCGAAAAGCGCGGGCAGGTCGGGCGCGGCCAGCAGTTCGTCGCGCAAACCGGGGTCTTCGAGGATCAGCAGGAGGAAGCTGGAGAGTCCGGGCATAGGCGGCGCGTCAAGGCTCCAGCGCGAGATCGCAATACACCTCGTCCTGGCCGGTGACCGTGAAGCCGAGGCGCTGGTGGAACCGCAGGGAGCCCAGGTTGGTCACCGCCACCGAACTGCGCAGCGGGACCCGCGCGGCGCGCGCTTCCCCGGCGGCGTGGGCCACCAGCGCGCCGCCGATCCCGCGATTGCGATGCTCCGGCAGCAGCGAAATATCCACCAGCCAGTGCTCGCGCGCTCCGCGATACAGCCAGATGCGCCCGATGGGTGCGCCCTCGAGCAGGATCACCTGGTCCCCCTCGGGGTACTGCGCGGCGTACGTCTGCTGCTGCCCCGCGTACTGCATGCGCAGCAGTTGCTCCAGGAGTTCCGGAGCCAGCGCCAGCCGCGAGAACTCCGGCCCGCGCACGGATTGGAACAGCGCGTAAAGGAAGCCCTCGTCCTCCGCGGCCGCGCCGCGCGTGGCGATGCCAGGCGGCATCACGGCCGGACTCCGAAACGCCGCCGCCAGAGCAGGCGCAGAGTTTTGATCGTGGTCCGTGCGATCCGCATCTTGCTGTTGCCGCGTTTCAAATCGTAGCGCAGAATCAGCGGCACCTCGCCGAAAATCAGGGGCAGCCGCCGCAGCTTGAGCAGGATATCCACCATGCACTGGAAGCCGTCCTGGTCCACCAGCGATTCGCCGTACTCCCGGTACGCCTGCTGCAGCGCTTCGGCGCGATAGGCGCGGTAGCCGCAGGTGAAGTCGGAAACCCCAGGGGTAGGGAAGACCACGCGCATCAGCAGGGACGCGGCGCGGCTGATCAGGCGGCGTCCCGCGCCCAGCCCGTAGATGCGCGATCCACTCTGGTAGCGCGATGCGATCACCACGTCGTACCCTTCGCGGATCATCCGGATCATGCGGATCATCAGGCCCGGCGTATGGCTCTCGTCCGCGTCCATCGTGATGATGATGTCGCGCGCGCCGGCCAGCGCGGCGGCTTCGCGCAACCCGTCCCGTATGGTGGCGCCGAGCCCCTGGTTCTGCTCGTGGCGGTGCACGATCAGCGGGAACTCGCGCCCGTACTCTGCCAGGATGTGCTGCGTGCGGTCGCTGCTGCCGTCGTCCACCACGATCACGGAAAATCCCAGGTTCTCGTCGGTGAGGCTCTCGAAAATCCGCCGCAGCAGGTTGCCGATGTTGGCTTCTTCGTTGTACGCCGGCAGCACCACGAGCACGCGCGACGCGCGGTGCGGCTTGAGACTCGGGGCGATGACAGCCGGCGCCGGCATGATCCTGGTCTCGCAGTATAGCAGGGCGGGTGCGCGGTATACTGACTGACACCGCCGGAAAGGTGGGCGACATGAAAGTGAGAGATTCACAAATTGCCCGGCAATCGAGCACCTCGCGCAGAGCCGCGACCGTAAGGGAGCGCTAGCCAGCAGCGGTAGCGCTCCCTTACGGTCGCGGCTCTGATTGGGTTACAGGCCGCCCCACTTCTATGTCGCGTACACCCGCCGGAACTCCCGCATGAAGCCCCCCCGTGAAAAACTGCTCGCCGGTCTGCTCTTGCTGGCCGTGGTGGCGGCCAACATGCTCGCGCTCCGGCCGGAGCTCGCCATCAGCCGCGTGGACCTGAATGACAACGTCTTCCACTTCACCCTGGTGGAGCGCATCGTGCAGGCCGTCGGGCATGGCGAAAATCCGCTCGATTGCTGGTCGCCCGAGTGGTCCTTCGGCTACCCGGTGCTGCGCACCTATCAGCCGCTGGCCCACCTGCTGGTGGCTTTCGCGTACTTCGCGCTGGGTAAGTCCGTCTCGCTGATGACGGTGTTCGTGTGGGCGCGGTTCCTCAGCGTGGCCCTGCTGCCCGTGAGTTTCTTCGCCGCGGCGAGCCTGATGGGGATGACGCCGCTCACCGCCGCCGCCGCCGCCGCGCTGGCGCCGCTGGTCTCCACCAATTTCCTCTACGGCATCGAGTACGGCAGCTACACCTGGGCCGGCAGCGGGCTCTTTCCGCAGGCGGTGGCCACCCACTTTCTGCTGCTCTCGCTCGGCCTGGGATTCGATGCGCTCCGGCGCGGACGGCGCGTCGCCCTGGCCGGCGCGCTCCTGGGGCTCACCTTCCTGGCGCACCTGATCTACGGCTACATGGGGGCGCTCTCGATCTGCCTCCTGGCCGTGATTCCGTACCCGGATATCGCCCGCACCGTGCGCTTGCGGCGGACCGCGATCCTCGGCGCGGCGGCGGCTCTGCCCGCCGCATTCCAACTCGCGCCCCTCCTGCTCGATCACGCCAATATCAACCACAGCCGCTGGGAGCCGGTGTGGAAGTGGGATTCCTTCGGCCTCGGACAGGTCGCCCGCTGGCTGTTCACCGGCGAACTGCTGGACCACGGACGCTTCCCCGTCCTGACCCTGCTCGCCTTCGCCGGCGCGGCGCTCTGGGGATGGAACCGCTACCGGCGGCGCGCCCTGGAAGCCCCGCACACCTTTGCCCTCTGGGCGGCCGGATTCTGGCTGCTGATCTTCTGCGGCAGGCCGCTATGGGGACCCCTGCTCGTACTGCTCGGCGTCTCGCGGGACGTCCAACTGCACCGCGTCATCGGCGGCGCGCAGATCTTCCTGCTGCTCCTGGCCGCGATTGCGTTGCGCGCGCTGTGGGGCGAACTCTCCCGCCGCCGGCAGTTCGTGGCGCTGGCCGCGGTAAGCGCGGTGCTCTTCTTTCCCATGCTGCGCGAGCGCGCCGCGAACCTCGCGGACGACGCGCGCTGGGGCCGCCAGAGCCTCGCCGCGATCGGCGCCGAACGGCCCGCCATCGACGCCGTGGTGCGCCAGGTAAAGGCGCGCGGCGGACGCGTCTATCCCGGCCTGGCCGCCGCGTGGGGCGGCCGCTTCACCGTGGGCAACGTGCCGTTTTACGCGCTGCTCAGCACCGCGCAGGTTCCCGCGGTCGCCTTCCTCTACCACTCGATGGCGCTCACCGGCGACCTGATGGTGCGGTTCAACGAATGGAACCCGGGCCACTACCGCCTGTTCCACATCGGCACCGTGGTCGCGCCCGCGGGAGCCGCGCCCGTGATCCCGCCGTTTCTCGCGCCGCTCGGCGAGCAGGGGCGCTTCCGCCTCTTCGCCGCGCCGCCCAGCGGCTACTTCGAAGTCGTGGACGTGCTCGAATCGGTCCACGCCACGCGCGGCAATTTCTACGACATCAACGACCGCTGGCTGCAAAGCGACTGGGTCGTCAATCGGCAGCACCTGCGGCTCGACTGGAGCGACGAGGCCGCTCCGCCCATGGCCCGCATGGCTCCGGAGGACGCGCTGCCGCCGCTGCCGCTGTTGCCCTCGCCCGGCGAAGTGCGCGCCGAACGGCAGCAGGGCGAGGTCTATTCCGCGGAATTGAACGCCGTGCGCCCCTGCTATGCGCTGTTCAAGATGACCTGGCACGCGAATTGGAAGGCCTATCTCGATGGGAAGCCGGTGCGGACCGCCATGCTGTCTCCGGGGTTCGTCGGGGTGCCTCTCACCGAAGGGCGCCACTGGCTGACCCTGCGCTATGAACCCGAATCGTGGAAGGCGGCGCTGGGCTTCGGCGGATTCGCCGGCGTCCTGCTGCTGATCCTGGCCGAGTGGCGCGCCGGATGGACGCGCGTCGAAGCCTGGACGCCGCCATGGCGCATCCCCGTGGCGGCGCGGCGCCCGCTGTGGACCGCCGCCGGTCTGGCGCTGCTGGCGGCGCCGGTGGCGATCCCGCTCCTCACCGGCAGCGTCCTGTGGGGCCACGACGCCTTCGCCTATTTCCCGCGCCTGGTGGAGATCGACCGCAACCTGGCGCACGGCATCCTGCTGCCGCGATGGGCGCCCGACCTGGGCCGCGGAACCGGCCAGCCGCTCTTCCTCTTTCATCCGCCGATGATCTACTTCCTCGGCGAAGCCTGGCGCCTGCTCGGCTTCCCTTTCGTCACCGCGATGAATCTGGCGTGCGCGGTGGTAGTGCTGTTGTCCGCTTGCGGCATGTTTCTTCTGGCGCGCCTCTACTTCGGCGAAGCCGGCGGATGGCTGGGAGCCGCGGCCTACCTCTACGCCCCGTATTTCGCGGTGGACCTGTACGTCCGCTCCGCCATGGAGGAGTTCGCCGCGTTCCCCTTCTTCGCCTTCGCCCTTTACGGCTTCGGCGCGTACGCGCGGCGCCGCCGCGCCCGCTACTGGCTGCTCGGCGTGTTCGCCTACACCGGCGTGCTGTTCTGCCACTTCCCCGCGGCGCTGTTGTTCACTCCCCTGTTGCTCGCCTTCCTGGCCCTCACCGGGTGGCTGGAGAAATCCTGGGGCGTAACCTTACGGCAGGCAGGCGGCTTCGCGCTCGCCCTGGGAGTGAGCGCGCTCGCGTGGCTGCCCGCGCTGGCGGCGCGCGCCGATGTCGCCATGAACCGCGCCGTCCAGGGCAACGGCCTCTATACCAACCACTTCGTCTATCTCGAACAGTTGTTCTACTCGCCCTGGGGCTACGGGTATTCGCTGCCGGGACCGAACGACGGCATGTCGTTCGCACTCGGCTGGAGCCACCTGCTGCTGGCGGCGGTCGCGATCGTCTGGATCTGGCGCCGGCCGGAAGCGTGCGACCGGCGCGTCGTCTGGTTCGCCGCCGCGGCGTGCGCGCTCCTGTGCTTCCTCATGCTGGACGATGCCGGCTGGCTGTGGGCGCGCCTGCCGCTGCTACAGAACGTGCAACTGCCGTGGCGCCTGCTGGCTCCGGCGGCGCTGTGTCTCGCGCTCGTCGCCGCCGCGCTGGGCCGCCTGCTGGAGCAGACGCGCCGTTTCCGCGCGGTGGGGATCGCCGCCGCCATGGTGCTGCTCATCGTCCCCAACCTCTCGCACCTGCACGCCGTCCAGACCACCGACGTGGACCCGGCGTTCTGGACGCCGGACCAGCTCGCCCTCCGCGGATTCGAGACCACCACCATGGGGGAAGTCGTGCCGCGCTGGGTGCCCGCGATGCCTCCCTACATGCCCACCGCCGCTACCGTCGTCAGCGGCGATGCCTCGATCCTGCGCCCGCAACGCACGCCCTTCACCTGGTCGAGTCCGGTGCGTGCGATAACCGCGAGCACCATCGCGATGAGCACCGCGTGGTTCCCGGGATGGGAAGTCCGCGTCGATGGCCGCCCCATCCCCGCCGGACCGGGCAGCGGCGGCATGATCACGTTCGCACTCCCGCCCGGGGACCACTCGCTCGATGTCCGCTATGGCCGCACCGCCGCGGAGAATGCGGCCGCCGGCATCAGCCTCCTGTCGCTGATCCTGACCCTGGGAGTCGCGGGCGCGCGGTTCCTCCTGCCAAGGTAGCGCTACATTCCTGCACGCGGACACCTTGCTAGGCTAACGTGATGACCGTGTGGTTTCTTCCGTTTCATCGGCGACGGCTCTCTCACGGTCGCGGCTCGTTTCCGAGCCGCGCGCGTTAGCAAGCGGTTGGCACACCGAACCGAACCTGCCGGTCAAAGCACTAGTACCGTATTTTGCGGCATGTGAGTGCTGGCGAGGTTCGATCCGGGAGTCGCTTGATATACTAGCGGCTACTTCGAGGAGGATTGCATGGCTAAGACGACCACGGTCAAGGGAAAGGTCGATATTGTCGACCTGATCCGCGACCGGAAACTTTTTCCGCTCTTAAACGTTCCCGCCTGCCGCGTCGTGGTGGAATTCGAAGTCACCACCAGCGCGCTGCTCACCACACCGCCACCCGCGCCCTCGGCCAAAATCAAGCGCATGGAAGAGGCCGCGGAAAAGAAGCTGGAAGAGTACGAGAAGATCATCACCAGCGAGTGCGCCAAGTTCAACAAGAAGATCGACGAACTTCTCGAACAGGGCAAGTTGAAAGAGGCGATCGAAGTCGCCTCCACCGTCAACACCCTGGTCAAGAACGCGCTCAATACCGCCGAAGGCGCCGCCAAGCAGGCGGTGGATGACGCCAAGAAGAAGGAGTCGCAGGGCGACAAACTCCTCACCGAGGCGCGCGTCAAAACCGCCGTCAAGGTCACCTTCGCCGGCATCAGCCTCGCCACCCAGGCCACCAAACTCGCCGCATCCCACGGCGCCGACGTGACCGCGTACCTCTCCATCGCCAAGACCCTGGTCTCGCTCGGACTCGAATTGAAGCAGCAGCTCAAGGACGAGCCCAAACTGCGCCAGGACCTGCGCGACGGCGTCGATAGCTACATCGAACTGCGCACCACCAAGGTGATGGAGGCCGCCCGCGCTAACGGTCTCACCAATACCAGCGGCTTCCCCGGCTTTCCCGCGGTCTTCAGCTACATCGGCAACGCGGTGGTCGAAACCGGTAAACAGCTCACCAAGGGGCAGAACGCCAAATCCATCGCCAAGAGCGTCTTCGATTTCACCGTGAAGGGCGTGACCTCCAAGTTCAACGACGTCGAAAAAGCGCGCCAGATGTACCGCAACCACACCGTCAAAATGCGGCACAAAGTGGACGCGGTTTCCGTCGAGGCCGACAAGCTGTTCGCCATGATGCGGAAGGCCACCACCCTGAAGGAAGGCGTCAAGATCGGCGCCGAGTGCATGCAGGTAAAAGGCAAGGTGCGGAGCCTGGCCGCGGCATTGGACGAGGCCGTCAGCTTCCTCACCGCGATGGAAACTGTCATGAAGGGGATGGGCCTCGAGTGCGACGACCGCACCATCATCCAGAAACTGAAAGCCATCGATACCTCCACCATCCTCACCGAAGGCGGCGGGCTGCTGGCGAATATTCAATCCGTCTACAGCCTGGTTGAAGCCGTGAAGTCGGCCGTCGCGTAATCCACGCGCGGCGCGGACGGGGAACCACGGCGGCGCGCGCAACCGTCGCATAATAAGGCGATGTCCGAATACGCGTACCACGAGGTTCCCTACCTGACCGCCCCGGCGCCGCCGACCCACCCCGACCGGCTGGCCTCCGTCGCCACCCTCATGGGGATGAGCCCCGCGCCGGTGACCGCCTGCCGCGTCCTCGAAATCGGCTGCGGCAGCGGCGGCAACCTGATCCCGATGGCCTACTATCTGCCCGGCAGCCGCTTCACCGGAGTGGACCTGGCCGACCGCGCCGTCACCGAGGGCAAGCGCGTGGTGGCCGAACTCGCCCTGCCCAACGTCGCTCTCTCCGCGATGGACCTGCGCGAAATCGGTCCCGAATTCGGCGAATTCGACTACATCGTTTCGCACGGCGTCTACTCCTGGGTCCCCCCGGAAGTCCGCGACGGGCTGCTCCGCGTGTGCCGCGAGCGCCTGGCGCCGGGCGGCGTCGCCTGCGTGAGCTACAACACCCTGCCCGGACGCTACGTCCGCACCATGTTGCGCGAGATGATGCTCTATCACACCCGCGACGCCGCCGGGCCAGCCGCCAAAATGGCGCTCGCGCGCGACCTGATGGCGCGCCTGCGCGACGCCCGCATGGTGGCCGGCACCTGGCAGCCCATGGTCGAGGAAGAGGTCGATCTGGCCATCACCGGCAACGACGGCTGGTTCTACCACGACGATCTCTCCCCCATCAACGAAGCCGTCTACGTCCGCGATTTCGCCGCGCACGCGCGCCGCCACGGCCTGCAATACCTGGGCGACGCCGAGCCGCACACCATGTTCGACGTGCGCAATCCGCTGGACTGGGTGAAGGACGATCCCATCGAGCGCGAACAGTATTTCGACTTCCTCGCGCTGCGGCGCTTCCGGTTTACCCTGCTCTGCCGCGAGGAGGTCGCCATCGAACGGCCGCCGAGCCCGCTGCGGATGGATAGCTTCCTGTTCTGCTCGCCCGCCAAGCGCTCCGAGGGGCAGATCGAGGGCCTGCGCTCCGTCTCGATCACCGAGGGGCCGGAGGCCGTGACGCGCGTGGCGCTCGCCATGGGCGCGGTCTACCCGGCGCCGGCCTCGTTCGACCAGCTACTGCCCTATGCCGGCGACCGGGAAACGCTCCGCGGCGTGGTGTTCACCCTGATCGCCAGCGGCTTCGCGAGTTTCCACCTGCACCCGTTCGATGCGTTGGCCCAGGTGGGCGCCCGCCCGCGCGCGAGCCGCCTGACGCAATGGGAAGCCGAGCGCCTGGGGATGGTCACCTGCTCCAACCACACCCGCTTCCAGACCGACGGCATGATCCGCAAGCTGGTGGCGCTGGCCGACGGGACGCGCGACCTGGACGCTCTCGCCGCCGGACTCGCGCAAGTGGAAGGCGCCCCGCCGCGCGACGTCGTCCGCGGCCACTTGCCGCAGGTCCTCGAACGCATGGCCCGCAGCGGACTGCTCGACGCGTGAGGAGGCGGCGTCACCGGCGGCCGGACCGTTGGCCTGCCGGATTGGTTCGCCGGCCCGGTGCTACGGTTGAAGAGAGAAACTGGGCAAGGACATGACCATCCCCGCCAAATACGAGAAGGGCATCTTCCGGCCACTGAAAGAGGTGGCGATCCAGGAAGGCACGATTGTCGAGGTGCATGTGCCCGCAGAGAGCCAGTCGCCCCGCCGCCGCCGGTCCATTAAGGACCTCCCTTTTTACGGGCTGTGGGCGGACCGGGACGCGCGACACGACCGAGATGCCGTTCGAAGGCGGCGTCAGCTACGTGAACGGTCTGCGGGACAACCCACGCGGCTAGCCGCCAGGCGCCGGTCTTCCATGCCTCGCTACTCTTCGACACCGATGTCATGATCGACGTGTCCCGGCGAAGCGCCGCGGCAGCCACGTTCGTCGACTCTCTCGACGACATCGCCATTTCGATCGTTACCGCCCACGAGTTGATCGTGGGCGCCAGAAATCAACCGGGGGACGTCGATCACTTTTCACACTGAGAGAACCCTGCGTCGCTACGCTCCGCTCTGATCGACATCAGATCCTAATGACTGATCGGCATCATCGGAATCCCCACCGACAAGTGCAACAGGA
>JBBIQR010000198.1:0-9283 GCA_037442245.1 Candidatus Solibacter sp. | reverse complement strand
CGATTTATGCTTGGCGCTGCGCGGGGGCGCAGGCCGCCACCCGCGCACCGCGGTGGCGCATCGATGCCCGCGGCTTCATCGCCTCCCATTGGCGGCGGATCGAAATGACCGTGCCGGTCACCCGGTCCTTGGCCCGTCCGCTGGACCACACGGTCATCAACCAGGATCGCGTCAGCGGCCCGAAAAATGGGTCAGTGAGCCATTCCATCGACCGTTGACGCGAACTCCGGTGCACCAATCAAGACCGGCGTTGACGCCAATGGAGATCAAGGTCGCGAAGTTCGCGGGGATCGCCGGCCGTCACTATCACCTGTTCGATTACTTCGGCGCTCCCGATGCCGAGCGGGTCATCATTATTACCGGGTCGGGCGCGGAGGTCGTGCACGAGACCGTGGAAGCCATGGTGGCCGCCGGCGAGAAGGTCGGGGAAATCAAGGTTCGGTTGTACCGGCCGTTTTCCATCGAGCACTTCATCGCGGCCATCCCGGCCAGCGCGAAATCGCTCGCGGTGCTGGACCGGTGCAAGGAACCCGGCGCCACCGGCGAACCGCTGTACTGCGACGTCATCACCACCCTGGCCGAATCCGGCGTATCGAAGAAGGTCATCGGCGGACGCTACGGGCTGGCCAGCAAGGAATTCACGCCCGCGATGGTGAAGGGCGTCTTCGACGAGTTGCTGAAGGATAAGCCGAAGAACCACTTCACGGTGGGCATTGTCGACGACGTGACCCACACGTCGCTGGCATACGATCCGAAGTTCTCGACCGAGGTCGAAGGCACGGTCCGGGCCATGTTCTACGGGCTGGGCGCCGATGGCACCGTGGGCGCGAACAAGAATTCGATCAAGATCATCGGCGAGGAGACCGATAACTTCGCGCAGGGCTACTTCGTGTACGACTCGAAGAAGTCCGGGGCGATCACCACGTCCCATCTGCGCTTCGGTCCCAAGCCGCTGCACTCCAGCTATCTGATCTCCCAGGCCAGTTTCGTCGCCTGCCACCAGTTCAGCTTCCTGGAGCGGCTGGACATGCTGAAATCGGCCGAGGAGGGCGCCACGTTCCTGCTCAATAGCCCCTTCGGGCCGGACGAGATCTGGGACAAGCTGCCCAGGAAGGCCCAGCAGCAGATCCTCGATAAGAAGCTGAAGTTCTACGTCATCGACGGCTACGAAGTGGCCAAGCAGACCGGCATGGGCGGACGCATCAACACCATCATGCAGACCTGCTTCTTCGCCATCAGCGGCGTGCTGCCGCGTGAAGAGGCCATCGCCGCCATCAAGTACGCGATCAAGAAGACCTACGGACGCCGCGGTGAGAGCGTGGTGCAGAAAAACTACGCCGCGGTCGACGAGGCGCTCAACCACCTTCACGAGGTCAAGGTGCCGGGCAAGATCACGGCGCTGTTCGACATCCGCCCGCCGGTGCCCGCCGCCGCGCCCGAGTTCGTGCAGAAGGTGACCGCCATGATCGTCGCCGGCGATGGCGACGAACTCCCGGTCAGCGCGATGCCGGTCGACGGCACGTATCCCACCGGCACCGCGCAGTGGGAGAAGCGCAACATCGCGCTCGAAATCCCGGAGTGGGACGCGGACCTGTGCATCCAGTGCGGCAAGTGCGTGCTGGTGTGCCCGCACAGCGTGATCCGCGCCAAGGTCTACGACGATAGCTGTCTGAAAGGCGCCCCGGAATCCTTCAAGGCGGTCCCGGCGCGCTGGAAGGACATGAAGGAGAAGAAGTACACCCTGCAGGTGGCGCCGGAGGATTGCACCGGCTGTACCCTGTGCGTGCAAATCTGCCCGGCGAAGAGCAAGACCGAGGTCAAGCACCGCGCCATCAACATGGTGCCGCAGCCGGCGATTCGCGAGCGCGAAGCCGCCAACTGGGACTTCTTCCTTTCGATTCCCGAAACCGACCGCAGCGTGCTTTCACCCGCGCAGGTGAAGGACGTGCAGTTGATGCGCCCGCTGTTTGAGTTCTCCGGCGCCTGCACCGGCTGCGGCGAGACCCCGTATGTGAAGCTGATGACGCAGTTGTTCGGCGACCGCATGCTGGTTGCCAACGCCACCGGCTGCTCCTCGATCTACGGCGGCAACCTGCCGACCACGCCCTATTGCAGCAACTCCGAGGGACGCGGTCCGGCGTGGAACAACTCGCTGTTCGAGGACAACGCCGAGTTCGGCATGGGCATGCGGCTGGCCGTCGATAAGCAGAACGAGTACGCCCGCGAACTGGTCTGGAAGCTGGGCTTCGCCATCGGCGAGGAACTGGCCCAGGCGCTGATCCACGCCGATCAATCCAACGAAGCCGGCATCTTCGCGCAGCGCGACCGCGTGAAGATCCTGCGCGAGAAACTGGCGGGGATCCACACTCCCGAGGCGCGCGACCTCAACAGCATCGCCGATGCGCTGGTCAAAAAGAGCGTCTGGATCGTGGGCGGCGACGGCTGGGCCTACGATATCGGCTACGGCGGGCTCGATCACGTGCTCGCCAGCGGGCGCAACGTCAACGTGCTGGTGCTCGATACCGAGGTCTACTCGAACACGGGCGGCCAGGCGTCGAAGTCGACGCCGCGCGGCGCGGTGGCCAAATTCGCCGCCGGCGGCAAGCCCTCCGGGAAGAAGGACCTGGCGCTGATGGCGGTCAGCTACGGCACGGTCTACGTGGCGCGCATCGCGATGGGCGGCAATGATATGCACACCGTGAAGGCGTTCCTCGAAGCGGAAGCCTATAACGGGCCGTCGCTCATCATCGCTTACAGCCACTGCATCGCCCACGGCTACGACATGGCCTACGGGCTGGATCAGCAGAAGGCCGCGGTCAACTCCGGCTACTGGCCGCTGTTCCGCTACAACCCCGATCTCGCCGGGCAGACGAAGAATCCCTTCCAACTGGATTCGCGCGCGCCCAACGTGGCCCTGAAGGACTACGTTTATAACGAGACCCGCTACACCATGCTCGCCAAGAGCAATCCGGAAGAGGCGCAACGCCTGCTCAAGCTGGCTCAGGACGATGTCACCACGCGCTGGAAGCTCTATGAGCACCTGTCGCACCAGGAGGTGAAGTAATGATCGACCTTTCCCGTACCATCGACCTGTCCACCACCTACCTCGGGTTGAAGCTCAAGAACCCGCTGGTGGCCTCTTCCTCGCCGATGTGCGCCGATCTGGGCAACGTGCGGCGCATCGAGGACGCCGGCGCCGGCGCCGTCGTGCTCCACTCCCTGTTCGAGGAACAGATCGAGCTGGAGAGCGAGGAACTCGACCGTTTCCTGACGGAGAGCGCCGGGCTTTCACCCGAAGCGACCACGCATCTGCCCGAGCCCATGCATCCGGTGATGGGCCCGGAGCAGTACCTCAAACACATCGCGCAATGCAAGCAGGCGGTGAAGATTCCGATCATCGCTTCGCTCAACGGCACCACGCCGGGCGGCTGGCTCCACTACGCCAGGTTGATGCAGCAGGCGGGCGCGGACGCGCTCGAGCTGAACATCTACTACATCCCGGTGGATCCCAAGGTTACCGGAGAACAGGTGGAGCAGCAGTACGTCGATCTCGTGCGCGCGATCAAGGCCGAGGTCACGATTCCGGTCGCGGTCAAACTCGGCCCGTACTTCAGCTCGATCGGCAATATGTCGAAGAAGCTGGATGCGGCCGGCGCCGACGGGCTGGTCCTGTTCAACCGGTTCTACCAGCCGGACTACGATCTCGAGAACATGGAGGTGGTCCCCAACCTGATCCTCTCCAACAGCTACGAGCTTCTGCTCCGGCTCCACTGGATCGCGGTCATCTACGGCAGCGTGAAGGCCGACCTCGCCCTCACCGGCGGCGTCCATCATGCCACCGACGTCATCAAGTCGATGATGGCCGGCGCTAAGGTCGCGATGATGACCAGCGCCCTGCTCAAGCGCGGAATCAGCTTCCTCGATACCCTCGCCACCGAAATGCTGGTGTGGATGGGCGAGCACGAGTACGATTCCATCAAGCAGATGCAGGGCAGCATGAGCCGCAACGCCGTCCCGCAACCCAAAGCCTTCGAACGCGCCAATTACATGAAGGTGCTGGGCAGCTACGCGATGCGGTAACCCGCAGCCTCACGCGGCGCGCGTGTTTCCCTTGCGCGCGCCGCGTTTCAACGTCCCGCGAGCCCTTCGGTCAGTTCGATGCGGACGCCGTCGGGATCGGTCAAAAACGCCAGCTTCAATCCGCCAAGCTGCGGCATCTCCCGGTACGGCACGTCGAGCGTGTAACCTTCCGCCACCAGGCGCTTGCAGAATTCCTCCAGCCCCTTCACCTCGAAACCGATGTGATCCAGCGCGCGCCCCTTGGTCGGCGCCTGCGGAGCGTCCGCCTTGCGGAAATCCACTTCGCCTCCCGGCAGAAACGCCGAAAGGAACGCCGCGCGCGAGCCGGAGCGCGCCCCGAAGGTCTTCACGTACCACGCCCGCCCGCGCTCCATGTCCGGCGTGCCGATGTGGATGTGATGGAACTGGAGCGGCACGTCGAGCGAAGCGTCGGGCGTGAATTCGATCATCACGTCGTCGGGGAAGTGCGCCATGAATTGCCCGGTCTTGGCGTTCTCGCTGCTGAACTTCAGTCCCGCGGCGGCGAGTTTGGCGTGCAGCGCCGCGGGGTTCTTCACCAGGAAGCCGAAGTGCGGCACCGCCGACCCATCCGAACCCTCCACCGGACCCCGCGCCTTGCCGGCGATCACGAACACGCCCGGCAGGCGCAGCAGCTCGAGCGATCCGCTATGCGTGACCTGCGCGCCCAGCGCGTCCACGAAGAGTCTCTTCTGCGCCTCGGGGTCCGCCGACATCAGGTGGATGTGCCCGATGGAAACGCCTGCACTGTTGGGAGGCGCCAGTTGCGCGCAGAGCGAAGCGGCAGCCGCCGCAAATGCCAGAGCCAGTCGCATGGGTGCCAGCCTAACACAGATCGCGGGCCGCCTCCGCCGGTTCGGCTATAATGCCCAGCGGAGATCGCAACCGCCGTGAACCGAAGACGCTTTCTTTCGCGCAGCGCGGGCATCGCGCTGGCGCCCGCGGCCGTCGAGGCGCAGTCCGCCGCCCGACCCGCTGCCCCGAACGATAAGATCGGAGTCGCCGTCATCGGCTGCGGCGGCATGGGCCGCAACGACCTCACCGATTTTCAGAAGCAGCCGGAAGTGGAGATCCGCGCCGTCTGCGACGCCTACCGTCCCGCCGCCGAGCGCGCCCGCGAGATGACCGGCGGCCGCGCCGATATCGTCGCCGATTTCCGCCGCGCGATCGAGCGTAAGGACATCGACGCCATCGTCATCGCCACGCCCGACCATTGGCACGCGCTCATGGCGGTCGCCGCCTGCGAAGCCGGCAAGGACGTGTATGTCGAGAAGCCGATTTCCCATAACGTCCGCGAAGGCCGGCTCATGGTGGAGGCCGCGCGCCGCTACAACCGCGTGGTTCAGGTGGGCATCCAGCAGCGCTCCGGCAGCCACTTCCAGCGCGCCGTGAAAGCCGTTCAGGACGGACGAATCGGCGCCGTCCACTTCGCGCAGTGCTGGAACCACAACTACTCGCCCGACCCGCGCGGCATGGGGAACCCGGCCGAGACCGCGCCGCCGCCCGGTCTCGACTGGGACATGTGGCTCGGACCCGCGCCGAAAACCGGGTACACCGCGGCGCGGCGCAACTTCCGCGTGTTCTGGGATTACGCCGGCGGCGAACTCACCAACTGGTGCGTCCACCTGCTCGACGTTGTGCATTGGGCGCTCGGCCTGGATGCGCCGCTGACCGTGGCTTCGTCCGGCGGCAAGTGGTACTTCCAGGATTGCCGCGAGTGCGCCGACACGCAGGAGGTCGTCTGGGAATATCCGGGCAACCTGCTGGTGCGCTACTCCACGCTGGCGCACAACAGCTTCGGCCCCGACGGCAATCCCGGCGCCAAGAGCTTCGGCAGCTACGGCGTTTTGCTGCAGGGCACGAAAGGCACGCTCTTCATCGACCGCGCCGGCTACGCCATCACCCCGCAGATGACGGCCCACGCCGAAGCCGTCTCCGCCGGATCGCGCGAGGCCTACGACGACCTGATCGGCTTCGGCAATTACTTCACCGGCGACGCCGTGGCCGAGCGCGGCTCCGGCTCCATGCAGCACGCGCCGCACGTGCGCAATTTCCTGGACGCGATGAAGTCGCGGCGCCGCCCCGCGGGCGATATCGAGACCGGGCATAAGAGCACCGCCCCCTGCCTGATCGGCAACATCGCGCTGCGCACCGGTTTGAAACTGAAATGGGACGGTGCCGCCGAGCGCTTCACCAACAGCAATGAGGCCAACGCCATGCTGACCCGCGCATACCGCGCGCCCTGGCAACTCGCCGGACTGTAGCGTTTCCCGCGCCGCTTCAGACGCGGCCGGCGTCGCGGAGGGCGGCGTACTCCTCGTCGCGGAACAGCCGCGAGCGGATGAGAAACCGCAGGCCCTCCGGACCCTCCAGGGAGAACATGCCGCCGCGGCCCGGCACCACGTCCACCGTGAGCTGCGTGTGCTTCCAGTACGCGAACTGGCTGCGGCTCATGTAGAAGGGGGCGCCGCCGATTTCGCCCAGTTGCACGTCGCTGTCCCCCACCAGAAACTCGCCGCGCGGGAAACACATCGGGGAACTGCCGTCGCAGCAGCCGCCGGACTGGTGAAACAGCAGGTCGCCGTGGCGCGCCTTGAGTTTTTCGATCAGCGCCAGCGCGGTCTCCGTGGCCAGCACTTGTTCGGGTAGCGGGTTCACAGCGGTCTCCGATCGCTCAGAAGAAGCCGAGCGCGTTCGGGCTGTAGCTCACCAGTTGATTCTTGGTGTGCTGGTAGTGTTCGAGCGCCATGTGGTGCGTTTCGCGCCCGATGCCCGACTGTTTGTAGCCGCCGAAAGCCGCGTGCGCCGGATAAAGGTGGTAGCAGTTGGTCCACACGCGCCCGGCCTGGATCTCGCGGCCGAAGTGGTAGGCGCGATTCATGTCGCGCGTCCACACTCCGGCGCCCAACCCGTAGAGCGTATCGTTGGCCAGAGCCAGCGCTTCGTCGTCGTCCTGGAAGGTGGTCACGCTGACCACCGGTCCGAAGATTTCCTCCTGGAAGACGCGCATGCTGTTGCGCCCTTTGAATACGGTGGGCTGCACGTAATAGCCGCCGGACAGTTCGCCTTCGAACACCGCGCGCTGCCCGCCGGTGAGGACCTCCGCGCCCTCCTGCCGCCCGATGTCCAGGTACGAGAGGATCTTCTCAAGCTGCTCGCTCGACGCCTGCGCGCCGATCATGGTCGCGGCGGCCAGCGGATTTCCCTGCTTGATGGCTTGGACGCGCGGCAGCACCCTCTCCATGAAGCGTTCGTAGATCGACTCCTGCACCAGCGCGCGCGAAGGGCAGGTGCAGACCTCTCCCTGGTTGAGCGCGAACAGGACCAGCCCTTCGATGGCCTTATCGAGGAAGGCATCGTCCTTGGCCATGACGTCCTCGAAGAAGATGTTGGGGCTTTTGCCGCCGAGTTCGAGCGTCACCGGAATCAGGTTCTGCGAGGCGTACTGCATGATCAGGCGGCCGGTGGTGGTCTCACCGGTGAACGCAATCTTGGCGATGCGCGAACTCGACGCCAGCGGCTTGCCCGCCTCCAGCCCGAACCCGTTCACCACGTTGAGCACGCCCGGCGGCAGCAGGTCGCCGACCAGTTCCAGCCAGAGCAGGATCGAGAGCGGCGTCTGCTCCGCCGGCTTCAGTACCACGCAATTGCCCGCCGCCAGCGCCGGACCGAGCTTCCACGCGGCCATCAGCAGGGGAAAGTTCCACGGGATGATCTGGCCCACCACTCCCAGCGGCTCGTGGTAATGATACGCCACGGTGGTCGAATCGATTTCGCAGATGGAGCCTTCCTGCGCGCGGATGGCGCCGGCGAAATAGCGGAAGTGGTCGATGGCGAGCGGAATATCCGCGGCGGTGGTCTCACGGATCGGCTTGCCGTTGTCCCACGTTTCCACCGTCGCCAGCAGTTCGCGGTTCTGCTCCATGCGATCGGCGATCTGTTCCAGAACGCGGGCGCGCCCGGCGGCCGAGGTCCGGCCCCACTCGCGGCGCGCGGCGTGTGCCGCATCCAGCGCGCGATCGATATCGGCCGCGTTGGAGCGGGGAATCTCGCACAGCACCTTGCCGGTGACCGGCGTGATGTTCTCGAAGTAACTCTGCGACAGCGGCGCCATCCATTCGCCGGCGATGTAGTTCTGGTAGCGGCGTTTCAGGTTCAGCGGCATGCCGCCGAGCCCGGTTTCGAGAGGTTGGACTTGCATTGCGGTTCCCTCCTGGAAGGTCGAAGTGTGTCCGAGCGGAGGCTGCTCCGCCGAGCACGATTCTACCTGAATCGACGCGCCGCGGCGAGCGAATTGCCGGATACTGGGAGAGGGAACGCGATGAGCCGCCGCCAACGAGCCGCCGCCGCGATGCTATCCGCCCTGCTCGGCTTCGCGGCCGCATGTGGGACGAAGAAGCCGCTTGAGTCCACGCCGCCTCCGCCCTTCCAGCCGGATAGCGGCGCGGGCGCCGCAACCGCGGAACCGCCCGCCGTCCGCCTGTTCGCCGCCGAGCCGTCCACAATCCAGCGGGGAGAATCCGCGGTGCTGCACTGGAGCGTGGACCGCGCGTCGGGCGCGTCGCTCGAACCGGGGATCGGGCCAGTCCCGAGCGAAGGCTCGCGCCGCGTCTCCCCGGCGGACTCGACCACGTACCGGTTGCACGCTACGGGTCCGGGCGGCACAGTGGACGCCGGCGCGACCGTCTCGGTCACGGCGCCTCCTCCTCCGCCGCCTCCACCACCGGAGACCCCCGCGGGGCCGGTCCGGACGCTGGATGAGCGCATCGGCGGGGAGATCGCGGACGTGTTCTTCGATTACGACCAATATGAGGTTCGCGGCGATTCGACCGGAGTCCTGGCGCGGGACGCCGACGCGCTGAAAGCGATCTTCGCGGATTTCCCGGGCGCGGCGGTGGTGATCGAAGGCCATTGCGACGAGCGCGGGTCGGCCGAATACAACCTCGGGCTCGGCGACCGGCGCGCCGCTTCGGTGCGCGACTACCTGGTGCGGCTCGGCGTCCCGGCGTCGCGGCTCTCGACGGTCAGTTTCGGCAAGGAGCAGCCGCAATGCACGGAATCCGCGGAATCCTGCTGGCAGAAAAACCGCCGCGCGCATTTCACCACGGGCGCGGTGGACTCCGTGGGGGTGAAGTGAGTGGCGGCTGATGCCGGAGACCTCTCACGCCGTCAGGAAGCCTTTTTG
>JBBIQR010000197.1:7794-9335 GCA_037442245.1 Candidatus Solibacter sp. | reverse complement strand
GGCCGGGTGCGGCGGAGATGAGGATCGATAAATGGCTGTGGGCGGCGCGATTTTTTAAGACGCGATCGGTTGCGGCGCGGGCATGCGAACTGGAGCGGGTCGCGAGCAACGGAGTGGCGGCGAAGCCCTCGCGCGAAGTACGGGTGGGCGACCGGTTGCGGGTGCGGACCGAGGGCGGCGAGTTCGGGATCGATGTGCTTGGGTTGAGCGAGACGCGGGGTCCGGCGGCGGCGGCGCAAATGTTGTACCGCGAAACGGCCGAGAGCCGGGAGGCGCGGGAGAAAGAGGCGGAGGCGAGGCGGGCTGCGCCGCGGTTCGACTTCGAGCACGAGAAGCGGCCGTCGAAGCGCGACCGGCGGCAGTTGAGCCGGCTCAAGGGGCGGTATAGAGCTTGATGTTGTGGGTGGAGGCGCCGGAGCAGGCGATGGCGGGGCGGTGGTTGCCGGCGAAGTCGTCGATTTTGCAATCGGCGGCGGCGATGCCTCCGGGGTCGAGGGTGTGGCGGGTCCAGTGGGCGCCGGCGGGGTCGTCGGCGGTGAAGATCCAGAGCTGGAATCCCTGGCCGCGGAAGCCGGCGACGATTTCATCGCGGCCGTCGTGGTTGAGGTCGCCGACGGCGAGGGCGTGGCCGTTGGTCATGGAATCCACGAGGACGTGGCGGCGCCACTCGCGGCCCTCCTCGGTATAGACGACGATCTGGTTGCCGTGCCAGGGTTCGATGGCGGCGATGAAGCGGCGCTTGCCGAGGCGGCCCATTTTGATTTCGCTCGAGCCGCACTGCGGGCAGGGGCGGGGATCGCCGCGCGAGAGAGTGACGGGGCCGCCGGGGAGGAAGACGCGGATACCGAGGAAGTCCGCGGTCATGAGCTGCTCGCCGCGGCCGCGGAAATGGACCGGGGTGATGCTGTGGAGCACGCCGCGCGGGAGATCGGTGAGGAGCTCGCGCTTCCACTCGCCGGGGCGGTAGAGGTAGACGGGGACGGCGCCGGAGTAATCCGGCGGGGTGGATTTGGCGCCGATCATGGGGGCGGCGAGGAGCACCTTTTTGCCGTTGCCGGCGAGATCGATCCAGCGGATGCGGTGGATGGTGGGGATGCGGTCGATTTCGCGGGCGGTCCAGGGCTGGCGGGGATCGGGACCGCTTTTGAGGATGAGCAGGTTGCCGATGCTTTTTTCGGGGGTGGTCTCGAAGTGGTAGCCCATGGCGATTTCGGGGATGCCGTCGCCATCGTAATCGTAGACGTCGAGGTTGATGGTGCGGGGGACGTCGCTGACGATGACGTGGCGCTGCCAGGTGGGATTCTCGTACCAGGCGAGTTCGGTACCGCGCTCATCGACTTCGATGAGGTCTGGGCGGCCGTCGCGGTTCAGGTCGGCGGCGACGATCTGGTAACCCATCTTGATCGAATCCGTGATCACGGTCTCGCGGAATTGGGGGAAGTCGGCGGCGGAGAGCGTGGTTGCCGCCACGCAGAGCAGAACGCGCAACATGGCGTCCACTCTATCAGGTATGCGCCTTCCCGGCGTTCAATCCAGGCGGC
>JBBIQR010000197.1:0-7784 GCA_037442245.1 Candidatus Solibacter sp. | reverse complement strand
CTCGTCGACTTCGATGAGGTCGGGGCGTCCGTCGCGGTTGAGGTCGGCGGCGACGATCTGGTAGCCCATCGCGAGGGAGTCGGTGATGATGGTTTCGCGGAACGGGGGGAGATCGGCGGCGCAGAGGGAGATTGCGGCGGCCAGGCAGGGGAGGACGCGCGGCATGGCGTCCACTTTAGCAGGAATGGGTAGGCCGGGAGGCCTACCCTACGGGGCAAGTTTGGGCAGGCCGGGAGGCCTGCGCTACGGGGCGTCAGAAGAGGAGCTTGAGGGCGAGTTGGCCGATGCGGGGGTCGCCGGCGGAGGTGATGCTGCCGAAGCCGCCGGCGCTCTGGCTGACGTTGGGGTTATTGAAATTCACGCGGTTGGTGAAGTTGAAGAACTCGGCGCGGAACTGGAGGCGGGCGCGTTCCTTGAGGAGGAACTCCTTGAAGATGCCGGTATCGAGTCCGAGCAGATTGGGGCCGCGGAGCGAGCCTTTGCCGACGCCGCCGAAGGTGCCGGTGCCGGGGAGGCCGAAGGCGGAAGGCACCAGCCACGGGACGCAGAGGCTGGAGCTGGTGCAGGCGCCGGCGCCGTAGGGATCGCCGCCCAGGTAGTTGGCGCGGTCGGTGCCGAGACCGGTCTGCGACTGGTCCTTACCGGCCATGATGGTGAGCGGGCCGCCGGACTGGGCGGTGAGGATGCCGCTCCACTGCCAGCCGCCGGCGATGGCGCGGAGGAGAGCGCCGTGGTTGGCGAACTTGGGCAGTTCGTAGACGTAGGAGACGACCATGCGCTGGGTATGATCGAACTCGCTGGGACCGCGGTCGGCCTGATGGCGTCCGGCGAAGTTCCACGGGATGGGGGAGTTGCCGCCCTGGGCGACGCCGGTGATGCCCTGGCTGTAGGGCAGGTCGTCGATGGACTTCGACCAGGTGTAGTTGAAGAGGATGGTGGAGCCGCGGGAGTAACGCTTCTGCAAGGTGACCTGGAGGGAATTGAAGCCGGAGTTGATGTCCATGGAGGCCTGGGAGATGCTGCCGTAGGGCTGGAAGAAGCGGCGGGCATCGGTGGACGCCTTGCTGCCGGGCGTGTACACCGCGGGGTTGAGTTCGAGCGATTCGAGCAGGTGGCGCGACTGGGAGCCGACGTAGCCGGCGCGCACCAGCCATGAGCCGGTCAACTGGCGCTCGATGAAGAGGTCGTAGTTATAGATGACGGGGGTGAGTTCCTTGCCGCCGTTGGCCGGGTCGTAGGTGATGGCGAGGACGGGACCGGGGAAGGCGGTGTTTTTGAGGGGCGGGAAGGGCGCCGGGTAGGGGACGGTGTAACCGAGGTAGGGATTGCTGAGGGTGCCCTGCGGCTGGGTGAGGCTGAACTGGGGGCTGAAGGGGGTGACGTCGACGAAGCGGTTATTGAAGATGCCGTTCTGGATGGCGTCGTAGAAGGTGCCGCCGCCGCCGCGGACGCTGGTTTTGCCGTCGCCCATCACGTCCCACGCGAACCCGATGCGGGGAGCGAAGTTGCTGAGGCTGGGGTTGACGCCCCACCGCGGGACGCCGGTATCGCCGGGGAAGAGGAGGCCCTTGGGGGCGTTGACGTAGACCTGGGAGGTGGCGCCGGCGGCGTAATCGCTGACGCTGAACTGTTCGATGCGGTTCTTGGTTTCGTGCCAGGGGTACATGGGCTCGTAGCGGAGCCCGAGATTGAGGGTGAGGCGGCGGGAAACGTGGATGTCATCCTGCGCGAACAGGTTGTAGGTGTTCATGAGGTTGTCCTTGAATTCGCCGTAGCCCTGGGTGAAGGTGCGGACGTAGCCGAGCAGGTAGCTGGCGAGGGCGTCGTTGGTGACATCGGCGGTGAAGGAGAAGGAGCCGGAGGTACGGAACTGATTGCGCAGGAGGACCTGGGCGCGGGTGATGGAGCCGCCGAAGGTGATGCTGTGTTTGCCGCGGACCATGTTGAACTCGTCGCTCAACTGGTACTGATTGCGGATGAAGTCGGCGGGGTCGGTCTGGGAGGGATTGAAGAAGCCGGAGACGTTAAGTCCGGAGATGGTTTTGGCGGAGGGGGGCTGCCAGATATTGACGCCGAGGTCGGCGAGTCCGATGGAGCCGGGGGCGGGACCGCGGTTGGAGGTTTCGCGGGAGAAGCCGAGGCGGAATTCGTTGAGGGCGCCGGGGCCGACCAGGTGGGTCTCGCTGAGCAGGGCGTTCTGCGACTGGATGACGGAGTAATTCGAGTTGGCGAGGTAGTTGGTGTTGTCGAGGAAGCCGGTGTTGTGGAAGCGGTCGTTGAAGTAGCGGAGGGACATGTGGTCCTTCTCGGAGAAGGAGTGGTCGCCGCGGACGAGGTATTCGCCGAAGTCCTGGGCGAGGGGGACGGAGTAGAAGACTCTTCCGTTGCCGCCGGGGAGGATGGGGATGTAGTGGGTGAACTTGACGGCGGCGGGGTCGAAGCGGCTGACCGGGATCTGGTTATTGGGGAAGGGCTGGCCGCTCGAGGGGTCGACGACGGTGGTGGCCTTGGCGAAGGGGTTGGCGGGATTGGAGGCGCTGAGGACGGCGGAGAAATCGCCGGCCATATCGGCGGTGGTGGGGAAGAAGGCGCTCGAGGTGTTGCCGATGTTGCGGATTCTGGTGCCCTGGTAGCCGAAGAAGAAGAAGTCCTTGTTGCGGCGGTCGATGACGCCGGGGATGCGGACGGGACCGCCGATGGTGCCGCCGTACTGGTTGCGCTTGAGCTGGTCGCGTTTGGCGGCGAAGAAGTTGCGGGCGTTGAAGACGGCATTGCGGTTGAACTCGAAGAGGTCGCCGTGGAAATCGTTGGTGCCGGACTTGGTGACCACGTTGACGACGCCGCCGGCGTTGCCGCCGTAGCGCGCGGAGTAGTTGGCGGTCTGGACGCTGAACTCCTGGAGGGCGTCGGGGAAGGGGAAGGGCTGGTTGACGTTGGTATAGAGGTCGTTGTTGTTGGCGCCGTCGAGGCGGAAGGAGACCTGGTTCTGGCGGGCGCCGTTGGTCGAGACGGTGACGGTGGTGGGGAAGGTTTTGGTGTTGCCCTGATCGACGTCGGAGGAGGGGGCGGGGATGGCGCCGGCGACGACCAGCAGGAGGCTGGCGGCGTTGCGTCCGTGGAGGGGGAGTTCCTCGACGCGGCGCTGGTCGACGACTTCGCTGGCGGCGGCGGTGACGGTATTGACCTGGGAGCTATCGGCGGCGACCTCGACGGTTTGGGTGGACTTGAGGAGTTCGACGGCCTGGTTCACGGTGACGCTGCCATCGGCCTGCAGGGTGATGCCGCGGCGGATGGCGGTGGCGAAGCCTTTGACCTCGAATTCGAGGGCGTAGGAGGAAGGGCGGAGGGAGGGAAGGACGAAGTAGCCCTGGTCGTTGGTGATGGTTTCGCGGGAGACGGAGGTTTTCTCGTCGGTGGCTTTGACCTTGGCTCCGGCGACTACGGCGCCGCTGGGGTCGGTGACGGTGCCGACGATGGTGCCGAAGCCCTGCGCCTGGAGGTAGGAGGCAAGCAGGAGGGCGAAGAAAGCGAGAGTGAACGTACGTGGAAAAGCCGAGCGACGAAGCATGGTCGTCTCCTTATTCGGGGTTTCAGCCCGAGAGTTCCGTTAATTTTTTGACAACCCCAGCGAGATGGGGCAAAAAGTCCCTGAACACCCGGAATACGGCATATTTATGCACTAATCCCAGGTTATGTTTACAGAACGATACCATCAAGCCAAACGCAGCGTCAAGGTTTTTTGTGGAGGGCGGTCCCGGCCGTCGCGGGTTACAGCTTTCCTCCGATTTCAGATCGGTCTATCCTGAAAGCAGGAGGCGCACATGCTGTCACTGGCGAAGTTGCTGCTGCCCATCGATTTTTCCGAACGGTCGCCGGGCGCGGCCCGCTGCGCGCGCTCGCTGGCCCTCCATTTTCAATCCGAAGTTCTGCTGGTTCACGCCCTGCCGCCGCTGTACTCCGATATCGCCGGCATGGAAGTCACCGGCTCGATGGTGGTGGACGTGTACCGCACCCGCGCCGACGGGGCCGAAAAGGAACTGGAGGCTTTCGCGGCCGAGCATCTGGGCGGTGTGAAGGTCCGCCGCATGGTGCTGAATGGGGAGCCGGCGGCGCAAATCGTCGAACTGGCTCATGGCGAAGGCGCCCATGCGATCCTCATGCCGACGCATGGGTATGGGCCCTTCCGGCAGTTCATACTCGGCTCGAACACGGCGAAGGTGCTGCACGACGCCGACTGTCCGGTCTGGACCGGGGTGCACATGGAGACGCCGCCGGGACATCCGCTGGCGCCGATGGCGCGGGTGTTGTGCGCGGTGGATCTGGGGCCGCAATCGGGGCGCGCGCTGGCCTGGGCGGCGTGGCTGAGCCGCGAATTTCAGGCCGAGCTGACGATTCTGCACGCGGTGACGGCCCACGCGGGATCGCTCGACGAAGCCGACGGCTCCTGGCGGACGGGGATACGGGAAGCCGCCGGGGAGGAGTTGCGGCGCCTGCAGCAGGAGGCCGGGACGAACGCCGCGGTGCAACTCGAGGCCGGCGAAGCGCCGAAGGTGATCTGCGCCGCGGCGGGACGGCTGGGCGCGGACGTGCTGGTGATCGGCCGGGGCAGCGCCGCCGGCACCTTCGGGCGGCTGCGCACCAACGCCTACGCGATCATCCGGCAATCGCCCTGCCCGGTGGTCAGCGTGTAGAATTGCGTAGTGGCTCCCCGCAACCTATATCAGGTCCTGGAACAGACCGCCGAGCGTTTCGGCGACGCGCCGGCGTTGCGCCAACCGTCGGGCGCGGAGTATCTGGTTTATAGCTGGCGGCAGTGGCGGGAAGCGGCGCTCGAAATCGCCGCCGGACTGCGCGCGCTGGGGATCGGCAAGGGCGACGTGGTGGCGCTGAATTCGGAGACCCGCCTGGAGTTCTACCTGGCGGACCTGGGGGTGGTCACGAACGGTTCGGTGGCGGCCGCGATGTATCCTTCATACCCGCCGGCCGACCTGGTGCGGACGATTGAGAGCGCGGGGGCGCGGGCCGTCTTCGCCGAAGACCCCAAGACGCTGCGGACGCTGCGGCACGCTTCCGTGGAGCGCTGGATTCTGCTGACCGGGGAAGCCGAGGGTGCGCTTTCGCTCGACGAACTGCGTTCGCTGGGGCGCTCGGAGATGCAGCGCGATCCGGGTCTGGGGGAGAGCCTGCGGGGCGCGGCCGAACCCGGGGATACGGCGATTCTCTACCTGACGAGCGGCGCCACGGGCGAACCCAAGATGGCGCTGGTCACGCACCAGGCGATCGTCGGCAACATCCATATGGGACCGCACGTGCTGCCGCTTGGGCCGCAGGATTCGACGATTGCGTTTTTGCCTTCGGCGCACATCGCGCAGCGCGTGGTGATCGAATACCTGCCGCTGTTATGCGGCACGCCGGTGACCTTTTCGGAGAGCCTGCTCAAGCTGCCGCAGGAGATCCGCAAGGTGCGGCCCACGCTCCTGCTGGCGCCGCCGCGCATGTGGGAGCGGATCTACTCGACGATCTGCACGGAACTGCGCAAGCGTCCGGCGCCGGTGCGCAAGGCGTTCTACGGAGCGCTGGGCATGGGACTGGCGGCGGCGCGGTACCGGCGCGCGGGACGCGCGGTGCCGCCCCACATCCGGGTTCCGCTGGCGCTGGCCGACCGGCTGTTTTTTCACAAGGTGCGGGCGCGTTTCGGCGGGAGGCTGAAGGTGGCGGCGAGCGGAGCCGCGCCGCTGAGCAAGGACCTGGCCGAATTTTACGAGGCCATCGGGATGCCGCTGATCGAGGGCTACGGACTCACCGAAGGCGGGGTGGCGAGCCTCAATCCGCTGGACCGGCCCAAACCGGGCAGCATCGGCAAGCCGCTGCCGGAGGTGGAGGTGCGGATCTCCGGGGAAAACGAGATCCTGATCCGCAGCGTGTGCCTGTTTTCCGGCTACCTGAACGATCCGGCCACCACGGCGGAGGTGCTGCGCGAGGGCTGGCTGCACACCGGCGATATCGGCCACATCGATGACGACGGCTACATTTTTATCACCGGGCGAAAGAAGGAGCTGATCGTTTCTTCGACCGGGAAGAAGATCTATCCGGGCCGCGTGGAGGCGCTGTTCAAAACCGAGCCGCTGGTGAGCCAGGTGCTGCTGATCGGCGACCGCCTGCCGTTTCTGACCGCGCTGTTCACCATCAACACTTCGGCCGCGGAATCGCTCAAGGGCATGGAGGAATGGCGGGGGCGTCCGGCCAACGAAGTGGTGCAGGCGCCGCCGGTGCTCGCGGAGATTCACAAAGCGGTGCAGCGGGTGAACAAACAGCTCGCGCCCTTCGAGCAGGTGCGGCGGCACCGCGTGCTGGGGCGGGATTTTTCGATCGAGCGCGGCGAACTCACCGCCACCATGAAGGTACGGCGCAGCCGCGCCATGGAAAACTTCAAAGAAGATATCGAGGAACTGTACGCCGGGAGGGAGCCGTAGAAGGCTCGCGCCCGGCGCGGGGTCAGCCTTTCTTGGCCGGGACGGGCGCGCCCTTGCCCATCTTCTCGATTTCGTTGAAGTAGACTTTGCGGCCTTCGTCCATGGCCATATTGGAGAGGATCACGGCCACGGCGTCGTTCATGCCGATTTCGAGGTCGGCGCGGGGCTTCTGTCCGGTCTTGCAGGATTCGAAGAAGCTTTGTAGCTCGGTATCCACCGGATTGACCGGCTCTTCCTGCACCATCACGCCCTTGGAAGTGAGCCAGCGCTTGGCGAACTTGACTTCCTTTTCGAGGAAGTTTTCGTTGCCGCTGAAGTTGAGGTCGCTGGTCATGATCGGGATCGGCCCGTTGGCGCCGCCGCCCGCCACCATGGTGGCTCCGGCGACGAAGGACTTCTTTTCGGAAGCCTTCTTTTCGGCGTCGGTGGCCTTGGGGGGCTCGCGGTACCACCACGCGATGGCGTGATGAATGTCCTCGCCGACGGTGATTTCGACGGTGCCGTCGGTGCCCATGATGATCTCGCCCATTTCCGCGCGGCTGCCGTTAAAGTAGGGCAGGAAGGCGTTGGTGCTGATGGAGCTGTAGGTGAGCTTCTGGCCGTTGGGGTACTTGTAGATGAGCTGGATGTTGTCGTAGACGTCGCGGCCGTCCTTGAGCATGTCGAGGCTGCCGAGCCCCATGACGAACTCGGGCGAGGAGCCGAACATCCAGTCGGCCACATCCACCTGGTGCGAGGTCAGCTCGGCGGTCAAGCCGCCGGACATGGAGCGGAAGACGCGCCAGTTGGCGATGCTCTTCTCGCCGCCGGGCTTCATGGTCCACAAGGAACTGGGCTTGTTGATCATGTTGCGGTGCCACTGCGCGTGGATGTGGTGCACGTTGCCCAGGACGCCCTTATCCACCATATCCTTGACGAGCTGGTAGAACTGGCTGTAGCGGCGCTGCAGGCCGGTTTGGAGAACCTGCTTGGGGCGCTCGCCGGAGAGGGCGCGGAGCGCGTGTACCTCCTCGGGCTTGAAGACCAGGCACTTCTCGCAGAAGACGTGTTTGCCCGCCATCAGGGCGTCGCGGGTCAGGGGGAAGTGGACGAACAGGGGCGTGATGACGAAGACCGCATCCACGTCCTTCATAGCCAGCAGTTCGCGGTAATCGGAGAAGGTTTTGGGGTTGGTGCCGATGGTATCGACGCCGTGCTTGAGGTTCACCGGGTTGATGTCGCACAAGGCCACGCAGCGGCCGTTATCAATGCCCTTGAGGTGCTTGAGCAGATAGCTGCCGCGGCTGCCGGTGCCGATCATGCCGTATTGCA
>JBBIQR010000196.1:0-9337 GCA_037442245.1 Candidatus Solibacter sp. | reverse complement strand
ACATGAACATGCTGTGGAAGCGCACGGAACCGCACTACGCGGCCAATCCGGTGATCGCGCGCGCTGGAAGTGCTGTTCATCCTGCACGCGGACCACGAGCAGAATTGCAGCACCAACACGATGCGGGCGGTGGGCAGTTCCATGGCCGACCCGTACGCCACCACGGCGGCGGCGATCGCGGCGCTTTCCGGGCCGCTGCACGGCGGCGCGAACGAGGAAGTGCTGCGCATGCTGGACGAAATCGGCAGCGTGGATCACATTCCGTCCTTCATCGCGCAGGTCAAGGATGGCAAGCGGAAGCTGATGGGCTTCGGGCACCGGGTGTACAAGAACTACGATCCGCGAGCCCGCATCATCAAGCGTACGGCGGACGAGGTGTTCCAGGTGACCGGGCGGAATCCGAAGCTGGATATCGCCGTCGAACTCGAGAAGATCGCTCTGAACGACGAATACTTCGTGAAGCGCAAGCTGTATCCGAACGTGGACTTCTACTCGGGCATCATCTACCAGGCGATGGGCTTCACGCCGGATCACTTCACGGTGCTCTTCGGCATCCCGCGCACGGTCGGTTGGCTGGCGCAGTGGCAGGAACTGTTGCAGGATCCGGATCAGAAGATTGCCCGTCCGCGCCAGATCTACATCGGCGCGGAGAAGCGCGACCTTGTCCCCATGGAACACCGCGGCGCGCCGCAGCTTGCGCACGTGTAGGATATCCCACCAGAAAGCAGGGTAGGCTGGGAAGCCTACCCTGCTCTTTCCGACGGTCAGTACGAACGATACTGTCCAAAATCCCCGCAAAATCGATTACAATCGCTTCCAGCAAATATAGCTCAATAGGGCTACAATACCTTTAACTCTCTGAAGGTATGTCTGCGGGTCAGGTCTTTCCCGCAGCTTCTTGTTTGGAAAGGTTAGTCACAACATGAACCTGAGAAGTCTGCTCGGGGCCGCCGCATTGTTTGCGGCAGCCGCCGGTTTGCATGCGCAGGTTACCGGACGCGTCACCGGAACCGTGGTCGATTCCACGGGTGCAGCGGTGCCGGATGCGGATGTATCGCTGAACCTGACGGGAAGCTCCACTCCCGTTTTCACCACCAAGACGACGCCGCAGGGCGATTTCACGATCGTCACGGTTCCCTCCAACACCTACGATCTGGTGATCGAAGCCAACGGCTTCAAGCGAGCGGTGGTAGGCGGGCTTAAAGTGGACCCTGGGCGCGCGACCGACGTGCCGGTGGTCAAACTGGAAGTGGGGGGCGTGGTGCAGACGGTCGAGGTCACGGAAGCGACGACCGCGGTGCAGACGTCGAATGCGGAAGTCTCGACGACGATCGGCAAGACGCAGATCGGCAACCTGCCGGTGCTGAACCGCAGTCCGCTGGGCTTTTTGCAGACGCAGGCGGGCATCAATTACAGCTACGGTTCGACCACCATCAACGGGCAGCGCCCCACGTACGTGAATGTGACGATCGACGGGATGAACATCCAGGACAACTTCATCCGTACGAACGATGTGGATTATCTGCCGAACCTGCTGCTGCTGGATCAGGTGGCCGAAGTCACGGTTTCCACCTCCAACGCGAATTCTTCTTCCTACGGCGGGTCATCGCAGGTGGCGTTCGTCACTCCGTCGGGCGGCAACGAGTATCACGGCAACGCGTACTGGTCCAACCGGAATAACTATTTCGCGGCCAACACGTGGTTCAACAACCAGTCCGGCACGAAGATTCCGTTTCTGAACCAGAACCAGCTCGGCGGCTCGCTGGGCGGACACCTGATCAAGGACAAGCTGTTCTTCTACACCAACTACGAGGCGTTCCGGCTGCACCAGCAGAGCACCTACAACACGACGATTCTGACCAGCGACGCGCGCAACGGGATCTTCACGTACAAGGATTCCGGCGGCAACGCGCAGAAGGCCAACATTCTGCAGCTCATGAATCAGAAGATCGATCCCACCATGGCCGGGATTCTGGCCAAGGTGCCGGGCGCGAGCCAGATCAACAATTTCAGCAACGGCGATTCCTCGGCGTCGCTGCTGCGCAATACCGGGGGCTACCGGTACAACGCGCGCAACAACCGCGTGCGCGACAACTTTACGTTCAAGGGCGATTACCTGCTGTCGCCGCGCAACACCTTCACCGGAACATTCATGTGGAACCGCGACGTGCTCGACCGCAACGATGCGCAGACCACGTTCGATCTGGCGCCGACGGTGCAGAACAACAACCCGGTGAAGATGCTCACCGGCGCGTGGCGGTCCACTCCGAAAGCCACCCTGACCAACGAGGTGCGCTTCGGCATGAACCTGGCGCCGGGCATCTTCCTGGCGTCGCAGGACGTACCCAAGTTCTACGTGGCTCCGACCCTGATCACCAACCCGGTGAACATGTTCCGCACCCAGGGACGGAACACCAACACGTACGTGCTCTCCGACAACGCCAGTTGGGTGCACGACCGGCACACGGTGCAGTTCGGGTTCCAGACGCAGCGCACGCGCATCGAGTCCTTCAACGACGCGGGTATCACGCCGACCTATACGCTGGGTCTGGGGGGCAATCCGGCGCTGACCAGCGCGATGCTGCCGGGCATCAGCGCGACGGATCTGAGCGCGGCCAACAGCCTGCTCTCGCTGCTGGCGGGCTACGTCTCCAGCTACAGCCAGACGTTCAACGTGCAGACGCGCACCAGCGGTTTCGTCCCCGGCTACGGCAACCGGCGGCACCTGATGCAGGACAACTACGCGTTCTACGGCACGGATAGCTGGAAGCTGAACCGGCGGCTCACCCTCACGCTGGGGCTGCGCTGGGACTACTACACTCCGGTGGATGAGCGCGACGCGCTGGCGCTGTTTCCGGTGCTGAACAATAACAATCCGCTGGCCGCGGTGTTCGATCCCAACACGGTATTGGACTTCGCCGGCGGCGCGGTGGGGCGGCAATGGTATAAGAAGGACCTGAACAATTTCGCGCCCAACATCGGTTTGGCGTGGGATCCGACCGGGGAAGGCAAGTGGGCGATCCGGGCGGGCTACTCCCTGGCTTACGTCAACGACAACATTATCCGCTCGGTGGATAACAGCCAATCCACGAACGCGGGGCTTCAGTCCGCGGTGGCCGCGAGCGGCGTGGTGGGCACGGTGGCCAACCCGCCGGCTATCGCGACCCCCACGTTCAAGGTGCCGCGTACCCTGGCCGATAACTACGCGCTGAGCCGCGGTTCGGCGATGGCTCTGCCCGACCCGGGGCTGGTGACGCCGTACGTACAGCAGTGGAACATCGGGGTGCAGCGCACACTGAAGCAGACCCTGTTCGAGGTTCGCTACGTGGGCAACCACCAGACCAAAGCCGTGCGCGGCATCGACTACAACCAGGTGGTGATCGGCCAACTGCTGCCGGACTTCATCAAGGCGCAGAACAACGGGCTGGCGGCGCAGCGTAACGGAGGCAGTTTCGATCCGCGATACAACGCCAACGTGCCCGGCAGCGTGCCGATTCCCTTCTTCAGCCAGTTGCCGAACGGCGGATACCTGACCAACGGCACGATCCTCAGCTACATCCAAACGGGGCAGGTCGGCGAGTTGGCGTATTACTACCAGGCAGCCGGCATCAACGGCAGCACCAACTTCTTCCCCAACCCGAACATTCTCGGCGGCAACGTGCTGACCAACTACAGCAACGCCGACTACAACGCGGTGGTGGTGGATGTCACGCGCCGCTTCGCCAAGGGTTTCCAGTTGCAGGCGAACTACGCGTACTCCCGGATTCTGGGCGACGCGCAGGGGGATCAGCAGACCGACTTCGAGCCGTTCCTGGACATCAACAACGCCAAACTGGAGCGCAGCCGGCTCTACGCGTACGACATCACGCACGTGTTCAAGGCCAACGGCTACTGGGAACTGCCGTTCGGCAAAGGGCGGAAGTTCGCTCCCGGCAACGCCATCGTGGACAAGATCGTGGAGGGCTGGAGCGTGGCCGGAATATATACGATGCAGACCGGCTCCCCGTTCGGTATCTACTCCGGACGCGGCACGCTGAACCGCGCGGTGCGCTCCGGCTACAACACCATGAACACGTTCCTGGACAAGTCGCAGTTGGACCAGTTCTGGAGCTACCGGATGACGGGGAACGGGCCGATGATGGTTCCCGATTCGGCGAAGAACCCGGTCGATGGCCGGGCGGTCGCGCCGGACGGTGCGGCGCCCTTTGCCGGGCAGGTTTTCTTCATGCCCGCGGCGGGCACGCTGGGAACGCTGCAGCGGAACTACTTCTCGGGTCCGGGGGTGTGGAACCTCGACTTCAAGATCGGGAAGATGATCCGCTTCACGGAGAAGAAGTCGCTCGAAGTCCGCGCCAACGCGGTCAACCTGTTCAACCACCCCGATTTCGGCAATCCGGTGACGAGCCCGACCGCCACCAACTTCGGCGCCATCACGGGCATGTTCAATCCGGGGGGCAACAGCCGGCGTCTGTGGCAGTTCGAGGCCTACTTCCGGTTCTAGCGGCCGGGAGGGCCGGGCGTGCGCTACGGTATCATGCGGATTAGTCCAAACCCATGCCCAGCCCTCTCGCCACGGCCGGTGCGCCGCGCCGCTACCTGCCTCTGCTGGTCCTGCTGTTCGCAGCCAGCGGCTGCTCCGCGCTGATTTACGAAATCGTCTGGTACCAGTTGCTGCAACTGGTGATCGGGTCGAGCGCGGTCTCGCTCGGCGTACTGCTGGCGACGTTCATGGGCGGACTCTGCGCGGGGAGCCTGCTGCTCTGGCGCCTGCCGTTCGCCAAGGAACATCCGCTGCGGGTGTACGGCAAGATCGAGTTCGGCATCGCGGCGTGCGGGGTCGGGGTGCTCTTCGCGATGCCGCTGGTGGATTCGGTGTACACGGCGGCGGTGGGGCACGGATTCCCCGCGATCCTGCTGCGCGCGCTGGTGAGCGGGCTGTGCCTGCTGCCGCCGACGTTCCTGATGGGCGCGTCGCTACCGGCCGCTTCGCGCTGGCTGAAGACCTCGCCGGAGGGCGTCTCGTGGATGGGCACGCTTTACGCGGCGAACACCATCGGGGCGGTCACCGGGTGTCTGCTGGCCGGCTTCGTGCTGCTGCGGGTGTTCGACATGGCCACCGCCACGTTCGCGGCGGCGGCGCTGAATCTGGCGGCGGGGCTGGGGAGCTTCGCGCTGGCGCGGCGCGCTCCCGGGTTCGACGCACCGAAGGACGACGGTGTCCCGCGGCTGGCCGCCGGGGCGTGGCCGGTGTACGTGACGATCGGGCTCTCGGGCGCCGGCGCGCTGGGCGCCGAAGTGATCTGGACGCGGCTGCTGGGGCTGATGCTGGGGGCGACGGTTTACACGTTCTCGATCATCCTGGCGGTTTTCCTGGTGGGCCTGGCGGCCGGCTCGAGCATCGGCGCGGTGCTCGCGCGCGGCTCCCGCGAACCGCGCGCGCTGCTCGGGTGGAGCCAGATGGCGCTGGCGGGCGCGATCGCCTGGACCGCCTGGCAACTGGCCGGCTCGCTGCCCTACTGGCCGGTGAATCCGCTGATCTCGACCGGCCCGTGGTTCACGTTCCAGGTCGATATGGCGCGGTGCCTGTGGGCGATCCTGCCGGCGGCGCTGCTATGGGGCGCGAGTTTCCCGCTGGCGCTGGCGGCGGCGGCGGGGAGCGAAGGCGATTCCGGACGCCTGGTGGGGGGCATCTACGCCGCCAACACCTTCGGCGCGATCGTGGGCGCGCTGAGCTTCAGCCTGATCCTGATCCCGGCCATCGGCACCGGCCGCGCGCAGAGCCTGCTCATCCTGATGGCGGGCGCGGGCGGCGTGTGCGTGCTCGCCTCCGGCGGACTGCGTCCGGCGCGCGCGGCGGCGATGATCGCGGCGGTGGTGGCGGCGGTCCTGCTGGCGCGCGGCGTCGCGCCGGTGCCGGGCGAGCTGATCGCCTACGGGCGGCGCATCATGACCTCGCTCAACCGCTCGCAGGTGCTCTACACGGGCGAGGGCATCAACTCGTCGATCGCGATCACGGAGTGGGACGACGGGGCCATCCAATTCCACGTCAGCGGCAAGGTGGAAGCCTCCACCGAGAGCTACGACATGCGGCTGCAGCGCATGCTGGGCCACATGCCGGCGCTCTTCCACAAGGAGCCGAAGTCGGTCCTGGTGGTAGGGTTCGGCGCGGGCGTGACGGCGGGCAGTTTCGTGGTACACCCTACGGTCTCGAAGATCGTGATCTGCGAGATGGAGCCGCTGATTCCGCCGGTGGCCACCAAGTATTTCGGGCGGCAGAACTACAACGTAATGAACGACCCGCGGACGAAGATCGTGTATGACGACGCGCGGCATTTCGTGCTGACCACGCCGGAGAAGTTCGACATCATCACCAGCGATCCGATCCACCCGTGGGTCAAGGGCAGCGCCACGCTCTACTCGAAGGAGTACTTCGAACTGGTGCGGCGGCACCTGAATCCGGGAGGCGTCGTGACCCAATGGGTACCGCTTTACGAAAGCGATCCGGCGACGGTGAAGAGCGAGATCGCGACGTTCTTCGAGGTATTTCCGAACGGCACGATCTGGGGCAACGATATCTCCGGAGGCGGCTACGACATCGTGCTGCTGGGACAGGTGGAGCCGGCGCGCATCGACGTGGACGCGATTCAGGCGCGGCTCGACCGCCCCGATGGGCAGCGCATCGCGGCCAGCCTGCGGGAGGCCGGCTTCAGCAGCGCCGCCCAGATGCTTTCCACCTACGCCGGGCGGTACGAGGATCTGAAGCCCTGGCTGCGCGACGCCGAGATCAACTACGACAGCAACCTGCGGCTGCAATATATGGCCGGCTTAGCGCTCAACGTGAGCGACGAAAGCTCGATCTACTCCCAGATGCTGGGCTACCGGCGCTTCCCGCCGGACGTTTTCGCGGGCAGCGGCGACACCTTACGCGCGCTGCGCGCGGCGATCGAGATGCGCTGAGCGGCGGAGGGGGCGGGCGGCGCCAGTTGCTCCCCGCAGGATTCGCGCGGCACGAGCTCGCAATCGACGAGGACCTCGCGCGCGGGCCGTTGCGGCCGGTCGAGGCGGTCCAGCATGAGGCGCAGCGCGGATTCGCCGATTTCGCCGCAGGGCTGATGGATGGTGGTCAGGGGCACGGGTAGCAGGGAGGCGTAGCGCACGTCGTCCATGCCCACGATGGCGGCATCCTGGGGGATGCGGCGGCGGGCGGCGAGCAGGGCGTGCATCAGGCGGGCGGCCACGCGGTCGTTGGCGCAGACGAAGCCGCGGCAGTTCCGCATGGCGGGGACGAGGGTCATGCGCTCTTCCTCGGGCAGGAGGAAGATGCGGGGCGGTTCGGCCGCATCGAGCGCGTCGCGATAGCCGGCGATGCGCGCGCGCACGGTATCCGCCTGGTGGACGTAACCCACGAACGCGATGCGCTTCGCGCCCTGACGCCGCAGGTGCGCGGCGGCGAGGAAGCCGGCGCGGTAGTTGTCGATGCCGGCCAGGTCGTAGTGCCCGGCTGCCTCGCCGGGTTCGGGACGGCGGTCCAGCAGCACCACGGGAATCCGGGCCTCGCGCAGCATGTGGAGCACCTGCCGGTTGATTTCACGGCTCCGCGGGCTGAGTTCGAGCGGCGCGAAGAATACGCCGGCGACGCCGCGCGCGATGCATTCCGCGCACAGCGCGACCGCCTGCTCCTCGCGCGACAGCCCCGCGCCGGTGTGCGGCCACAGGAGCGCGTGGCCGGCGGGGTCCGGCGCGGCGGCGATAGCCTGGCAGACCGGTTCGAAGATTTCGGTCTCGCCCAGGTTCGGAATCACCAGTCCGAAGACGAGCGCCTGGGGCGCCGCGGCGCGCACGTAGGTTCCGGACCCGGCCACGCGGTCGATCCATCCGCCGCGCTGCAATTCGCGCACGGCGTGGCCCACTGTGATGCGGGATACGGCGAAGCGGCGCACGAGCGCATTTTCGCCGGGCAGCTTCTGGCCGGGCCGGTAGCGTCCTTCGAGGATGTCCAGCCGCAGTTGGTTGAGAACGTCGCGGTACTTGGGGATGTTGTGCGGCATGTTTGTTTCAAAGTTGTTATAACAGCTTTTGCATTCTGCGCGCAACCTGCTATACTAGCTTTACATCCCATACTCGTGGGCGCGGTTCCTGCGCCCCCCAGCCCCGTAGCTTTCCACCTTCGCAATCCAATCGAGGGATCCGTGTTTTCGGAAAAGGAGAAGAAGATGAAAGACATTAGGGCAACGCGCAGTTATCTGCTGTTCAGCGATTTCGACCAGACACTGAGCTTTCACGATTCGGGCAACGTGCTGGCGGAGATGATCGGCGTCCGGGATTTTCACGAACGGGTGGCCGGCTTATCGGAGATTCACCTGGTGCAACAGGGCGGCGAACTGGCCTATCTTCTGCTGCACGATCCGGAGTTCCGCAAGGTGCGGCGCGAGCACCTGATCGAGGTCGGCAAGCGGGTGCGGCTGAAAGCGAATATCCCGCTGCTGGCCGAACTGCTCCAGGATATCGACGGGCACCGGTTCGCGTTCTACGTGGTTTCGGCGGCGCCGCGCGAGGTGATCGAATCGGCGCTGGAGGGCATCGTGCCGCCGGACCACATTTTCGGCACCGAGTTCCGCTATCATCCGGGGACCGGCGAGATTCAGTCGATCGTGTCGCTGCCGGCCGGTTACGGCAAGGTGGCGGTAGTGGACCGGATGCGGCAGAGCGCACCGATTTCCTACGACCGGCTGGTGTATGTGGGGGACGGCAGCAGCGACCTGCACGTGATGCTGCACGTGAACCGTCTGGACGGGCTGACCATCGCGGTCAGCGAGAACCGCTACATCACGCAGGTGGCGTCGCGCACGGTACTGAGCGACGATACGCTGAGCGTGCTGGTGCCCATCCTCGAGGACCTGCTGGGCTGGAACACGACCAAGATCCGGCTCTTCTTTGAATCCCACGGATTCGCGCTGCGCGAGTGGGACAAGATCCGCACCGATTCGGTGACGTTCTTCGCCACCGCGGGCGCGGAAGGGAGCGTGCAGTGACGCCGGAAGTGGAATTGCGGGCGGCGCCTTCGGCGGCGGCGCTGTTCGGAGAGTTGCCGCGGACCGGCGGCGGCACGCGCGCGTTCCTCGGGGTGCTGGCGGCGTTCCTGGTGCACGGGCTGGTGGTTTCGACGTGGGTCTCACGCATCGCCGGCATGAAGGGCGCGCTGGCTCTGCGCGACGGCACGCTGGGGCTGTGCCTGCTGGGCGCGGCGATCGGGAGCGTCACGGCGATTCCGCTGTGCGGCGCGCTGGTGACGCGGTTCGGCAGCCGGCGGGTGGCGGTGTGGACGGCGGTGGGCTTC